>CAZWYX010000008.1:0-31632 GCA_964638485.1 uncultured Planctomycetales bacterium | reverse complement strand
GCACGGCTCACGACGGCTGGCGGAGCTCGACGTGGTACTCCTGCGCCTGCTGCCGCACGATGACGTGGCCCTCGCGAGCGAGCCACCCCAGGCTCATCAAGACCCACTCGCGCGGGCGCTCAAGCCCTGTGACGAGGGCGGTGAGCGTGGATGGCCCGTGCTCGTCGAGGAAATGCCAGATTTCTCCAGCGACAATGCCGATCTCGGTAATCATCGAGTCGTCTCTAGCTCTTTGAGTCGTTCCAACGCCACCAGCGATGCACGACTGGCACTCCGCGCCACCTGACGATAGAGCTGGATGGCTTCGCTGGCGCGTTCGGTGTGCTCCAACACCCGCGCGGCCGCCATCGCACTGCGCAAGGCGATCTCCTCCTCCGGGTGCTGGCCCATCGCGCGCCGGTACATCGTGACCGCCTCCTCAAAGCGACGCAGCTCTTCGTGCAACTCGCCCAGCAGGAACAGCCATTCGGCCTGCTCCGCCACCGGCACGCGGGAGGTAAGGAAGGTATACACCTGAATCGCCTCCTGCGCAAGTCCTTCTTCACGTAGCGTCGTGCCCACCGCGCGGCCGACGGCCAGCAGTTCCTCTCGAGGACGGGTCTGTCCCAGGGTCTCCAGTGCCTCCAGTGCGGGCTCGATCCCTTTGACGTGGAGCAGGGCCAGAAGCCACCCTGAGCGGCTTTCGATAACCCGTGGATTGGCTGGATGTTGTGTCTGTAGGCGTTCCCAGGCGGCCAGGGCCTGTTCCCACTGTCGCTGCTGGAAAGCCAGCCACCCTTGCCAAAACAGGACGTCTGCCTCCAAAGGCGAACCGTGCGCGAGCGGTTCGGCTGCCTGAAGCTGCTGAGTAGCGGTGGCGAGATCTTCCTCCTCGATCGCGAAGCGGACCAAGGCCAGATGCACCTCGGTCGCGGCGGCTGGTGGAAGCGTTGGGGTCAACAGGGCCTGCAGCTCCTGGCGAGCTTGGTCGCGATTCCCACGCGCCGCCAGACACAAGGCCTGGCGCACCGCTGCCTTCGTTGCCAACTCCCCTTGCGAGGCGTAGCGCTCCACGACCAGTTGGTAGGTGCGATAGGCCTCCTCCCACTGCTCGGCCTGGAACAGCGCATCCGCCCAGGCCAACTGCGCCTGCCCTGCCCAGGGACTCTGCGGCGCCTGCTGCACGATGAGGGCGAACTGCTCAATGGCCTTGGCCGCGTTACTGTCGGCAAGCCAGGTCTCGCCCAGGCGGAACCGCGCCTCTGCCTGCCAGGGCGTGTGGGGATATTGCGTCAAGAGCTGCTCATAGAGCAGGCGCGCGGTGCGCCAGTGTCCTTGGTTAAACACGGCGTGGGCCTGTTGGCACAGGGCATACGGCGCATACGGGCCTTGCGGCGCGTGCAGGAGGGCGCGATGGTAGTAGGTGACGGCGCCGTCGAACCGGCCGGTATCAAATGCCACATCGCCCAGGCCGATCAGGGCAGGCACCAGATGGGGCGACTCGGGATGCTGTGTGAGGACCAACTCGAACTGCTCCGCCGCGCGGACGACATCCTGCGCTTCGAGCGCGAGCTGCCCGGCATAGAGCCGAAACCCGGGGAGGAGCGGGCTCGTGGCAAAATCCCGCAGGCCCTGTGCGCACGTGGCACGCGCCTCATCGAAGCGTCGCTGGGTCAGGAACAGCTCGGTCAACGCCAGGAGCGCTTCATCGTTCCACGGATCCAGCGGATCGCTGAGGATCTGCTGCAAGGCGTCAATCGCGTCGGTGGGCCGAGTCAAGCGCCGCGCGCAGTCGCCCAGCGCATACAGCTCCGCGCCGCGCAACACGCCCGATGGCCCTGAGCGACGCAAGGCCTCGAAGGCCGCGAAGCTCTCCTGACACTGCCCTTGATGGTAGTACGCCCAGCCCAGGCCCACTTGCGCGAGAGACTGCCATCGCCCTGTCCCGTGGGGGGCGATGATGTCTTGGTAGCGCGCGATCGCTACCGCATAGTCGCCCTGGCGGTAGGCGTTGTCAGCGAAGTAATACATCGCCTGCTCGCGCACCGTCGCGGAAATCGCCGAGGCCGCGAGCGGTTGCAAGACCTCTTCCGCTTCCGCAAAACGATGCAGCGATACCAGCGCTGCCCCGCGGACGAGTTGCATCTCTAGCCGCTGCACCCCCACTGGCTCGGCACGCAACAGCTCCTCCGCCGCCTGGAGCGCAGCATCGAACTGGCCGTGCGCGAGGAGTTGCTGCGCCTCCTGCAGCGTCGCCGCCTGCGCGGTGGCGAGCGGCATCATGAGTGTCAGAACTCCCACGAGACAGACGAACACACGCGGCATCAGCGCGCCCCTTCGAAGAGGACGTTGCGCGACGGCTCGCCCCGCGACGCGCGTGCCGGTGGCGCCGGTGTGCGCGGCGACTTACGCAAGGTGGCGCGCAGGAACTGGCCCGTGTACGAGCGGGCCACGCGCGCGACCTCTTCAGGACTGCCCGTCGCGACCACCTCACCGCCTGCGGCACCGCCTTCGGGCCCAAGATCAATCAGGTAATCGGCGGTTTTGATGACTTCGAGGTTATGCTCGATCACGACGACGGTGTTGCCCTGAGCCACCAGCGCGTGGAGGACGTTGAGGAGTTTGGCGATATCGGCCACGTGGAGACCGGTCGTCGGCTCATCCAGGAGATAGAGCGTGCGGCCCGTGCTGCGCTTGGAGAGTTCTTTGGCCAGTTTGACACGCTGCGCCTCCCCGCCCGAGAGCGTCGTGGCTGACTGGCCCAGCTCGATGTAACCGAGGCCCACGTCGGCAATCGTCTGGAGTTTGGCGCGAATGGCGGGATGCGCCGCAAAGAACTGGAGCGCTTCCTCGACGGTCATCGCCAGCACCTCTGCAATGGAGTGGCCTTTGTACTGCACCTGGAGCGTCTGTTCATTAAAACGTTTGCCCTTGCACACTTCGCAGGTGACGTAGACATCGGGGAGGAAGTGCATCTCGATCTGTTTGATCCCATCGCCGGCGCACGCCTCGCACCGGCCGCCCTTGACGTTGAAGCTAAACCGGCCTGGGCGAAAACCGCGCACTTTCGCTTCAGGCGTCACGGCAAAGACATCGCGTATCAGACTGTAGGTGCCCGTGTACGTCGCGGGGTTGGAACGCGGCGTGCGGCCGATGGGCGATTGATCAATGACGATCACGTGGTCAATGTGCTCGAGGCCGCGGATCGCCTGGTGTTGGCCCGGTTTCTCGCGGCTGTGGTAGAACCGTTGAGCCAAGGCGCGGTACAGGATGTCATCCACCAACGTGGATTTCCCTGAGCCGGAGACGCCGGTCACACACACGAACACGCCGAGCGGGAACTCGACGGTGATGCGTTTGAGATTGTGCTCAGCGGCTCCCTCGATGCGGAGGACCGGCCGTCCCTGCCACGGGCGACGTGTCCGCGGCACCGGGATCGCCAACTCGCCGGTGAGATACTTGCCGGTGAACGACTGGCGGGCGCGCGTGATGTCTTCCAGCGTCCCACAGGCCACGACATCGCCTCCGTGCTTGCCCGCGCCAGGCCCTAAGTCTACGATGTAGTCGGCGCGACGGATCGTCTCCTCATCGTGCTCAATGACGACGACGGTGTTCCCAAGCTCGCGCAGGCGCACCAGGGTATCGAGGAGCTTGCGGTTGTCGCGCTGATGCAGTCCAATCGAGGGCTCATCCAAGATGTAGAGGACGCCGACCAGGCCAGAGCCGACTTGCGTGGCTAAGCGAATGCGTTGCGCCTCGCCGCCAGAGAGTGAGCTGGTGCTGCGATCGAGCGTGAGATAGTCGAGGCCGACTTCGAGGAGGAAATGCAACCGCTGGATGATCTCCTTGCGCACATGGTGCGCGATCTGCGCCTGCATGGGTGTGAGTTGGAGTGCCTCAAACAACGTGAGTGCCTCGGCGATCGAGAGACGGGTGACGTCCATAATGGAGTGCCCCTGCACCGTCACGGCCAAGCTGGTGGGTTTGAGCCGATGCCCATGACACGCTGGGCACGGCAGGATGCTCATGATCTTGGCAATGTCATGTTTGACGAATTCGCTCTCCGTTTCACGGAAGCGGCGCTCCAAATTGGGAATGACGCCCTCAAACCGTTTCTCATCGCCTGGTGGGGACCCGTACAAGATGACCTTCTGAATGCGTGCAGGTAATTGCTGAAACGGTGCATCCAAGCTAAACCCAAGGGCTCGCGCGGCCTCGCGGAGGAGCCAGCGGTAGTAGAGCACGATATACCGGCCTCCACGTCGCCAGGGGTGAATCGCGCCGTCACGGATGCTCAGCGAGGGATCAGGGACGATGAGCTCAGGGTCAATTTCCACCCGCGTGCCCAAGCCAGCACACGTGGGACACGCCCCGTAGGGTGAATTGAAGGAAAACACGCGCGGGGACAGCTCGTCGAGGCTCACGCTGCACGTCGGGCACGCGTACAGCTCGCTGAAGATCAATTCGTTCGGCGTTCGCCCGCCCCGGTCGGGCCGGGGGCGTTGGGCGTTCAGCGAGGACCGTTGAGCGTTCTGCGTCTTGCCGCTGGACGGTGGTCGCTGGACGATTTTCGCTGAACCCTCCTTCGCTCTGCCCAGCGTTAGTGAAACAGAGCTTCGGAGAGGCAAGCGCTGAACGCTTGACGCTGAACTGACGATCACGATGCCTTTGCCAACGCGCAGCGCCGTTTCCACCGATTCGGTGATGCGGCTTTTTTCTGCAGCATCATTCGGTACGCGATCCACCACCACCTCGATGGTGTGCGGCTTCTGTTTGTCCAGAGTGATCGGCTCCTCGAGCTCGCGCACGACCCCATCCACGCGCAACCGCACGAAGCCCTCGCGTTTGAGCTGACGGAAGAGGTCGTGGAACTCCCCTTTCCGTCCGCGCACGACGGGTGCGAAGATCGTCAGCTCCTGACCGCGGGGTAAGCGCTCCAGTTGCATCACCATTTCTTGCGCGGACTGCCGGACGATGGGCCGTCGGCACTGCGGACAGTGTGGCGTGCCCACACGCGCAAACAGGAGTCGCAGGTAGTCGTAGATTTCGGTCTGGGTGGCGACGGTGGACCGCGGATTGGCCCCGGCGGTGCGCTGCTCGATAGCGATTGCTGGCGGCAGGCCTTCAATCGCCTCGACATCGGGCTTGTCGAGTTGCTCCAAGAACTGGCGGGCGTAGGCGGAGAGGCTTTCGACGTAGCGACGCTGCCCTTCGGCGTAGAGGGTGTCGAAGGCCAGCGAGGACTTGCCCGAGCCGGAGAGACCCGTGACCACAATCAACCGATGGCGCGGGAGGTCCAGATCAATGTTTTTGAGGTTATGGACGCGGGCACCGCGGATGCGAATCACACCGCTGGTCTGTCCATCACGATCCGCGAGGGGCATAGGCACAGTATAGCGCGAAGGAGCGTCGGACTCAACGGGTGGGGTGACACAAAACACAAGGGCAAACTCTCCGCGCACTCCAGACGAGAGCTTGCCCTTGGTCAGTACCGTGGGTCGGGTCTTACCTCCGACGACGGCTGCGCCGACGGCCACCACGAGCCATCCGTGCGCGGGAGATGTCTCCCTGCCGATCCACAAAGTACAGGTATCCCTGTTGTTTCCGAATACCCACCTTTGCTACTTTTTCTGCCACGGGCACTCACCTCCTCTCATGCGCTTGCGGTTACGTGCCAATCTGCTGGGCAGCGAACAGCCCTTCCAGCAATGCCTGCGCTGAGGCAATGGCGGCTTCACTCGTCTTGGGATTGGTGGCCGAGGGCTGACTGTCCAACCGCGCGGTCAGACGGCCCCAGCTCCCTTCCACACACACTTCGTGACTGTTGGCCTGCGCCGCAGGGGCGGCGATGAGCCGCACGCGCACGGCGTCGGGCCGCCCGGTACAGAGCGCTAAGGTCGCCGCCACATTCGCGTTCTGCGGAAAGCCGATCACGGCCTCGTGCGCTGAGCCCTCAAAAATCGTCGTCTCCTCGACGAGGTCCGTGAGCTTCAGATGCCGTTCGCAGACAAACGGCGCATCCGCGTAGGCTGCCGGCGGCTTGCGGGACGTGAGGGTGACACGGTGAATGTCAGCGCTGCGCATCGCTTTGACCCCATCCAACCCACAGAGCGCCCCACTGGGAATGAGTAAGCGACATCGGTGCGCTTGGGCCAGGGCCTGCAGGGTGTCGTGCCGTCCCAACAATCCTCCCACGCTCATCACCAGGACGTCCCGGCCGACCTCGAGGGCTTGCTGCGCGATATGGAAGGCGACCGACGCTGCGGCGGCTTCGATGACCAGGCGGGCGCGTTGGATGAGCGGCGTCAGGGCCAGGACCGCCGGACGACTGGTCAGGAGCGTAGCCAAGTGCGCGGCCTTCGTCGCTACCACGTCGGTGATCGCCACGACGCGGAACCGATCCGCCAATCGGGTATCGAGGTGGCGCGCTAACGTTGTTCCAATCGCGCCACACCCGACCAGTCCAACCGGCACAGGCCAGGGGTGGGGACGTCGCCAGAACATGCGGGAGGGTCGTTCGGACCTTAAGCTCCTTTACACCGCGAGGGCGAGCATGCGCTCGATGGGTTGGCGCGCTCGCTCGGCCACGGCCGGATCCACCGTCACGCGATACTCCAGATGAATCAGGGACTGCACCAGTTTGTCCAAAGTGTTCCTCCGCATGTGCTGGCAGGAGGCGGCATCGCTCGCCGGATAAAACCGTTTGGTGGGATTTTCCTTCCGCATCCGGTAGAGAATACCGACGTCGGTCGCGATGATAAATTCCTGCGCGGGCGATTGCTTCACATAGTGGACCATCGCATCCGTCGAGAGAATGCGATCGGCCAGCGCCATGGACTTGGTCAGACACCCGCACTCTGGATGCATGAGGAACTCCGCTTCGGGATAGCTGTCGCGGAGGCGGTCCACGCCCTCGGGGGTGATGGCCACATGCGCCGGACAGTAGCCCTTCCAGAGCTGCATGGTGTGGCGCTTCGTCTGCGCTTTCAGGTAGGAGCCGAGGTAGAAATCCGGGATGAACAAGATCTCGGTCTCAGGCGGAATACTCTGAATCACCTCCACACCGTTCGCGGAGGTGCAGCAGAGATCACACTCCGCCTTCACGGCGGCGGAGGTGTTGACGTAGGCGACGACCACGCCCGCGGGATGGGCCGCTTTCCAGTCGCGCACCTGTTCGGCGGTCACCATGTCAGCGAGCGAACAACCGGCGGCGAGATCAGGGACGAGGACCGTTTTCGTCGGGCACAGCAGGACCACCGTTTCGGCCATGAAGTACACACCGCAGAAGAGGATGATCTCCTCCCGCACCGTACGCGCGTACTGCGCGAGTTTCAAGGAATCGCCAATGAAATCGGCGACGTCTTGAATCTCGCCCGCTTGGTAGTTGTGCGCCACAATCACCGCCCCTCGTTCCTGCTTGAGGGCGCGGATGGAGTCAGCGAGCCGCGCGCGATCGTCGAGACGGGCTGACGGTTTGCGGTCGAGAACGGAAGTGATCGTCACCATACGTTGTGACCTGCTGCAGTTGATTCCGTGCGTCCACGAAGACGACCGTCGGATGATGCGTCGCGAGCTCTTGGTCGCTCATCATGGCATACGAGATGATGATGACCTGATCGCCGATCGCTGCCCGCCGGGCGGCTGGTCCATTCATGCAGACGGTCCCTGAACCCGACGGTCCTGACAGGCAATACGTCTCGATGCGGGAGCCGTTGTTGAGGTTCACCACCTGCACCTGTTCGTAGGGGCGAATCTGCGCGGCATCGAGGAGTTTGGCGTCAATGGTGATGCTCCCCTCGTAGCGCAGATTGGCGTCGGTGACCGTCGCTGCGTGAATCTTGGATTTGCAGACGAACCGTTGCATCGTCGCTATTCTACACGTGCACGACGAGGTTGTCAATAAGGCGTGTCCGCCCCACCCAGGCGGCCACGGCGACGAGGACTGACCCTTGGAGCCGTCGGAGTGGCCGCAAGGTGCGAGGATCCACCAGCTCGACGTACTCCACGCGCACGCCAGGAGTCCGACGGAGGAAAGCGAGGGTCTGTTGGCGCACGCGTGAGGCACGACGCTCGCCGGCGCGCATCAGACGACGACTCAAGGAGAGTGCCTGGAAGAGCTGGCGCGCCTGCTGTCGCTGCTGCGCGGTGAGCGACGCATTGCGCGAGCTCAACGCGAGCCCATCGCGCTCGCGGACCGTCGGTAAGACACGGAGCGTCACAGGCCAATGGAGATCCTTGACCATGCGACGAATGACGATGACTTGCTGCGCATCTTTTTGCCCGAAGTACGCACGATGGGGTTGGACGATGCCGAAGAGCTTGGCCACAATGGTGGCGACACCGCGGAAGTGTCCTGGACGCCATCGTCCACAGAGGGGCTCCCCCAACCGCAGGACTTCCACCCGCGTGGCGTGGCCGCGTGGATACATCCCTTGGCGGGTGGGGACCCATAACACGTCCACCGATTCAGCGTGAGCGATCGCGCAGTCCTGACGGAAGGGGCGCGGATAGCGCGCGTAATCCTCGTGGGGACCAAACTGTAAGGGATTGACAAACAGACTGACGACCACCCGGTCATTGTCTCGTCGGGCCTGTCGCATGAGCGACCGATGACCCTCGTGAAACGCCCCCATCGTGGGGACGAACCCGATGGTCTGGCCCTGCCGACGCCACCGTTGGGCGAGCTGACTCAGACGACGGACGGATCGGATGATGCGCACAGTGAGTGGAGGAGGTCGCGGATGCTCTGCCGCAGGACCGGATGCATCACAGCAGGGGCGAGTTGCGCCAGGGGCTCGAGGACAAACTGGCGCTCGTGGAGGCGAGGATGCGGCACGGTGAGGTGCTCGTCATGGATGACCGCATCCCCGTAGAGGAGCACATCCAAGTCAATGACACGCGGTCCCCAGCGGACGGGACTCGGCCGTCGTCCTAACGCGCGCTCAAGTTGCTGCAGCGTTGCCAATAAGGCATGGGGACTGAGGGTGGTGTCCACCGCCACGACGGCATTCACAAACGGATCCTGCGGAGGTCCCCCCACCGCGTCGTATTCGCGCAACAACGAGAGCTGCGTCACGTGCACCCCGGGTGTCCGGTGCAACTGAGCCACCGCCTGTGAAATCATCTGGACGCGATCCCCCTCGTTAGAACCCAGGCCGATGTAGGCGATCATGCCAGCACCTTTCGAAACCGCTCGACCGCTTCGAGGAGGCGTTCGCGACTGACGGTCAGGGCCATGCGAACGTACCCCTCCCCTGCTGGGCCAAAGCCAACGCCAGGAGTGACTACGATCTGCGCCTGCGTCAAGACACGTCGGGCAAAGGTGCGCGAACTCCCAAAGGGCACGCGCGCCCAGACGTAAAACGTGGCCTTCGGTTTCGGAATCTGCCACCCCAACCGCGCCAGTCCCTCCAGCAGCACATCGCGCCGCTCCTGATAACGTCGGCACTGCGTGGCGATCGTCGCCTCGTCGAGCTGCAACGCCGTACAGCCCGCCTGTTGGATGGCGGAGAATACACCCGAGTCCACATGCGACTTGAGGTGCGCGAGCGCTGCAATCAGGCGCGCATTGCCACAGGCCCAGCCGAGTCGCCAGCCGGTCATGTTGAACGTCTTGGAGCACGAATGGAACTCCATCCCCACGCGCTTGCCACCGGGCCGCTGCAACAGGCTCGGTGGACGAACGCCCTCGAAGGCGAGCTCGGAGTAGGCCAGATCTGAAATGATGGTGAGCCGATGTCGCGTGGCGAACCGAATGGCCGCGTCGAACTGGTGCGCCTCGGCGATGGCGGCGGTGGGATTGTTGGGATAGTTGAGGTAGAGGAGTTTCGCCCGTCGCACGGCTGATGTCGCAATCGCTGTCACATCAGGGAAAAATCCGTTGGCAGGTTGTAGGGGGAGGTTGACGACTTGACCGCCAGCGAGGAAGACGCCGCTGCGATAGGCGGGATAACACGGATCAGGTATCAGCGCCACGTCGCCCGGATTGAGCAGTGCCAGCGGGACATGGACCAGCCCTTCCTTCGAACCGAGCAACGGGAGAATTTCTGTCTCGGGATCCAGGGTGACGCCAAACCGCCGCGCATACCATGCGGCAATCGCGTCGCGAAACGCCCGCAGCCCACGATTCAGCGGATACCGGTGTGTCGCCGGATCGCGCACCGCCTGGCAGGCGTGCTCGACGATGGGCGGCAGCGTCGGCTGATCCGGATCACCCACGCCGAGATCAATCACATCCTGTCCGTGCGCGAGCGCGGCGCGCTTGGCGCGATCCAGCTCGACAAAGAGGTACGGCGGTAACTGTCGGAGGCGTCGTGCCAGAGGACTCATCGCCTGCGCGTCAATCCCAAGACATCCTGCATGTCGTAGAGCCGCGGCGGCTTGCCGACGACAAAGCGCGCTGCCTGGAGGGCGCCGTACAAGAACGCATCACGGGAGGAGGCTCGATGCACCAATTCCACCCGCTCCCCTGGCGTGGCAAAGATGACCTGATGATCGCCGATGACATCGCCAGCGCGAATCGCATGGATACCGATCTCGCGATGCGACCGCCGCGGCTGGTCACCGCGACGGCCATACACGCCGACACGTCGGAGATCGCGGTGGCGCGCGGTCGCCAGCAGGTGTGCCAGCCGCTTGGCGGTGCCGCTCGGCGCATCGCGCTTACCCGCGTGGTGTGTTTCCACGATTTCAACGTCGTAGCCATCGCCCAACGCGCGGACGGCTTGCACGGCGAGTTGGAAGAGCACATTCACTCCTAAGCTCATGTTCGGTGACACCACGATGGGAATCCTGCGACTCGCGCGACGGATCACGGCGAGCTGTGTGTCGCTGAGCGCTGTGGTGCCGATCACCATGGGACAGCGCAGGCGCGCCGCAGTCGTGGCGTGGGCCGTCGTGGCGTGCGGCGTGGAAAACTCGATGAGCACAGCCCCTCGCTGAGCGATCGAGGTGATGTCTGCGGTGATCCGCACACCCAGCGAGCCCTGCCCCAGGCACTCGCCCACATCCTGCCCCACCGAGGGATGCGTTGGTGATTCAACCGCTCCGGCCAAGCGCCATGCTGGTGTCTGCCGAAGGAGCGTGATCAACCGACTGCCCATGCGGCCACAGCAACCGCTGACGATCACCCGTTGCAGACGGTGGCTCATCGCGTCCTCGCTCGCGCAGGCCGCGCCGAGACGCTGCGCGTGACCGGCTTGCCACCTTTGAGCAGTCCGTACGCTTCCAACGCGGCGTGGAGCTTGCCGTGATTCGCTGCACTCATCCCACAGAGCGGCAGTCGCAGCTCTGGATCAATCATCCCCATCAGGCCCATCGCGGTTTTCAGCGGAATCGGATTCGTCTCGAGGAACAGGGCCTTGACGAGCGGCAGCAATCGTTGATGCCAGGTGCGTGCCTCCTGCATCTGCCCCTGCTCAAACGCACCCACGAGTGCGGCCACATCGCGTGGCACGATGTTCGCAGCGACGGAAATGACGCCAACGCCACCAATCGCCAGGACGGGTAACGTCAGACTGTCATCGCCTGAAATCAGCGCAAAGGACTTGCCGCAGAGCTCGACGATGCGACTCATCTGCTCCAGGTTGCCACTCGCCTCTTTGATGCCCACGATCCCCTGCAACTGAGCCAGCCGCGCCACCGTCTCAGGCTCCAGGTTCACACCCGTCCGTGACGGGATGTTGTAGGGGATGAGTGGCAACTCCACCGCCTCAGCGATGGCCTGAAAGTGCAGGTACAACCCCTGCTGCGTGGGGCGGTTGTAGTAGGGCGCAATGAGCAGCGCCCCATCCGCGCCGGCACGCTGCGCGTGTTGGGTCAAGCGAATGGCCTCGGCAGTGCTGTTGGACCCTGTGCCGGCGATCACAGGAATTCTGCCGCGGGCGGCCTGGATGACGAGCGCAATCACGCGTTCATGCTCGGCATGCGAGAGCGTCGCTGATTCGCCTGTCGTGCCACACGGCACCAGCGCGGCGGTGCCCGCGGTCACATGGCGCTCAACCAACGACTGGAGGGCCGCTTCATCCACACGCCCCTGTCGAAACGGTGTGACCAACGCGACCATGGAACCTCGAAAGCGCACCATCGTTTAACCCTCCCTCCACATCAAACGCCCAGAAAACACGACGCGGGCCGGTCCTTCCAAGGAGATCTCCTGGATGGTTGACGTGTCCGCCTGAAATCGCACGCAGAGTGTTTCGCCACTCTGGGTCACCACGCGCACCGGTGATCGTCGGTGATAATATTTCCACAGAATCGCTGCGGTGGCCGTGGCACCCGTGCCGCAGGCCAGGGTTTCTTGCTCCACGCCGCGTTCGTACGTGCGCAGACGCACAGTGCTGCGTCCCACCTGGACGAAATCCACGTTCGTACCCTGCGGAGCGAAGTGCCGATGGCACCGGAGGGCGCGGCCCAAGCCCAGCACATCCACGTGCGCGACGTCGGGCACCACCAGTACGGCATGAGGGACACCGACCGTCACCGTCGCCACCTGAGACGAGCGACCGCGCACTCGCAGTGTCTGTTGCGCAAAGGACCGTGGCTGAGGCATCCGCAGACGAACCCGTGTCCCGTTGAGCACATGCGCCGCCAGGATGCCAGCGCGCGTCTCGATGGCCATCTGCCGCCGAGCCCACCCCGCCTGATACGCATGGAGTGCTACACACCGTGCCCCATTCCCGCACATCGCTGGCTCGGACCCATCGGGATTAAAGATGCGCATCCGTAGATCGCCGCGTCGTGAGCGCTCCGCCACCACCAAGCCATCCGCGCCGATGCCACGCCGTCGGTCGCAGGCCCAGCGGGCGAGCGGGGCGAATCGCCGGAAGCGGCGTCGGCGATTGTCCACAACGACAAAATCGTTGCCTGCTCCGACGACTTTGGTGAAGGGCACGGTGATCGCGGTCACTGCCACAGCTCCTGGGGGATGACTTCCTGCCGGATCAAGTCTTGCAGTTTTTCCCGTCGTCGCACGACGAAATATTTCTCCCCGCGCACCATGACCTCAGCCGGCTTGGGTCGCGAGTTGTACTGTGAGGCCATCGTAAATCCGTAGGCCCCAGCGCCCATGATAGCCAAGAGTGCGCCGGTGTTCACCACCGGCAGCTTCCGGTCCTTTGCAAACGTGTCCCCAGTCTCGCAGACAGGGCCCACGACATCGGCGACCATCTCCTGCTGGGGCGCGGCGTCTGCGACGACAGGCTGAATGTCGTGGTAGGCCCCGTACAGCGCTGGGCGGATGAAGTCATTCATGCCGGCATCCACAACGACAAATGTCTTCTGGGCTGTCTCTTTGAGGTACAACACCCGTGTGATTAAGACACCAGCGCTTCCGGCGATGAACCGTCCTGGTTCTAAGATCACCTTGAGCTGCATCTGTTTCAGCAAGGGCAGCACCGCTTGGGCAAATTCTTTCGCAGTCTGGGGCTTCTCCTCCTCGCGATAGACAATACCCAACCCGCCTCCAATGTCGAGGTACTCCAAACCGACACCCAGTTGAACCGCTTGCTCGACGAGGAGACTCACGCGCGTGATCGCTTCCACAAATGGCTTCGCCTCGGTGATCTGCGAACCGATGTGCAGGTGCAGTCCCTTGATGTCGAGATGCGGAAAGCGAGCATGGTCACGGAGCAGCGCTTCGGCCGTGTCAGGATCCATGCCAAACTTGTGGCCATGCGCGCCGGTCATGATGAAATGATGCGTCTCCACCTCCACCCCAGGATTGATCCGCAACGCCACGGCCGCGCGCTTGCCCAACTGGGCCGCGAGGCGCTCGACCTCAGCCAGCTCCGCGGCCGACTCGATGTTGATGAGGAGCACGCCCACACGAAGCGCTTCGCGAATCTCGTGTTCCGTTTTGCCGACGCTGGCAAACACGATTCGCTGGGGATCGCAGCCCACGCGCAGGGCCTTGTAGAGCTCTCCACCGGAGACGACATCGAGTCCTGCACCCGCGTTGACCAGCGTCCGCAAGACCGCCAGATTCGAGTTCGCCTTGACAGAAAAACAGACCAGGGGTGCAATGCTCCGGAAGGCGTGCACGAGGCGCGTGTAGTGATCGAGCAGCGTCTGCGCACTGTAGATGTAGACCGGCGTTCCCGCGGCCTCGGCAATGGCCTGGACGCTCACCCCTTCGCAGCAGAGCTGATTATGGCGGTACTTAAAGTGATGCATGGTTACCGTGTTCCCAACGCACGTTCCCACCGCGCAATGGCGCGCTGTACCAGCACAGGGTTCGTGCTACCACTCGATTGTTTCATCTGCACCGCTCTCAAGGGGTCAAAGAGTTGCACCGCCTCCTCGTCTATGGCGGGGGCAATCTGCTGGAGTTCTGCCAACGACCAATCAGTCAACGCGCGTCCCTGCTGCTCAGCCAGCCGTACGAGTTCACCGACCGCTCGATGCGCCTCCTGGAACGCCATACCGTTGCTGACCAACTGCTCGGCGAGCTCCGTCGCCATCAAGCGAGGATCGCTGACCAACCGCGCAGCCTGCTCGCGACGCACGCGCAGATGGGGAATCAGGCGCTCCAAGATGGCTAAGTTCTGGCGCGTCAGGTCGCACGCCTCAAACAGGGCGCGTTTGTCGTGTTGCAGATCGCGGTTGTAGGTCAGGGGCAGCCCTTTGAGGATAGTGAGCACAGCGATGAGATCGCCGTAGAGAGCGCCGGTGCTGCCACGTATCAGCTCCAACACATCCGGATTTTTCTTATGAGGCATCGCGCTCGAGCCAGTGGCAAAGCGATCGGGCAACTCCAGCAACCCAAATTCCATGCTGCACCAGAGAATCCAGTCTTCAGCGATGCGCGAGCAGTGCATCCCCAGGATCGCCAACGCGGCCAACAGCTCGACGACAAAATCGCGATCGCTCACGGCATCCATGCTGTTGTCACTCACCCGACTAAAACCCAAGAGCTTCGCCTGGTACTGGCGATCAAGCGGAATCGCCGTGCCGGCCAACGCCGCCGAACCCGTGGGCAAGACATCCACGCGCACGCAGGCATCCTGCAGACGGTCGCAGTCGCGCTGCAGCATCTCGACGTATGCGAGCAGCTGATGCGCCAGTGAGACCACTTGGGCGCGCTGGAGATGCGTGTAGCCGGGAATGAGCACCTCCTGATGGGCCTTGGCCAGGCGCACGAGTGCCCGTTGCACGTGTGTGATTTGCGTCTCCACATGGAGGATTTCTGCTTTGCCATAGAGACGAAGATCCAGTGCGACTTGGTCGTTCCGACTCCTGGCGGTGTGGAGTTTGCGGGCCACCTCTCCCACTTGGCGCTCCAGCAGCTCGTGGATGGCGGTGTGCACATCCTCCGCATGGGGATTGAGGTCAATGACGCCGCGCTCCGCTTGCGAGAGCAACAGCGTCAGTGCTCGCACGAGTTGGGTCCCTTCGCGACGGGTCAGCACGTGGGCCTTGACCAGCGTTTTCACATGCGCGATGGATCCGCGCAGATCATACGTGGCTAAGCGCTGATCGAACGCGAGGCTGTGGGTGAAACGTTCCACCGCCTCATCCGTCGCTGTGGCAAAGCGACCGCCCCAGAGTTTCATCGTTTCCCTGACCCCTGACCCCTGGTCCCTTGCCCCTCATAGGGCAATCCCCACAACCGGATGAAACCCTCCGCCCACGCTTGACGGAAGACATCGCCAGCCCCATACGTCGCCAATTCCCGATGGTACAACGCCTGCGGTGACCGACGGCCCACGCTCATACAACGACCGGCCATGAGCTTCACGCGGACCGTCCCGCTGACGTGCTGTTGGGTGGCTTCCACGAAGGCATCGAGCGCGACTCGCGCGCGCGTAAACCACAGACCAAAGTAGATGAGCTGGGCGTACTTGAGGGCCAACTGCTCTTTGAGGTGTAACAGCTCCCGGTCAAGGACTAACCGTTCCAGCTCCGCATGGGCTTCATACAGGATCGCGGCGGCTGGAGCTTCGTAGACCTCGCGTGACTTGATGCCCACGAGACGATCTTCAATCAGATCCGACCGTCCAACGCCATAGCGTGCCCCGAGGACGCTCAGTCGCTGGATCAGTGGCACACCAGCCACGCGACGACCGTTCAGGTGCGTGGGCACCCCTCGCGTAAAACCGATCTCGAGGTAGGTGGGCCGACGCGGCGCGCGTTCCGGCGGACGGATGGAGCGATACGTCTCCGACGGCGGCTCGTGCCACGGATCCTCCAACACGCCACATTCGATACTCGTCCCCCAGAGGTTGCGGTCCATGCTGTAGGGGGATCGTTGGGTGACTTCGATGGGAATGCGATGCTGCTGGGCAAAGGCGATTTCCTCTGCGCGGGACGTGAGTTCCCATTCGCGCACTGGCGCAATAATCTTGAGCGTCGGATCTAAGGCGGCAATCGTCACCTCAAATCGCACTTGATCGTTGCCTTTGCCGGTACAGCCGTGCGCCACAGTGGTGGCGCGCTCACGATGAGCCACGTCAACCAACTTGGCGGCAATCAACGGCCGCGAGAGCGCGGTGGCGAGCAAATATTTGCCCTCGTACACGGCCTGGGCCTTGAGCGCATGGAAGACGTACTCCTCGACAAACTCGCGCTGGACGTTGAGCACATGCACACGCGCGGCACCCGTCGCTAACGCACGGCGTCTCGCGAGCGCCAGGTTTTCTCCTTGTCCGACGTCAGCTAACAGGGCAATGACCTCGTAGCCGCGGAGCTGCAGCCACTTCAAGCACACCGAGGTATCCAATCCGCCGGAATACGCTAAGATAATTTTCTGTTGTCCGTGAGCCATGAGTTACCCTCGCTTCAGCAATCGCACCAAGAGCGCCTTCTGCGCATGGAGCCGATTTTCCGCCTGATCGAAGATCACCGCGCGACGACTCTCCATCGCCTCATCGGTAATTTCTTCTCCCCGATGCGCCGGCAGGCAGTGCATGATGAGCGCCTGGCGACGCGCATGAGCGAGGAGCGCTGGCGACAGCGTAAACCCGCGAAAGGCTCGACGACGTCGCTGCGCGTGGGCCTCCTGCCCCATGCTGGTCCACACATCGGTATACACCACATCCGCCCCACGCACCGCCTGCCGTGGATCGTGCGAGCCGACCACGCGGACGCCGGTGCGCTGCGCGAGGCGGCGGGCGACGGATACCACAGCCGGCTGCGGCGCACAGCCGCGCGGTGTGGCATACGTCAGCGGCAGACCCATCAGCGCGCAGCCTTCGAGCAACGCATGCAACACGTTGTTCCCGTCGCCGATGTAGGCCACGCGCACCCCGCGCAGACGACCCAGGTGCTCGCGAATCGTCAGGAGATCGCCTAAGGCCTGACAGGGATGGGTCAGATCGCTTAAGCCATTGATCACGGGAACCGTCGCGTACTGGGCGAATGCTTCCACGTCGTTGTGCGCAAAGGTGCGCACGACGATCCCGTCCACGTAGCGCGACAACACGCGCGCCACGTCTTTGATCGGCTCGCGCACGCCCCACTGCAGATCCTGCGGCCCCAGATAGAGCGCCTGCCCACCGAGCTGCAGCATGCCCACTTCAAATGAGACGCGGGTGCGCATCGAGGGCTTTTGGAACAACAGCCCCAACACCTGTCCCCGCAACGGTTGCGACCGAGGCGTGGGCTGGCGTTTGAGTTGACGCGCAGCGTCCAACAGGGACGTCAACGCCGCCGGTGACCAGTCACTCAGACGTAGGAAGTGTCGGACGCTCGGCCTCATGCGTGGCATCCCTCGACCAGCGATGCTGTTAAGATGCGTAATCCTTGGATCAGTTGTGTTTTGGTGACGGTCAACGCAGGCAACAAGCGCAGCACGCGTTCCTGTGTACAGTTGATCAGCACCCGACGCTGACGACAGGCGTCTACGATCGGCTGTCCCGGTACCGCGAGTTCGACACCGACCATCAGCCCCACCCCGCGCACGTCGGTGATGACCGCATGGCGTGATTGCAATGTCCGCAACTCCTCGACGAGAAATCGCCCTAACGTGGTGGCGCGCTCGAGTAACGCCTCGCGTTCAATCGCGTCGAAGACGGCCAAGGCACACGCGCACGCTAAGGGATTGCCGCCGAAGGTCGCGGCGTGCGTGCCGGGACCGAGGACATCACCAAGACGACGATGGATCACCAGCGCCCCGATGGGAAAGCCACCCCCTAAGCCTTTCGCTAACACCAAGAGATCCGGTTCGATCTCAGCGTGCTGATAGGCAAACCAGCGTCCGGTGCGTCCCATCCCCGTTTGCACTTCATCCATAATCAAGAGGAGTTGTCGTTCAGTACACAACCGGCGCAGTCCCTGGAGGTAGTCTCGCGAGGCGACGCGAATGCCGCCTTCGCCCTGAATCGGTTCGACAAGAACGGCCACCGTGTTTGTGGTCATCGCGTGCTTGACTGCCTCCAGATCATTGAACGGTACGGTGCGAAAGCCCTCGGGTAACGGGGCAAACCCTTCCTGATACTTGGATTGACCGGTCGCGGCCAACGCCGCCAAGGTACGTCCGTGAAAGGAGCGCTCCATCGTGATGATCTCAAAGCGTCCCTGCCCCCACTTCCTGGCACATTTGATGGCTCCCTCGATTGCCTCAGCGCCGCTGTTCGCCAAAAAGACTTTGCCGTCGAAGGCGTGCTGTACGATGGCCTGCGCCAACGTGGCCTGCAATGGATGCAGAAAATTATTCGGCACATGCATGATCTTGCCACTCTGACTGCGCAACGCCTGGACGACTGCGCGGTGACAGTGGCCCAACAGCCCCACACCCCAGCCCGGAAACAGGTCGAGATATTCATGCCCGTCCACGTCCCAGACGCGACTCCCCTTGCCCTTGGTCAGGACCAGCGGTTGGCGCACATACGTCGGGGCCACGTACTGCTCGTAGCGTTGCAGGACGTTGTGCGTCGTCCCCAGGGTCAGCGTGTGTTGGTTCATGCGCGTTGTCCGTTCACCGTGTACCCTCAATGCACCAGCTCGGTCCCAATGCCTTGCTGCGTGAAGATCTCCAGCAACAACGCATGCGGAATCTTCGCATGAATGATGTGGGTCTTGCGCACGCCGTGATGCAGCGCCGCCACACACGCCTGGACTTTCGGCACCATCCCGCCGTGAATGACCCCACGGTGGATCAAACTGGCCACCTCTCCCGCCGACAGCGTCGGGATGAGCGATGCGGGTTGGCCCTCGTGTCGCAAAATGCCGCGCACGTTTGTCAAGAGCACCAGCTTCTCCGCCTTCAAGGCCGAGGCCACGGCACACGCAGCGTGGTCGGCGTTGATGTTGTAGCGATCCCCCGTGCGCCCGATGCCCACGGGGGCCACGATGGGCATCTGGTCCTTGTGCAGTGCCCGTCGGAGTTTCCCGGTCAGCACCTGCGAGACGTCACCGACAAATCCCAAGGAGGCCGTCGCCGCGTGTGGCCTGGCACACAGGACGCCGGTCATCCCGAACTCACGCCCGCCGACGGCAGTCGCCCCCAGTGCCCGTAAGCGACGCACCAGGATGCCGTTGAGTTCCTGCAACGTCTCCTCGACCACGGCCATCGTCGCTGCGTCGGTCACGCGCTGGCCGTGCACAAAGTGGGTGGTGACCCCACGCGCGCGCAGGCGTTCGGTGATGAGCGGCCCACCGCCGTGGAGGAGGATCGCATGGACACCCACGTAATGGAGGAACACCAAATCCTCCAACACGCCCTGCAGCACCTGCTCATCCCCGAGGGCACTACCGCCGTACTTGATGACCATGACCTTCCCGCGGAAGGCGCGGATGTAGGGCAGCGCCTCGATGAGGATGTCAGCTTTTTTGATGCTCGACGCAATCATCTCAGGTTGTGTAGCGGGCGTTGAGCCGCACGTAGCCTTCGGTCAAATCGCACGTCCAGAGCTGCGTGGCGGCCTGCCCGGCACGCAGATCAATCGTGACGTGCACCGTCTCGGCGCGCATCAGTGCACGCACGGCAGCCCGTGGGGCCGGTCGCTGACGTCCATCGGCCACGATGAGACGACCGTTCACCAGGACCCGCAGACGCTCTGGCGTCACGTGGACTCCTGAGGCGCCCACCGCCGCGACGATCCGCCCGACGTTGTCATCGCTCCCGGCCAGCATCGTCTTGACGAGAGGCGAGTTGGCCACTTGACGGGCACAGCGTTCCGCCTCACGAATCGAGCGGGCATGGATCACGCGAATGGCCGCTACTTTTGTGGCCCCTTCCCCGTCGCGGACTAAGAGGTGTGCTAGTTGCGCTGCCAGCCGTGTCAAGTGCGCGGCAAACTGATGAAACGCGACCCCCGCGCGGGTGATCGGGGCATTGCCCGCCTGCCCGCTCGCCAAGATCAAGACCGTATCGTTGGTACTCATGTCGCCGTCCACGGTGATGCGATGGAAACTGGCCTCGCACGCCTGCTGGAGTGCCTGTCGGAGTAGCCGGGCACTGATCGCCACATCCGTCGTGAAAAACGCCAGCATCGTGGCCAGATGCGGTGCGACCATCCCCGCGCCTTTCGCCATGCCCCCGAGGCGAACGCGGGTACGCCCCAGCGGCCACTCGAGCGCCGCTTCCTTGGGATGCGTATCCGTGGTCAGAATCGCCCACGCGGATTCGCGATGTCCCCGCGCACTCAAGCGCTGAACCACCCGCGGCACGGCCCGCAGGATGCGCGCCACCGGCAGCCGTCGGCCGATGACCCCGGTCGAGGCGACCAACACATCGTGGAGCGGCAGAGCGAGCTGACGAGCCACCGCGGACGCGACGGTCCGCGCATCGCGCAACCCCTGCCGACCAGTCAAACAGTTGGCACACCCGCTGTTGACCAGGATCGCCCGCGCGCGCCCTCGACGGAGATGTTGCTGAGCCAACAGCACCGGCGCAGCTTTGATCCGATTCATGGTGAACAACCCGGCTGCCACCGCTGGTGTGGTGGCCACGATGAGGGCCAGGTCTGGCCGACGGTTGCGCTTGATTCCTGACCACGTTCCACTCGCGAGAAATCCCTGCGGAGCCGTCACACCTCCAGGCATCCAACGGTCACTCATGGTTCGACTCCGCTCACCATGACCTTGAACACGCGTACGCGCGTTGCAGGGATCATGTGAGCCCTGCTGTCTCGTCGAACTCGCACATCAGGTTCATGTTGTGAATCGCTTGGCTGGCGGCCCCTTTGCGCAAGTTGTCGAGCGCGCTGAGGACGAGGAGCGTCTCCCCCGCCTGTCGCAGCCCCATGAGACAGCGGTTGGTCTGCACCACATCGTGAAACGATGGCCAGCGATCCGTCAGCATCTGCACGAATGGCTCATCGTGATACCGCTGCTGATAGAGGGAGACCAGGTCCTCCTGGCCATCCCGCCTGAGACCGGTGACATAGATCGCGCTCAACAAGCCGCGCTCCGCCGGCACGATGTGCGGCGTCAATAGCAGCGATGGCTCATGGCCGCTGACACGCGCCAACGTCTGGCGCACCTCCGGTAGATGCGGATGCTCGGTCAACACTTTGTAGGGCCGCAGATTCCCTGGTTCCTCCTTGCGAAAGCGCCTGCCTGCCTCGCGGCCTGCACCGCTAAACCCGGATTTGGCATCCACGATGATCTGACCCTGCGTCACCAGGCGCGAGCCGAGCGGTAACACGCCTAACAGGATACTCGTCGCGTAGCAGCCAGGGTTCGCCACGAGCCGCGCGCGACGGATCTCGTCGCGGAACACCTCAGCCAACCCATACACCGCCTCGCGCAGGAGCGCTGGCGAGGCATGGCGGAATCCGTACCACTGCTCGTAGGCCGCAGGATCGCGCAGACGAAAATCGCCGCTTAAGTCCACGACGCGCATGTCCCCGTGCACCAGCGCCGGGACGATTTTCATCGCCTCCCCATGCGGCAGGGCCAGGAAACACAGCTCGCACAACTGCTGTGCGCGCTCCAGCTGAAACGCCTCGCAGGACAACGGCACCGCACGCGGCAAATCCGGATACAGGGCGCTAACCGACACCGCCGGCTGCGCGCGCACTGAGGCAGCCACATAGGTCACCTCCACCTCCGGATGCTGCAGCAGGAGCCGCAGCAGCTCCTCGCCAGCGTAGCCGGTTACTCCCACAATCCCGACACGAAGCACGTCATCACTCCTTGAACGAGAGGCGGCTGTAGTATAAACGAAAAGGCCTATGCCGTCAACGCAACTTCCGTCGACAACACAGGCTTGCATGCATGACACATTCCAGAACGAACGCGGTCGGCGAAAGTCGGTTTTAGCGGCGCCCAGGAACCGTTACCGCTTGGTCCACTGGAACCGCTTACGGGCACCTTTCTGCCCGTATTTTTTCCGTTCCTTGGCCCGCGGATCACGGGTCAGGAACCCTGACTTTCGCAACGTCGGACGCCAACTCTGATCAGTCTCCAGGAGCGCCCTGGCAATGCCTAAACGCGCTGCCCCGGCCTGGCCCGTCGAACCACCGCCGGTCACACGCACGGAGACGTTCATCTTCCCCAAGGCGCCGACCGCTTGCAAGGGCTCACGCACGAGCACCTGGTGAAATTCGCGAGGAAAGTACTGCTCCAGGGGTCGCGCATTGACGAGGATGGCTCCCTCCCCTGGCATCAGCGAGACTTGGGCCACAGCGGTCTTGCGACGACCTGTGCCTTGGGTCATGGGCATTGGAGTCCTTCGATCGTCACCGCACCGAGGCGAATTGGCGACGGCTGTTGGGCCTGATGCTGATGCTCCGGCCCTGCGTACACGTGCACATGAGACAATAAGTCGCGACCTAACGGGCTGTGCGGCAGCATCCCAGCGATCGCATGACGAATGGGTTCCGTAGGATCCTTGGCCATCAGCTCCGCCAACGTGCGACGCTTCAGACCACCAGGGTAACCAGAGTAACGCGCATAGACTTTGTCTTCCATTTTGTTGCCTGTCACGCGAATCTTGGCCGCATTGATGACCACGACGTGATTGCCGCTCCCCGTGTGGGGCGTAAACAGGGGGTCATACTTCCCGCGGAGCAGCGCTGCCACCTGGGTGGCCAAACGGCCAAGCACCTGCCCCTCCGCGTCCACCAAGTACCAGTGCCCCCGCGCCCGGGCTGTCTCTGGATTCAAAAACGCCGTTGTAGTCATAAGCTTACTATTATAATTTGTTTCATCAGATTGTCAAGATGCTTCAGGAGAATCTCTAACTCCTGGTAGATCAATTGCCCAAGCGATTGCGGAGGCGCTGGTCGGTGTTGGTCCAGTCGCCGGTCGGTAAGGCTACTGGTGCAGGCAGGATAGGGGGAGGAGGTAAAAATTTGATACTTCATAACTATAATAAAAATAGCTAGTTACGATATTTTTGATAGGGATGGCTGTGCGCTTTGAGCCAGTCGGCGATACCCTGCTCAGTGAACTTCCCCTTGGCGATGTCCAGCGCAAAGGTCACCTTGGCCTCGGTGGAAGCTTGAAGGTCATAGCCATTGAGTCGCAACATCAGCCGCATCGCCTCAAACCCCAATCGTTTATTGCCATCCACACAGGGGTGACTGTGAATCAGCGAATGACCAAGCGCTGCGGTTTTCGTGAAGAGCTCTGGATAGAGATCCTGTCCACCAAAAGACGCCTGCGGGCGATACACCGCAGATTCCAGTAACCCCTCATCACGGACTCCTGGGGAGCTGCCACTCTGGGCGATGATCTGCTGATACAGGTAGAGGACCTGTTTGGGATAGAGGTAGTTCACGCCTTGGCGAGCCGCCGAAGGACTTCGCGATCCTCTCGGAGTAAGGCATCTACTTCCCGACGGAACGCCACCGACAAGACATCCTCTTTGCTTTGCTGGATCACCAGATCAATCCCTTTCCGAATGAGCGTAGATTTCGGAATGTGGGTTGCCTGTGAGACGTGATCTAACAATTTGAGCTGCCGATCTTCAAGTTTCAGACTAATCGCCTTCATTGCCCCTCCTCTCAAGAGAAATATATCATACAATACTTGTATAGTCAAGTATATTTAATAGCTGACCGAGACGAGGGTGAGGCCCTGGGCTGGGGCGGTGGGACCGACGCTGGCGGAGTTGCTGCTCTTCAGGATCTCGCGGATGAGGGTGGGCGGGCGCTGGCCCTGCCCAATGTGGATCAGGGTGCCCACGATCCGCCGCACCATCTTGTAGAGAAAGCCGGTGGCCTCGATCTCGACCCACAGCTCCTCCCCGTGGCGTGTGATGGAGGCCTGGGTGATCCGACGCACGGTCTCCCGCGTGGGGCGACCCATCGCTTGGAACGGCGCGAAATCGTGGGTACCGAGCAACGCGCGAGCGGCGTGTTGCATCGTTACGAGCTGCAGCGGCTGACGCATCCAGTAGACGTAGCGCCGCACGAACGGTGATACCCATGGGCCGATGGCCATCCGGTAGCGATAGCGCTTGCGCTTGGCGGAAAACCGCGCATGAAACGTCGCTGAGACTGTGTTGATGGAGGTGACGACGATGTCTGGGGGGAGCAGGCTGTTGAGCGCTCGCTGCAGTCGGGTCAGTGGCAGGCGAGAGCGCGTGTGGACATGCGCGACTTGTCCCAGCGCATGGACGCCACGATCCGTGCGACCACTACCCACCACGCGCACACGTTCGTTGCACACCCGACGGAGCACCTGCTCCAGGGCGGCCTGAATCGTCGGCTGGCCTCGCTGCCGCTGCCAGCCAGCGTAGTGAGTCCCGTCGTACGCGAGCGTCAGCTTGAGGATGCGTTTCGTCGTGCGTCGTTCGTGGTTCGTGGTTCGATCCGCGATTGACGACTCACGATCCACGCTGCGGCGGCTTGGCGTAGGGTTTGGATTGTTCTTTCTTCGCAAAGCACTCGGGGCAGTTGTAGATCGGACGCGCCAGCGAGCGGTCGTAGTCTTTGTAGATGACCACACGCAGCACTTCCTTGACTTCTTTCTTACACGTGTCGCATCGCATAGGTCGCATCCTGAGTCACGGGGTCTTGGGGTGGCTGGTAGCGCACATCCGGCTGCCTGGCAGCCGTGACCTCATCCAGCCGTGTCACCGGCGTCGAGGTGGGGGCGTGCTTCAGGCGCGCTGGCTCGTGCTCGACCTCCGCTGCAATCGCGAGCATCGCCTCCGCAAACTGCTCCAGCGTCTGGAGCGATTCGGTCTCGGTCGGCTCGATCATGAGGGCCTCCTCGACGATCAAGGGAAAGTAGATCGTGGGCGCGTAGCAGCCGTAGTCGAGCAGGCGCTTGGCAATGTCCAGCGCTGAGCCACCGGACGCTTTCTGCCGTTTGGCGGAGATGATGAACTCATGCATGCAGCGTCGCCCGTAGGGCAGATCATACTGTGCAGCCAGCCGCGCGGCAAGGTAGTTGGCAGTGAGGATCGCGCCGCGACTGATGTCCGCCAGGCCTGCTGTGCCATACGCCAAGAGATACGCATACGCGCGAATCAGGATCCCCACGTTCCCATAGAAGCTCCGCACACGCCCAATCGCGTGTGGCGACGCGGTGCTCCACTGTAGTGTCCCCTGCTGCTCCACCAGCCGCGGCACGGGCAAGTAGGGTTCGAGCGCGCGCGTGACCCCCACCGGTCCTGCGCCAGGGCCTCCCCCACCATGCGGCGTGGAAAACGTCTTGTGGAGATTGAGGTGCAGCACATCCACCCCCATCGCGCCTGGCTGGACCAGACCCAGCAGCGCGTTCAGGTTGGCTCCGTCGAGATAGACCAAGGCGCCTGCCTCATGCACCAGGCGTGTGACGTCGAGGATCTGCCGCTCAAACAGACCCAGCGTGTTGGGGTTGGTCAGCATCAACGCGGCCACCTCGCCCGAGAGAGCCTGACGTAGCTGGGCCAGGTCAATCAACCCGTCAGCTCCTGAGGAAATCGTCTGCACCGTGTAGCCACACAACGCGGCCGACGCCGGATTGGTGCCATGCGCAGAATCAGGGATGAGCACGAAGCGACGCGGTGCGCCGTGGGCGGTGTGGTACGCGCGCACCATCGCCAACCCCACGAGTTCGCCTTGCGCCCCAGCAGCCGGCTGCAGGGAAAACGCCGCCATGCCGCAGATCTCGCACAACAGCGCCTCCAACTGTTTGAGCAACCGCAAGATTCCTTGACACTGCTCCACCGGTTGATAAGGATGGAGCTGCGCAAAACCCTCCAGGGCAGCGAGGGCGTCATTGACTTTGGGATTGTACTTCATCGTGCACGATCCCAGCGGATACATGTGGGTGTCCACCGAAAAATTCAGTTGCGACAGCCGCGTGAAGTGCCGCACCACGTCTAACTCCGACACCTCTGGCAGGCGTGGCGGGAGACGGCGCCGGAGCGCTGATGGAATCACCTGCTCAGGCTGTGGGCCGCGCGTCGCCTTGGGATAGCGAATCGCTCGACGGCCAGGGGACGACTGCTCGAACATCAGCGGTTCACCCCGCCCCGCTCTCTGCGCGTGGTCACTCGTGCGATGCGAGGAGCCGCACTCAAGCGCACACACGATGCACCACCTCCACCACGCGATCCACCTGCTCCTCTGCCTTGGTTTCAGTGACACACCACAGGGATCGTCCGCGCCAGCTGGCGTCAAACACATCCAGTGGGAGTCCACCCACCACACCTGCTTCGGCCAACGCCTGTTCGATCGCCGGCTGCAGCGACGGCTGGGTGAGTTGCAGGACAAACTCGTTGAAAAACGGCTGCGGAAACGCGGGCGCAAAGCACGGCAACCGACACAACGCCTCCTGCAACGCGTGGGCTCGCTGACAATTCAACGCGGCCAACTCCTGTAGGCCCTGGGGACCGAGGAGGGAGAGAAAGATCGTGGTGCGCAGCGCCAGCAGTCCTTCGTTGGTACAGATGTTGGAGGTGGCTTTTTCTCGACGGATGTGCTGCTCGCGTGCCTGCAAGGTCAACACGTAGCCGCAGCGCCCTTGTTGATCTGTGGTGCGTCCAGCGATCCGGCCTGGGAGCTTGCGCAACCATGCCTGTCGCGTGGCAAAGAATCCCAGCGACGGGCCGCCGTAGCTCATGGGACTCCCGAGGGATTGGGCTTCGCCCACGACGATATCAGCGCCATAATGCCCGGGGGCTACCAGGAGCCCAAGCGAGACCGGCTCAGCGATGCACACGATGCAGAGCGCGCCCACCGCATGGGCGGCATGCGCTAACTCATGCACCGGTTCAAGACACCCGAAGAAGTTGGGCATCTGGACAATGAGCGCGGCGGTATCGGAAGTGACAGCGGTGCGGGCCTGGGCCACATCGGTCACACCCGTCGGCGCGGGGAGGGTTGTCTGCGAGACGCTCAGGCCGCTGACGTAAGTTGTCAGGACCTGCCGATATTCAGGATGGACCGTCTGCGACATGACAAGTTGTCTCCGCTCGGTCACGCGCAGCGCCATGAGCGCAGCTTCGGCCAGACCGGAGGCACCATCGTAGAGCGAGGCGTTCGCCACCTCCATGCCGGTCAACTCGCAGATCATCGTCTGAAATTCGTAGATGGCTTGGAGGGTGCCTTGGCTGGCCTCGGGTTGATACGGCGTGTAGGCGGTGGCAAACTCACCGCGACTCGCCAAGGCCTCGACCGCCGCAGGAATCGCATGCTCATAGAGTCCGGCGCCTCGATAGACAGCGAGCTCGCTGGCAGGACAGTTCATGCGCGCCAGCGTGCGGAGATGGCGTGTCAACTCGAGTTCGCTCAACCCTGCTGGGCGTTGCGCGGGCGCCTGCCGTAACGACGTGGGGATCGCCTCGAGCAAGTCGTCGAGACGCTCGACGCCAATGATCTTCAGCATCTGCGCCAGGTCGCTGTCGGTGTGCGGGAGGTAACTCATCAGCGCGTTGTCGCTAACAGCGCTGCGTACGCCGAGGAGGGCAGGAGTTTTTCCCACTCAGCAGGTTGCGAAGCTTCCAGCACGAAGAACCAGCCTTGACCGTAACAGTCTTGGTTGATGAGTTGCGGGGTGGTGACCAAGGCCTGGTTCACCGTCACGACGGTGCCGGAGAGTGGGGCATAGATATCGAAGGCCGCCTTGACCGATTCCACCACCGCACACGCCTGTCCAGCCGTCAGAGTCTTGCCCACCGTCGGGAGTTCCACAAAGACGATGTCCTTGAGTTCTGCTTGCGCATGGTGAGCAATGCCCACCGTGGCACGGGTGCCCTCCTCGCGGCGAACCCACTCGTGTGTTTTCGTGTAGTGCAAACTATCAGGAATCATGAACACTCCTTCATGTCACGTTGGCATACAGGGGACAAACGGCAGTCCCACCACTTGCGCCCGATACGCGCGCTGACGGATGATGATGCTGAGTTGCTGGCCTGAGTGCGCGTAGGATGGTTCCACAGACCCCAGCCCCACCGCAAATCCCAGCAGCGGGCTCATGGAGCCGCTCGTGATGTGCCCGACGGCGCGTCCCTCGACCTGGATGGGACAGTGGCTGCGCGGAATCGCCCCGGGTTCCAGCATGGTCAGACCCACGAGTCGCTTCGTCACTCCGGTGGCTCGGCGTTTGAGTAGCGCATCGCGACCACAGAACTCGCCTTTCTTGACGGCGACGACCCATTCAAGACCCGCCTCATCGGGGATGGTGGTCTCATCCATGTCGGTGCCGTAGAGACGTAACCCCGCCTCGAGGCGCACACTATCTCGCGCGCCCAAGCCGATGGGCTGCAGTTGGACGGTGTGACCAACCTCCACGAGCTTGCGCCACAACAGGAGTGCCTTCGGATTCGGCAGGAACACCTCAAATCCTTCACCGCCGGTGTACCCTGTGCGAGACAGGAAGCCAGGGCCCCACGGCGCAGCCAGTGGCTGAATCGCAAAACGCTTCATCCCAGCCAGCGATTGACCGATGACGTGTTGTAACGCCTCCGGCGCTGTCGGGCCCTGGATCGCCAGAATAGCGTGGCTGTCGCTCACATCGTCAATGGTGATCCGCCCTTTGGCATGGCGTTGCAGCCACTGGAGATCGCGCTCGTGGGTGGCGCAGTTGACGATGAGGAGGTAGCGCTCCTCGCCCAGTCGAAACACGATCACGTCGTCGAGGATCCCGCCCTGCTCGTTGAGCATCAGGGAGTAGTGGCCCGTGCCATCGCTGAGCTGCTCCACATCGTTGGTGAGCAGCCATTGCAGGAATGGCCCTGCGGCCGGACCGCTGAGAAAGATTTGGCCCATGTGCGAGACATCGAAGAGGCCCACGTGCTCCCGCACACACCGATGCTCCTCAAGAATCCCGTGATAGTAGAGCGGCATCCACCACCCCTGAAACTCCACCATCTTCGCGCCCAGCTTCTCGTGTTCACCGGCGAGCGCGGTGCGTCTGAGTTGTTGTTGCGGTGCGTGCGCCACTGTCATCATTTCGGCCCAACATCGATGAACGCGCGCTCAAGGAGATCGGTGATACCAAGGGCTGCGGCCCATTGCTTGAGATACGACAGATCGAGTCGGCTTCCCTGCACCTTCAGCACACCCAAGACATCGTTCCATTGGCGATCTGAAATGCCGCCTCCCTGCTTGGACCACACGAGCTTATTCAAGAGAATATCTTCCGGGCTCAGCACATAAAGCAGCGGTGCAGGTTCAGGAAAAACGGATTGGGTGTTGCGCCGTTCCAGTTGTGATTGCGCAAACGCGGTACGCGGCTTGATGAAAATATCCACCTTGAAGCCCGATGTCAGGTGAATGAGATTAAACGAACTGCGACGCGCAATGGCCTCCCGCATGGCATCCTCGCTAAGGTAGAACGCACCACCGAGCGCCTGCACAAATGGCTGCACATGTTGCTCACTCATATCCGCCATGATATCCGCGTCGCGTGTCGTTCGAGCGATGCCGTGGGTCGAGCTCGCTAAAGAGCCGCCAATGACATAGGGGATCTGTAGGCGACCGAGCGTTTCGATGACGGCCAACGTAGCCTGGGAATCCTCATCCACCTCAATAACCCTCAACATCAGGGTCCCAACCATAGACGCGCCTCACCGTCTGCGGCTCCAGCCGCAGCGCCACAAGCCGTCGCTGCAATTCCTCAGGTGAAGCGTGGGGATAGCGTCCTTTCAATCCCGCCAGCGAAAAGTGCTTGACCATGGCGTTCAAGGCGAAGACCTGTCGGAGTCTCTGCCCCGGCGATAATTGCCGCAGCCGCTCGATCAACACCTGCTCTGCTTCCGGCGATGTGTCCGACAAGTGTGCAGTCATTGTACCTCAATTGGCCTCGGGGTCCTGACGCGCCACAACAGGAGAAAAAAGAACCCCTCCTGAGTTGTGCTCATGGCTGGGCGTGCTGCGAGTAGGATTTGATCGGACGCCGCCACAGGGCAGGAGTCCAACTACCTGTGCCAATGAAACTCTGAAGAACGTTTTGTCCCACCTCACCTGTGACGAGATACTCCTCTCCCTCCTCGAAGGTGGCGCGGAATTTCACCGTATCCTGAAAGGCGGAGGTATAGGCCTTGCTAAGCTGGACGACCACTTCATGCTCCCCCGTGGTGATCCAATAGACCTGGCGTCGTTTGACAGCGCGCCCATCAATATAGACGACATCCACCCCTGCATTGCGAGAGATCCCTGTGTTGCCTCGCAAGGTGGCATATCGAGCCAGTTGTTTGTCATTTGTGAATATCGGCGCGCCCTTTGCTTTCCAGGTCTTCGTATACTCGCGGAGACTAACGACGTCATTCTTCAACGCACCGTAATTCTTCCAGCTGGGAGATACCATCAGGGGAAATGGTAAAGTTACGGTACACCCCAACAAGGTCGTCAGGGTCAGGAGCGCTATAACACGAGGATCACTTCTCATGGGGATCTCCTGCTAACGACGACGACATTTCCGTACGAGCCAAAAAGCACCTACGACCCCTATCAATAGACCAATGATGAGACCAATAACTGTCCCAAGTCGTTCCTCGTTCATGCGACCCTCGCTTCCTTTAGAATCGTCGGGATCAGGTCCTCCCAGCCGAGGCCGTAGAGGTGGATGCCGCCGGCGACGTCTTTGATGCCGGTGATGAGCTCAACACAGATGCGCACGCATTCTTGTTTCTTATCCGCCGCCTGCTCCATCCGCTCGATCAGCGACTCCGGCACCTTGATTCCCCATACATGCTCGTTCATGTACCGCGCCATCTTCGCGGATTTCAGCAGCAAAATTCCTGCCAGGATCGGCGCCTTCACCGGTTTCGCTTGACGGCTTGATTCAGGACTTTAGTTGGAACGCCATAGAGCCGCGCCAGATCCGCATCCAACATCACTTTTTCTCCACGGATCAGCAGTATGCACCGCTCAATACGTTGGAACGGAATGAGGAGTCTGGAACTAGCCATCATTCAATGATCCATTCTCTACCTATAGAACCGGCACCAATTTCATTGCCATTCTATTCTCTTTTCCTGCGCTCCTAGTGCGCCATAACGTTTGATGATATAAGAACCAGGAGGGGCGGTGAATTGTTTAAGAATCGGCTGGACGATGCTAAACACCGCATCTGCGTCTGGGCCATACAGGAAGAACGTAGCAAAACCTCCACCAAACTCGTGCCCATCGCACTCGCCCTTGTCACTCGTTTCCATCGCAGCAATAAGTTGGTCTTCTAGCGAGTACGCTGCCTGCCGGTCCTCCGGACTCCCAAAGGCCTCATCCGAGAGCTTCAAATATACCAACACAACTTGCTCTGGCTCCTCTGTATTCGCTGATGACATGCCGCCTCCCTGCATGAAGACAAGACTCATCAGAAGCCACCCTA
>CAZWYX010000007.1:32059-34036 GCA_964638485.1 uncultured Planctomycetales bacterium | reverse complement strand
CCCGGCGTTTTTTGAGGACCTCCAGCGGCTGGGAGCCTCGGTCGCCCTGTCGTCATAAGACCTATTGACGTGACCCTTGCCAGTTGGTACACTACCTCTACCGCAAGAGCAGCCCGCTTTCTCCGGTAGACTTAAGGAGTTTCGCGTGTTACAACGCCTGTGGCAATGGCTCCAGCAATCCGCAACACAACTCGCCCAGTTCTTCCACGGCTATTTTTCGAACGACATGGGGATTGACCTCGGTACCGCCACCACCTTGGTGTACGCCAAGGGATCGGGGATTGTGCTCTGCGAACCCTCGGTGGTCGCGATCCGCCGCGGCTCGAATCAAGTCTTGGCGGTGGGGGAAGAGGCGAAGCGCATGCTCGGGCGCACGCCGGGTAACATCATCACCATCCGGCCGATGAAAGACGGCGTCATCGCCGATTTTGAGATCACCGAGCAGATGCTGCGCCACTTCATCCGACGGGTGCACGATCACCGGCTCTTTCGGCATCCGCGCATGGTCATCGCGATTCCCTCAGGGATTACCGAGGTGGAAAAACGCGCCGTGCGCGATTCCGCGCTGCACGCGGGTGCCCGCGAGGTCCACTTGGTCGAAGAACCGATGGCCGCGGCCGTGGGGGTGGAGTTGCCCATCAACGAGCCGGGCGGCAACATGATTGTAGACATCGGCGGTGGCACGACAGAAATTGCGGTCATCTCGCTCAAGGGGATCGTCTTCTCGCGCTCCATCCGGATCGGGGGCGATGAAATGGACATGGCGATCATCGAGCACTTGAAGAAGACGTACAACTTGATGATCGGGGAGCGGACCTCCGAGGACATCAAGCTGCGCATCGGTTCAGCCTATCCCCTGGAGCAGGAGCTGACGATGGAGGTGCGGGGGCGGGATTTGGTCTCAGGGTTGCCCAAGGCGGTCACGGTCACCTCGGAAGAAGTTCGCGATGCCTTGGCCGAACCCATCCGGGCCATTGTAGACTCGGTGCGGATGACCCTCGACAAAACGCCGCCGGAACTCGCGTCTGACCTCATCGAGCGCGGCATGGTGTTGGCCGGTGGGGGCGCCTTGCTGCGCGGGTTGGATCGGCTGCTCTCCGAGGAAACGGGTCTCCCAGTCCACATCGCCGAAGATCCGATCACCGCCGTGGCACTGGGGACGGGCAAATTTGTGGAGCACCTCCACTACTGGAGGGATGCCACAGTCTCCACGAAGCTTGAAATGTGAAGTGGCGACGGCGCCTGGCGTGGATCCTTGGTCTGTGGGTGGCAGGGCTGGTGGTCCAGGGGATCCTGCTCACCCCGACGTTGGCGTTGCTCCGCATCCCGCTCGGAGTGCTGTCCTACCTGATCGTTCCGGTCGCTGACCTTTCGCACTACCCGCGTCTCCGCGCTGAGAACGAAACCCTCCGTCACACGGTCGCGACCCTCACCCAGGCCATGCTCGACGCTGAAGCCCTGCAGGCGGAGAATGCGCGGTTGCGCGCGCTCGTGCGCCTCAGTGAAGAACACCCCACGTTCCGCACCGTGGTGGCGCGCGTGGTGGCCCGCGATCCGACGCAATGGAACCGCGTCCTCCTCATCAACAAGGGACAGCGCGAGGGGTTGACCGTCGGCACGCCGGTCGTTGCCCCTGATGGTGTGGTGGGTAAAATCGTCGAGGTGGACGCCGCCACCAGTTTCGTCCGGCTGATCACTGATCCTGACGTGCGCCTGGGCGCGGTCGTCGTGCGCACCAGTGATCAGGGGATCGTCCAAGGTGACGGTCTGCATCGGCTCCGGTTGTTCTACGTCCGCGTGGAGAGTGCAATCCAACCAGGGGATGACGTGCTCACCTCTGGGCAGGGCGGACTCTTTCCGCAAGGATTGCGCGTGGGGCGCGTGCAAAGCGTCCAGACGCATGCCTCCGGGCTCTACCGCGAGGCGGTGCTGGAGCCCAGCGCCCGGTTAGGTCAACTGGCAGAAGTCACATGCCTC
>CAZWYX010000007.1:0-31959 GCA_964638485.1 uncultured Planctomycetales bacterium | reverse complement strand
TCTGGCAGGTGCTGCCGACGACGCTTCCTCCTGCCCTCCGGCCTGAACTGGTCCTGGTGCTGCTGACCTACGTGGCGTTGCGCGGGGATGCTCAGCGCAGCGGTCTCCTCGCAGCCGTGCTTGGCTGGCTCGTCGTGGCCTGTGTGCCTGGCCATCCGCTCCTCCTGTTGGGTTTTTGGTTACTCGTGGGGTTTGGCCTCGGTGCGTTGCGCTCTCAGTGGTACACCGAGCGACTGCCGGTGTACCTCGTCGTCGCGTGGCTCATCGTCATGGCGTGGCACGGGCTGACGTGGCTCGTGGCCTGGAGTGACACCGCTGCTCCACGCCGGTGGAGCTTCTCATTTCTCATGGGGCAGACCATCGTGACCCTCACGGTGGCCTGGGCCTGGGCGCGCTGGGCCCCTCGCTGGGTGGATGTGCACGAGGCGTGGCATGCCACGTGAGCCAGAGTTTCGTCTGCGGTGGTTAGGGCGCCTCGGCGCGGTGGCCTTTACGGTGCTCCTCGTGGGCTTGGGCTACCTCCAACTGGGGCGCGGGGGGTTCTACCGCGAGCAGGCGGAGCGCAATGCAGTGCGCCTGGTGCCGATTGAGGCGCCGCGCGGGGTGATCTTGGATCGGTTTGGGCGTCCGTTGGCCACAAATCAGTTGAGCTTTGATGTGGCGTTGGTGCCGCAGGAAACACCGGATGTCGAGTTTGTGTTGACGCGGCTGGCACACCTGACGCAGCAGTCCCTCACCACCTTGCGAGAACAGTTAGCCAAGCAGCAGAGTTGGCCGTTTCGGCCTGCGGTGTTGCTGCCGGATGCGCCGCTCGCGCTCGTCATGCGCGTGGAAGAACACCGGCACGAACTCCCAGGCCTCGTCGTCCTGCCGCGGGCCAAACGCACCTACCCCTACGGCGCAGCGGCCGCGCATGTGGTGGGATTCATTGGGCCCATGAGCGCGGAGGAGTTGCCGCACTTGCGGGCGTACGGCTTTCGGCTGCATGATTGGGTGGGCAAGGCGGGTGTGGAAGCCACCTACGATGCCTACCTCCGGGGGCAGTCTGGCGGGCTGGTGGTGGAAGTGGACAACCGCGGGCGTCAGGTGCGCGTCCTCAACCAGCAGGATCCTGTGCCAGGCAAGCCGCTCACCGTCACCCTGGACGGAGAACTCCAACAACTGATTGCCCAGGCGTTCGAGGGACATGCGGGAGCGTGCGTTGTCCTGGAGCCGACGACGGGAGAGGTCCTCGCGTTGGTGAGTGCGCCCAGTTTTGATCCGGACAGCTTCCTGTCACCGCAGCGCGAGGCGGCGCTCACGGTGTTGCGCGATCAGCGCCAGCCGCTGCTCAATCGCGCCATCAGCGGCACCTACATTCCTGGTTCCACGTTTAAACTCGTCACCACGAGCGCGGCGCTCGAGACAGGCGCGGTGACGCCTACGACGACATTTACCTGCACCGGCCAGTTGCGGTTGGGCCAGCGGATCTTTCACTGTTGGAATGTGGATGGCCACGGCCAGCAGTTGCTCCGTCAAGGCCTGACCCACTCCTGCAACGTGTTCTTCTACCACGTGGGACTCGCAGTCGGGCCTGATCCGCTCACGCGCTGGGCCGAACGGCTCGGATTGGGCGAGGCCACGGGCATTGATCTGCCAGGGGAGCAGCAGGGCGCGGTGCCGAGCCGGAGCTGGAAACGTCAGCGGCTGCACGAGAGTTGGTACGAGGGCGACACCGCGAACTTCGCCATCGGGCAGGGCACGTTGCTCGTGACCCCGCTGCAGGCAGCGCGGCTCGTCGCGGCCGTCGCCAACGGAGGATGGCTCATTCCTCCACACGTGGTTCAACGGATTGGTGCCATCGTGGTGAAGAGGACCGCGGCGCAGGCCGTGGGCTTGCGTCCCACGACGCGCCAGGCCCTCATGGACGGCCTCGTGGATGCGGTCGCCTCGCCAGACGGGACAGGGCATCGCGCCTGGAAGGCGGGGTTGTCGCTCGCCGGCAAGACCGGAACCGCCCAGACGCATCGGGCGGGGGAGTCGCACGCCTGGATGATTGCTGTGACACCAGTGGAACATCCCCAAGCCGCAGTGGCGGTCCTGTTTGAGTTCGGCGGTTCGGGTGGGCGGTTGCCAGCACAACTGGTCCAGCGCATCGCTGAGTTCATCCAGCAACACTACACCACACCTGACGCCTCATGAACACGATGGAGCGCAGCAGACTCCTTGGTTGGACACTCCTCCTGATGGGCGCGGGGCTCATCATCCTTCGTTCTGCCTCGCATCACCTGGGCTGGACGCTGGTGGTGCGGCAGAGTTGCTGGCTGCTCGTGGGGCTGGGCGCGTGCTGGGGCGCTCGCCTGTTCAACTACCAACGCTGGCTGGATGGCTCGCTGCCATTGTACGTTGGTTGTGTGGTGTTGCTAGGGCTCAGTCTGGTGATGGGGCGGATGGCGCATGGCGCCACCCGCTGGCTCGCCCTCGGGCCCCTCACGTTTCAACCGGTCGAGCTGGCGAAGGTCGCCACCGTCCTCTTGGCCGCCCGGATCTTGGGTGACCGATGCGCTGGAGGGCAACGCGCCGATTGGCGCACGGTCGTGACACTCCTCGGCATCGGCACGATTCCCGCAGGCCTGGCGTTTCTCCAGCCGGATTTGGGGAGTGCCTCGGTGTTTCTCTGGATCATCCTCGCCATGCTGTGGGTGGCTGGTGTGCCGCTGCGGTTCTTCGGGGCCCTGGTGGGTCTGGCGGCGCTCTTGCTGCCCATCGGATGGCATGTGCTGAAAGCGTACCAGCGGTTGCGCCTCTTGACGTTCATCAACCCGCATGTGGATCCACTCGGCGCTGGCTACACCACGATCCAGGCACGCATCGCGATCGGCTCTGGCGGGCTCCTCGGGAAGGGCTGGATGGCCGGCACCCAGAGTCAGCTCAACTTCCTCCCCGAGCGTCACACCGATTTCATCTTTGCGGTCATGGCTGAGGAGCTCGGCTTCGTCGGCAGTGTGGTGCTGCTCGGGCTCTTTGCCGCCTGGTTGATGGAGGCGTGGCGCACCACCTACCTGGTGCGCGAGCTACCAGGACGGTTGCTGGCAGCCGGGCTCACCGCTCTGGTGGGCTACCATGTCGTCGTCAACATCGGGATGACGATGGGGCTGCTACCGGTCGTGGGCATTCCGCTCCCGCTCATCAGCTACGGCGGCTCAGCCATCCTGACGACGTGGATCGCTGTGGGCCTGTTAGACAGTGTGCGCCGCTGGGGCCCACGCTTTTAACCCTCTGGTAGATCAGGCGTTGTGTCATCTCGTATCAAACACACAAAGTGACAAAGTAGTCTTGATGCGCTGCGGTTTTGTGTGGTATAGTTATGGTAGCTTGTGTTCAGGACGAACCGTTTGCTCAAGGTAAACCCGTCGTAAGGCGGGGGCACAAAACTACGAGCCTTCGACTCGTGGTCGTTCAGCGTGCAGAGTTCGGCGTTCGGCAAACAATGCTCCGAACACTGAACGCCTCACGCCGAACGACTGCCGAAGGTAGTCGGGTTGCCAGACGGGTGTAGGAGGAGCGAAGACCCTACCTCGAATGGAGGTAGGGTTTCTTGTGTGAGAGTCTCGATGCGCACCAACCATGAACGCGCTCACCGGGTCATTGCGGCCTTAAACCGCGACCAGCTCGATTTTCTTGATCGGCTGGGCAAAGATGCATTGTTTTCAGCAGGGGTCAAGCTCTCCCGCACCGAAATTCTCTCCGCCATGGTCAATGTGTTGCGGCGACTCGAACTCACCGGCGAGGGTTTGACCTCCAGCCATGAGCTCGAATTCCGCATCGTGGAAGCGATGCAACAGTTCCGGCAGCAGATCACACCAACGCAGGGGGGAGGGATCTCCAGTGGGTAACCTCTTGAAGTCCTTGTCACTCATGCCCAGTGGGTTGCGGCACAAGTTATTTGCCGTCATCGGTCTGATGGTGGTTGTCCCGCTCGGAGTGCTCTTTATTTTCGCAGCGCTCCTCTTACCAGGGACCAAATCGGTCATCGTGACCGCGTTAGACTTAGTCGCCCAGAGCGACGTGTATTTCTTCTGGTGGGTCTTTCTCCTGTTGGTCGCGGCTTCGGTGATGGTCGCTGCTGGCCTGCGCATTGTGAGTGGTATCATTGGGCCGATCTTGGAGATCGCCAGCGGCGCGCGCACCATGGCGGGCGGGAACCTCGAGCAGGTGGTCGAGGTCAAGCGGGAAGACGAGTTGGGCGATATCAGCGCCGCCCTGAACCAACTGACGCTGCGCGCGCGCAAGCACATGGAAGAGCTGCGCCAGTACAGCGAGCAGAGCAAGGTCATCAACATCGAGATCCACAAGCGGACGTTGGCGATGGCCGGGATTCTCCAAGTGGGGAACCTCGTCTCGCAGGCGGCGGATTTGGAGATGATCTTGGAGCTCGCCCTCAAGCAGCTTGCCATGATCGAGGAGGGTTCCTTCGCGTTTCTCCATCTGGTGCGCGAGCGCTTTGGTGGGTTGGAGCTGAAGGCGGTCTACAACATGAACCCCGATATCCTGTCGGGCATTCAGCTCAAGCCCCTGACCGCGCTCATTGATGATCAGCAGCGGCCGACGGAGGAGCTGCGCGATCTCTACGAGCGCCTCGGGGGAGCGAACGTCGCCATCCAGCCGGTGGTGATTCGCGATCACGAGATCGGTATCCTCGGCGTGGGGAACCATGCGCTGGGCTACACCTTCACCCCCGACTACCTGGAGCTGCTGACGGTGTTTGCCAAGCAGATCGCGATTGCCGTCGAGAACGATCGCTTGGTGCGCGAGACAGGGGAACTCGCCGTCAAAGACGAGCTCACCGGCCTCTACAACGAGCACTACGTGCGCACGCGCCTCGATGAGGAGATCAAGCGGGCGATCGCGTATCAGCGGCCGTGCGCGTTTGTCTTATTTGAGATTGACGAGTTCCAGCACTACTGCGACCTCCACGGCAAGACCGAGACGGAGCGGATGCTGAAAAAACTGGGCTGGATTTTGCTGGAGAGCGTGACGGAGGTGGATCGCGTGGGGCGCTTCGGGGGCAATGCGTTTGCGATGTTGCTCCCTGAGCGCAACAAGCGGCAGGCGGCCGAGTTGGCCGAGGCGGTGCGCAAGCGCGTGGCGTTCGCCTTCAGCGGGGAAACGGATATCACCCGCCGCATCACCCTGTCGGGCGGAGTCTCGGAGAACCCGATTGATGGGGTGACTGCCGAGGATCTCGTCGCGAAAGCCCAGGAGGCGATTGGCGATGCCAAAATCCGTGGGAAAAATTGCGTGGTGGCGTAACGTGCCGCAACACGTGCGGACGACATAACGTACGGAACCTGTAACGCGAGGAGCTGATGATGACGACGGTAGCGAGCAAGATTCCGACCTCGATTCCGGTGGCGGCACCGGTCACGATGGAGACCCTGCTCCGGTTAACCGTGGAGCAAGGTGCGTCGGATCTCCACCTGACGATGGGGGAGCCCCCGCACGTCCGCATTGATGACTGCCTGGTCCCCCTCGAGTGCAATCCCTTGTCAGCCGAGGATGTCCAGCGGTTGTCCTACACCCTGCTCACGCCCACCCGCATCCAGCAGTTTGAGCAGGCGCGGGAGCTCGATTTCTCCTTTTCCGTAGAGGGGCAGGCTCGCTTCCGGGCGAACTACTTTTTCCAACGGGGAGCCATGGGGGTCGCGATCCGGATGTTGCCCTTCCGCATCTTGACCTTTGAGGAGTGCGGGCTCCCAGTGCCGGTGGTCACCGAGTTCTGCCGCAAGCCGCGGGGGTTGGTCTTGGTGACCGGGGCGACCGGCAGCGGCAAATCTACGACCCTGGCCTCGATGGTGGACATGATCAACCGGGAGCAGGCGTGCCACATTGTAACGATCGAAGACCCGATTGAATACGTGCATGAGAATCAGCAGGCCCTCATTGATCAGCGAGAAGTGGGCAGCGACACCCAGTCGTTTGGGCAAGCGCTCAAGCACGTCCTGCGCCAGGACCCGGATGTCATCCTCATCGGTGAGATGCGCGACCTCGAGACCATCGAGGCCGCCTTGACCATCGCCGAGACCGGCCACTTAGTGCTGGCGACCCTGCACACGTCAGACGTCGTCCAGACGACTAACCGCATCATTGACGTGTTTCCCTCCCACCAGCAGAACCAGGTGCGCACGCAGCTCTCCTTTGTCCTGTTGGGCGTGCTCTCGCAACAGCTCATCCCACGGTTAAATACGCGCGGGCGCGTGCTGGCCTCTGAAGTCCTCATCGCCAATCATGCGGTGCGGTCGCTGATTCGCGAGCAGAAGGTGCACCAGATGTACTCGGTGATTCAGACCCATCAGAAAGAAGGCATGCAGACGATGAACCAATCGCTCTACACCCTCTGCGCGAATCGGTTGATCCACTCGGAGGAAGCGTTGGGACGCTCCTCGGATCCCGAGGAGTTGCGGCGGATGTTCAAAGTGGGCGGCGTCGTATAACGGAGCGTGTTGGGATGGTCATGCGGCGGGTCATTTCCAAACAACTCGGTCAGCTCCTGCTGGAGCGCGGGGTGATTACGCAGGCACAGTTGGATCACGCCTGCACCACCCAGAAGGCCCGCGGGGGACTGCTCGGTCAAGTCCTCGTTGAGCTGGGCTTTGCCACCGAAGAGCAAATCGCCCAGGCCATCACGGCCCAGTACGGGTTTCCGTACCTGCCGCTGGAGACGATGGACATTGATTCGGCGGCCATCGAACTGGTGCCCGAACATGTGGCGCGCCAGTACTGCTTGATCCCCATTGATCACATGGGCAAGGGCTTAACGATCGCGATGGCCAATCCCCTGAACATCCAAGCGGTGGAAGACATCGAGACCTTGACGAAGTGCACGGTGCAGACGTTTGTGAGCACGGCCACCGACATCAACAAGGCCATTGATCGCTACTATCGGAACAGCCGGTCACCGACCGCGACGGCGTCGTAACGAGGGAGGGCGTTGCGCCACGACGATGGTCTCGCTCAAAGATCGCCTCAAAGACATCCTCATCACCAACGGGCTGCTCACCCAAGCGCAGCTCGATGACGCGGTGCGCGTGCAGCGCAGCGAGGGGGGGAGTCTGCGCGAGACGCTGATCAAGTTGGGCTACGTCAAGGAACCCGATTTGATGAGCGCCCTCAGCCAGGGCCTCGAAATTCCGCGGATTCGCCTGACGCGCTATCGGACGGACCCGTCGGTGACGCAACTGATCTCGCGCGATGTGGCCCGTCGGCATCACGTGGTCCCCATCTCCAAACTGGGGAACACCCTGACGGTGGCGATGGCAGATCCCCTCAACGTGTTTGCCATTGATGCGGTGGCCCAACTGACGGGACTGACCATTAATCCGATCATCGCGACGTCGGATGACATCCAGCGCACCATTGACCAACTCTACGGCGAAGCCACCGATACCCAGCTCGAGGGACTGGTCCAGGACATCCAGCGCTCGAAGGCCGAAGCCCAGGCGGCCAGCACGGAACTGGCGGCGCTCCCCAGCCTGACGGCGGAAGCGCCTGTCGTCAAGATGGCGGAGATTTTGCTGACGAATGCGGTCCACATGCATGCCAGCGACGTGTTGGTGGAACCCCTGGAGACGAAACTGCGCGTGCGGTACCGCATTGATGGCGTGCTCCATGAGGTCGAGGCGCCGCCAAAGCATGTCCAGGCGGCCCTGATTTCCCGCTTGAAAGTGATAGCGATCTTGAACATCGCGGAGCATCGGTTGCCGCAAGATGGCCGGTTTCTGTTGACGATCAACAACCGGCCGGTGGACTTCCGTGTCTCGGTGATCCCCTCGACGTTCGGCGAGAAAATCGCCCTCCGCATCCTCGATAAACAGCATGTGCGGCTCAGCCTCGACCACCTGGGCTTTGCCGAGCAGGACCTGCCGCGCCTGAGACAATGTGCCCAGCGGCCCTACGGGTTGATTCTCGCCTGTGGTCCGACGGGGAGCGGCAAGACCACCGCCTTGTATGCGCTGTTGCGCCACATCCAAACGCCTGACAAAAACTTGGTGACCGTCGAGGATCCGGTCGAATTTCAGTTGGCCGGTGTCAACCAAGTGACCGTGCAGCCCGACATCGGTTTAACCTTTGCGATCGCCCTGCGCTCCATCCTCCGACAGGATCCCGACATCATCATGGTGGGCGAAATCCGTGACGGCGAAACCGCGGACATGGCCATCAAGAGCGCGCTGACCGGCCACCTAGTCCTCTCCTCGCTGCACACCACAACCGCGGCCGGCGCAGTCACGCGCCTGCTCAACATGGGGGTCGAGCCGTTCCTGCTGGCCTCGACGCTGACCGCCTCCATCGCCCAGCGGTTGGTGCGCAAGATCTGTCCGCGCTGCCGCCAAGAAAAAACGCTCTCGCCTGCGATGGTTAAACAGTTGGGGTTCCGCGATCCCAACGGCCATCCCCTCACCGTCTGGCAGGGGAGCGGTTGTCCCGCGTGTTTCCAGACCGGCTACAGCGGGCGCGAAATCATCGCCGAGGTGCTGGTCGTCACTCCTGAGATCCGCGAGGCCATTGCGCAGCATGGCCGCGAACATGACATCGAGCAACTGGCGCGTCGCGTGGGGATGCAGACGATGCGCGAACACGGGCTGGCCAAGATTCAGGCAGGCGTTACCACCGCCGGAGAAATTGCGCGCACCACGATGGGAGAGCGCTTCGAGTGATGACGACCACCTCCGTCCTCAAGCAGTTCACGGAGCTCCTCGTCTCGAGCGGCCTGGTGACCGAGCGCCAACTCCAGCAGGCCCTCGCGGCCCATCGGCAGCAGGGAGGGAGTCTCACGCAGATTCTCGTGCGGCAGGGGGCCCTCGAGGAGCGCGAGTGGTTAAGTCTCCTGGCGGAAAAACTCGGCATCCCGCCGCTGAACCTCGCGAAATTCAAAGTGGATCCCGCGGTGGCCAAACTCATCCCGGAACGGCTCGCACGGCAGTATCGCTTGATCGGCATCTCCAAATTGGGCCACCGGCTCGTCGTGGCCATGGCTGATCCGCTCAACGTGTTCGCGATGGACGACATTCGGGCGCTGACGCATCACGACCTCGATCCGGTCCTGAGCAGCGAGAACGACATCCTCCGCGCGATTGATGGGTGCTATCAAAGCGACAAAGGCCGCATCTCAGAGCTCGTCGAGGAGCTGGATCGCAGTCGCGAAGGGCTGAGTCTGCCGACGGCCGGACCGGTGGACCTCAAAGACACGATCGCGGCGAGCAGAGAGGCGCCGATCGTACGGATGGTAGACCTCATTATCCAGGAGGGCCTGAAACGCCGCGCCAGCGACGTCCATCTCGAACCTGGCGAGCACCTATTGAGCGTGCGCTACCGTGTGGACGGCCAACTGCAGGAAGCGTTCACGGTGCCGAAAGCGCAGCAGAATGCGATCCTGGTGCGCTTGAAGATCCTGGCTGGACTCAACATCACCGAATGGCGGCTGCCGCAGGATGGGCGCTTTAAACTCCAGCACGACAAGCGCGAGATTGATTTTCGCGTGTCGGTGCTGCCGATCTTCCACGGCGGCAAAGTGGTCCTGCGTGTGTTGGATCGCACCGCGCTCAAGCTCGGCTTAGACCAACTGGGCTGTTCCCCCGAGCCGATGCAGCAGCTCACCCAGGCGGTGGCCAATCCCTACGGCATGTTGCTCGTGACCGGCCCAACGGGGAGCGGCAAGACCACCACCCTCTATGCGGTCCTCAACCAGCTCAACCTCCCGGAACGTAACATTATGACGATTGAAGATCCCGTGGAGTATCAGCTCGATGGCATCACCCAGTTGCAAGTCAACCCTGAGATTGGGCTCACCTTTGCGAGTGGCCTGCGGGCGCTACTGCGGCAGAGTCCGGACATCATTATGGTGGGGGAGATCCGCGACGGCGAGACCGCCGACATTGCCACGAAGGCCAGTCTCACCGGACAGTTGGTGCTCTCGACGCTGCACACCAACGACGCGGCCGGGGCAATCACGCGCTTGGTGGACATGGGGGTGGAGCCCTTCCTCGTGGCCTCCGGCGTGGTCCTCATCGCGGCGCAACGGTTGGCGCGACGTCTCTGCACTCACTGTCGGGAGGCGGTGCAGCCCTCAGCAGAGCTCAAGGCGCAACTCCAGTTGGCCGACGGACAGACCATCTATCGCGCCAAGGGCTGCGAGGCGTGTCAGGGCTCAGGCTACCGTGGACGGCTGGCGCTGCTGGAAGTCCTAACGATCAATGATACGATTCGCGACATGATCATTCAGCAGGCCACCTCACTGGCCATTCGCACCTACGCGATGCAGCATGGGTTGACCTTGCTGCGCGAGGATGGGTTGCGGCGCGTGCGCGAAGGGGCGACCTCCTATGAAGAGGTGCTTCGCGTGACGGTGGAGGAGTAAGGAGCGCGATGCCCACGTTTGAATACGTCGCCAAGGACATGCAAGGGCGCACCATGAAGGGGACGCTGGAACTCAGTTCCCGCGCGGTCCTGATGCAGACGCTGCGCGAGCGAGCCCTGGTCCTGATCTCCCTCAACGAGCAGGCGGATCAGAAGCTGGTCCGATCGCGCAAGACAGTCAAGCTCGAAGAGATGGTCGTGTTTTCGCGCCAACTCGCCACCATGATTGAAAGCGGGATCCCCCTGGTCCAGTCGCTGGAGGTCCTGGGCTCGCAGGTGCAGAGCAAAGATTTTTGCCAGATCATCCAACAGGTGCGCGATGACGTGGAGACCGGCTCCAGCCTCTCCGAAGCCCTGCTGCGGCATCCGAAGGCCTTCTCCGAGCTCTACGTCAGCATGGTGCAGGCCGGGGAATCCAGCGGCCAGTTGGATGAAATTTTCGACCGCCTCGCGACCTACCTCGAGAAGACCAACGCCCTGCGGCGGAAGGTGCAGGCCAGCCTGATCTATCCCGCGCTGGTGACGATCGTGGCCGCGCTCATCACTACCGGCTTGCTGGTCTTTGTCATTCCCCAATTCAAAGACATCTTCGAATCCTTAGGCGGGGAGCTCCCTGCGCCGACCCAATTCCTCTTGAACGTCAGCAACCTCCTGCGCCAGCGCTTCCTCCTCATGGCCGGCCTGGGCACGGCGTGCTTCTTTGGCCTCAATGCCTATCGCACGAAAACGTACACTGGCCGCAAGCAGTGGGATCAGCTCCTGTTGGGCCTGCCGGTGTTTGGCGAGCTCTTCCAGAAAGTCGCCGTCGCTCGATTTGCACGCACACTCGCGACCTTGGTGCGGTCAGGGGTGGCGATCTTAGCCTCGCTGGAGATTGTGGGCAAGACCTCCGGCAACGTCGTCATCGAGGAAGCGGTCACCCGCGTCCGCTCCAGCATCCGTGAGGGGGAAAAAATCGCCGAGCCGTTGGCCGCCTCCAAAGTGTTTCCCCCGATGGTGGTGCGGATGATCGGCGTCGGTGAGGAGACGGGCGAGCTGGAGAAGATGCTGACCAAAATCGCTGACTTTTATGAGGAGGAAGTGGACGCGGCGGTGAGCGGCCTCACCAGCTTGATTGAGCCGTTGGTCATCGCGGTCTTGGGGGTCATCATCGGCGGGATCGTCATCTGCCTGTTCCTGCCGATCTTCAAGTTAACGCAAGTCATTGCCAAGTGAGGGATTATGCTCTTGACATGGCCTCGAGGATGTGCTATAATTAACGTGGATCATCCTGGGCGCATTATTCATCACTTATCGCAGGAGCAGGAGTACGAGAGAGTAACCGCGAAGGACAATCAAGAGCACGCACTGCGTACAGCCATTCTGACAAGTCGTGAACTAAAGAGGACAGGCCGGCGGCCGAATGGCAACCGGTTTTTTTACGCTTGCAAGCCAGGGAGAATAGGGTAGAATGCATGACGATGCAACTAGCGGTTTTGCAAGCAGATAGAGAGACCCCTGGGAACATTCCCAGCCACAGGGGTGACAAGAAGAGTGCTGGGATGAGGATCTACGGATCAAGCCAGAAGGAGGCTTCATCATGAGTAAACTCGCGAGGACGTTACGAGGGGCGCATCGAGAAGGATTTACCCTCGTTGAAGTGATGATCGTGGTGGCGATCATCGCGCTGTTGGCTGCGATCGCAATCCCGAACCTGTTGCGCGCGCGCCACAACGCGAATGAAACCGCCGCGATCGCAGCAGCACGCACGATCAGCACGGCTGAGGAAAGCTACCGCGCGGCCCAGTCGCCGCCGACATACGGGAGCCTCGCGCTGCTCATTGGGGCCGTGCCGTCCTACCTGAATATGACGGAGACGTCGACGGGTACGGTCCAGCGGCAAGGATACAACCATGTCATGGGTACTAACTTTGCTACTAATTCCTTTGCCGTGCTCTCGAGTCCAGTAGCGAGTGGCACAACGGGCACACGCATCTTCTGCGTTGATGCCACAGCAGTCGTTGTGTCATCAGCTTCTGACGGGACTAGCCCCCCCACAATTGGCGGAACTGCCGCGGCCGATAATCTGGCTTGTACTGGTGGAACGCCGATACAATAAAGGAAAGGGAACGACAACGCAATGCCGAGGCGAGGCGGGCGGCGAAGCAGTCGTCGCCTCGCCTCTGTGGTTGAGGAGTAGGTGGTGAAAGGCTCACCACGGGGCTTTACGCTGATTGAAGTGATGATCGTGGTGGCGATCATCTCCATCTTGGCTGCGCTGGCGATTATGAGCATGTTGCGCTCACGGCTCAACGCCAACGAGATGGCCGCGATCGCGAGCTTACGCACCATCTCGACCGGCGCGCAGAACTACTATGCCCGCGCCTCGCCGCATGCGTATCCAGCGGAGCTAAACGATCTGGGCGATCCTGATTCGAATCCGCCCTACATTGATGAGCTCTTGGCGAGTGGGGAGAAGCAAGGGTATCTCTTGGTGTACACGTACGTCAGTGACGACGTGTATACCTGTCGGGCCAATCCAAAGACGCCGGGGAAAACAGGCAACCGGTACTTTTACGTGGATGATACAGGGCGAATCACCGCGAATGCAAGTGCCGAGGCAGGGCCCAATGATCCGATGGTGGAGTAGTCGTTCATCGCTTGGCGTTCGGTGTTCGGCGAACGCCGTCGAACGTCAAGCGTCTGAGGGCAACGAACCGCGTATCGTCCGACGTCCGACGTCAGACGTTGGACGCAACGCGCTTTCGCCCCCGGCCCAACCGGGGCGGGCCAACGCCTCCGGCCCAACGCCCGCCGGCTTTACCCTGTTAGAGTTGGTGATTGGGATTGCGGTCTTGATCACCGCGCTGCTCGGCTTGCTGGGGGTGTTCGTCGGGATCCACGCCTTGAACGAGTCCGCCCGCAACCAGACGATTGCCACGCACCACGCCGACCGCATCATGGAAGAAATCCGCAACTCCGACTTCCAAGCCGAAATCCAACCCAACGCCCAAGCCGCCAATGACAGCAACTGGGTGGCATGGGCGGGCACTCACAGCTTGGATTTGACCGAGACCAACTTGAGCGCTGTGTCGGTGGATTTTGATCCGCCGTTTGAAGGGGGCGAGCCGGAGACGTGGAGCACCACCGCCGATCCCTTGCGCGTCCAAGTGCGCGTGAACTGGACCGAGCGGAGCCGGGCGCGGGTCACCTACGTGGAATCCTTGATCACGGATCGGACACCATGACATCACTGTTCCGTTCGGCGTTCAGCGCAAGCCGTCCAGCGTCAGACGTCCAGCGGCAACGATCCGCGTATCGTCGAGCGTCCAACGTCAGACGCCCGACGCCGAACGAAACGCCCATCGCTGCCGCAGGACGTGGGACGCTCGACGGCCCTCGCCCAACCTGTCTGCGTGCGACGCACCGGCAGACGCCCAACGGTTTTACCCTCTTGGAGATGATGGTGGTCCTCGGCGTCTTCTCCATCGTGCTCGCCGCGATTTATCTCACCCTGTCGAGCGGGCGGAGGAGTTGGCACGAGGGCGAAGCGGCGGTGGAGGTCCAGGAGGACGTGCGCAAGGGCCTGCGCTGGGTTGGGCAGGAGCTGCGCGAATCGGGTCGGGATACCACCCCTCGCGTGCTGATTAATAGCCCCACGAACAACATCCTGGTGTTTCAGATTCCAGTGGATGCCAATACTGGCACGCCGGAATTTGATTTGGATAGCAACAGCGACATCGTCTGGGGGGCCCTGGATGATGCTGGCGCCCCCCAGGCAGGCAACGCCGTGCGGTATGACCTGCAGGGCACGCAGCTCATCCGCGCGGTGGTCGGCTCCCTGAATCTCGCGGCCCCTCCCGTCGGCATTCAAAAGGTCGTGGCCAACAACATTACCTCCGTCTCGTTTACGCCAGTGCCGGCGACAGGGAACATCACCGGCGTGGACATTACGCTTAACGCGCAAAAGACCTCCCTGGAACAGCATCTGATGCAATCCTCCCAGCGACTCCACGTGGTGCTGCGCAACGTGTTTGACTGATGGCGGCGAAACTCCAGCTTCCGCGCCTGGCCTGGCCTGCGCTCAGACGGAAGGGGACGACTGCGTCGCTGCGCGTCGGGCTGGACGTGGGCAGCTCCGCCATCAAAGTGGTGCTCGCCTCAGCTCCCCGCAAGGGTGCGGTGCAACTCCTCAAGTACCTCCTCGAACCGCTCAGTGATGAAACCAACCCTGTCCGGCAAGCCGCCCTCCAGCGCGTGCTGACCACCCTCGGGGTCAAGGAGGGTGAGGTGCGCATGGCCATCGCCGGCCAAGACATCGTCACCCGGCTGCTCACCTTGCCGCAGTTGTCTGAGACGGAGCTCGACAGCGCCATTCGGTTTGAAGGCGAGACGCACATCCCGTTTCCTCTCGATGAAGTGGCCCTGGATCGGCAAGTGCTCGAGCGGCTGGAAGGCAACAAGATGCGGGTGCTGTTGGTGGCGGGGAAAAAAGAGGCGATTCAACGCCGCGTGGCTCTCGCCACGACGTGTGGCCTGAAACCGGTGCTCCTCGATGTGGAGGCGCTGGCGGTCACGAATGCGTACCTCGCAGACCAGGAGACCACCCCGGAGGCGGTGACCACCGCGCTCGTCCACATCGGTGCGCACTACACCAACGTGGTCATCTTGCGCCAGGGGCAGCTCTGTAGCTTTACACGCGACTTAAACTTCGGCGGCCAGGATCTCACCAAGACCATTGCCGAACAATTCAACCTGCCTCCCGCCGAGGCAGAGCGCCTGAAGTGTGAGCCAGGCGAGCGCCAGCAGGAGGTGGCGGCAGCGCTCCAGCGGGGACTGGAAGTCTTGGTGGGGGATCTGCGGCTGTCGTTTGATTTCTATGAGACCCAACTGGAGGACACCGTCGCGCGCGTGCTGGTGAGCGGTGGCACTGCGCTCCTGCCGCAACTACCCGGGTTTCTGCAGGAGCAACTGGGACTGCCGACGACTGTCTGGAGTCCGGTGCGGTGGCTCACGCAGGATGGGCAGTCGGTGCCAGCGTCGCTGGCCAGCCGATTGGCGGTGTGCGTGGGGCTCGTGGTGCGGGACCTGGCATGAAACCAACGCTGACGATCAACCTCCTGCCGAAAGCGCCGACGAAAAAACGCCCCATGAAACTGGGGTTGGCCTTGCCGTCGCTCAAGGGCCTGCCGATCATCCTGGGGGTGGTGGTGGGAGGCGCGATCCTCCTGATCACCCTGGTCGCTGTGGTGACGGCCGGCGCGATGCAGGGGCAGCTCACCCGGTTAACGAAGGAGTGGGAGGCCCTGGCCCCGCAACGCCAGTCGTTCACCACCTTGCAGCAGCAGCAACAGCAGGGGGAGGCTCGCGTGGCCAAGCTCGCCCAAGTCGTCGAGCAGCGGATCGTCTGGTCGCAGCGGCTCAATCGGCTCTCGGAAGTCTTGCCGAACGATCTCTGGCTGTCGCACCTGGTGATTGATGCGCCGTTCCACCTGACGGTGCACGGCTCTGCGCTGGAACGCTCCACCGGCGAAGGGATGCAGGCGGTCAGCCAGTTCGTGGCCGCGCTCCAGCGCGATGCAGTTTTTACTTCTCTGTTTGACAAAATTACGCTACAATCAGTCAAGACCCGCGCGATCAGCCAGACCGAGGTCATTGACTTTACGATTGAGTGCGTGGCGAGTCAACCGGTGTCGTAACCCATGGCCAAGCCGCTGACCCAGCAACAGCAGGTGATGATCCTCGGAGGGATCTTGGGCGTGCTGGCCGTCTTCCTGTGCCAGCAGCTCGTGTGGCGTCCTCAGTGGAGTCGGGTGCAGACCGTGCGTCCGCAAGTCGCGCGGCTGCGAGCGGATATCGAGCAGATCACCCAGCGCGCCGGCCGGTTAGGGCAGATGGAACAGGCCTCCACCAAACAGCAGGAGCGCCTGCAGGCGTTGGAGGCGCGCTTCGCCCAGGGGCTGGCGGTGGATACGCTCGTGGCAGACCTCTCCATGATGGCAAAGGCGGCGCATGTGCGGATCGAATCGCTGGAACCGCTCAACCTCCAGCAGACCGCGGCCGAGGGCTCGGGCGGCTACTACGCGGAGATTCCGATTCAGCTGGTGGCGCGGGGTGGCTATCATCAGTTGGGGGCGTTTGTGAACGCCATGGAACGCTCCCCGCGACTGATGCGACTCATTCGCCTCGAGATGGACAGCAATCCTGCTGAGCCGTGGCGGCAATCGGCGCGCATCATCGTCAGCGCCTATCGGCTGTTGACCCCCGTGGCCAGTGCGACGCGGTGACGGTGCGCGGTTGGCTGGTGAGTCTGTGGTTGGTAGGGCTCGGCGTGGGGTGGGCCGGTTCGGTCGTGGCTGAGCCAGATCCACCGCTCTACGATGCGCGCGGTCGTCGCGATCCGCTGGAGGCGCTGGTGACACCGACGGGCGAGATCCGCACGCCCAGGAGCGGGACGGCAGTAGGGACCCTCCATGTGGATGGCATCATGTGGGACGCGAGTAATCCGTTGGCGATTGTCAACGGGCGCATTCGCCGCGTGGGGGACGAGGTGGAGGGGTATCGGATCCGATCCATTCGTCGCGATGCGATTGTCGTCGAGGGCGGGGAGCACGGAACTGTGATCGTGCCGGTCATCGCAGAGGAGCTACCCAGTGTGCAGAGGCCCTAGGAGCGAGCGCAGGGGACAGCAGCGTGCCACGATCACCGCGGGGCTGGGGCTCGTCGTGGTCATCGGACTCCTCGTGGGTGGTCGCGTCATCGCTCAAGACGAGGCGCCGATGATGCCGACGGCAACGACAGCGGCCGAGTCGCAGGACGTCGCGCCCCCGGCGGAGGCCGTGGACACCACCGTGGCGGAACTAGCACCAGCCGGCACGATCTCGCTCGATTTCCACGAGGCCGACATTCGCAATGTGTTGCGCATCTTTGCGGAGAAGAGCGGGGTCAACGTCGTCGCCGGGGATGAGGTGCAGGGGAAGGTAACGATCCGCTTGCTCAACGTGCCGTGGGAGCAGGCGCTCAACATCCTCTTGAAAACCTATGGGCTCACCTACGAACGCGATGGTAACGTGATTCGGGTGACCACCTTCGAGCAGATGAATCAGGAGGAGCTGGAGACCGGCGTCTTCGTCCTGAACTACGCCAAGGCGGCGGATGTGGTGAAGTCCTTAGCGGATGTGCTCACTGAGCGCGGGACGGTGCGGGAAGATGCGCGGACGAACATGCTGGTCGTCCGCGACATTCCGACGAACCTCTATCGCGTGCGACAGGTCGTGGAGCGCCTGGACCGCCGCACGCCGCAGGTGGCGATTGACACGAAGATCGTGGAGATCACGCTGGATCGGGACGAGAATTTGGGGATTGATTGGACGATCAAGGTGACGGCCAAAGGGATCATCCGTCCGACGACGCTGCCGTTTCGTCGGGATGCTGCCCTGGGGACGTTCGGCCGAGCGCTGCCCCCGATCGCCACGTCCAATACCGATTTTCCGGCAGGGTCTGCCGCCGGGAAGCTGCCCTTTGCGGTGAAGGGTGACTTTACCTTTGGGACATTGGATTTCAGCAGCCTCCAGGCGATTTTGGAGATCTTGAAAACGCGGACCGACACCTCGATCGTGTCGAATCCACGGATTACCACGCTCAACAACCAAGAGGCCATCATCCACGTGGGTGAAATCTTCAACGTCCCCACCTTTGAGCGCAATTCCGATACCGGCACGTTTGAGGTCACGGGGTTTGAGGAACGGGACATTGGCATTAATCTCCGCGTCACTCCCCATGTCAACGAGGCGGGGGAGATCGTCGTGGATTTGCATCCGGAGGTGACCGACTTTTCAGGGTTCGACTCGTTTGGCGGCGATTTGAAGGCCCCGCGGTTTGACACGCGCGAAGCGCAGACGCAGGTGCGGGTCGGCTCGGGGCAGACAGTGGCCATTGGCGGATTGGTGAAAGACAAGTTTATTGATGTGGAGAAAAAAGTGCCACTGCTGGGAGACGTCCCCTTCCTGGGGGCGCTCTTCCGCAAGACGGAACAGGCCAAAAACAAGACGGATTTGATTTTCTTCATTACCGTCACGCTGCTTGAGGAAGGGCAGGTCGTCCCGACGACTGTCGGAGCGCCGTCGGTCGGCGCTGGCCTCCCGCCCACCGGCCAACCGTAACCACCGCACCAATCCGCCGCTCGAAGAACGACTCGTGTGGGAGACGCGTCCACGTGTGGAGGCGTGGCGGCAGCACAGGATGACCACCGCTGACGCTCGCGCGTCGCGACGCACCCACTGCACAATGGATGGAGCAGTCCCTATGAAGAAAGAGATCCTCATTAGTGTCGAGGCGCAGGAGAAACGCCTTGCCGTTGTCGTAGACGGTGTCCTGGATGAGTTCTACATCGAACGGGCGACCGACCGACAGTTGGTCGGCAGCGTCTTTAAAGGTCGTGTGGCGTCGGTCGTCCCAGGCATCGGCGCCGCGTTCGTGGACATTGGCCTGCCGAAAAACGGGTTCCTCTACGTCTCCGATATCATCGAGATGCCAACGACGAACGGGGAGGAACTCGTGGTGGAGGACAGTCCGATGGTCCCCATGACCGCGCCGGTCCATCGTCGCGAGCGTCGGCCGCCACACCATCGGCACCACCCCTCGCAGCGCGAGGAAAAAATTGAGGAGCTGGTGAAAGAAGGCCAAGAAATCCTGGTCCAAGTGGTCAAAGAACCCCTGGGCACCAAGGGGGCGCGCCTGACGACGCACATCAGCCTGCCAGGGCGTTACCTCGTCTACATGCCGCTGGACCACCACCTGGGCGTGTCGAAGCGTGTCACCGATGGCGAGGAGCGTACCCGTCTCAAACAGCTCCTCCGGGAATTGCAGGGTAACGATCGCACAGGCCTGATCGTGCGCACCGCCGGCCTCGGCAAGGGCCAGCGCGAGTTCGAACGCGACCTGCGCTACCTCAAGCAGCTCTGGGAGCGCACCTCACGTCAGAGCCAGCACAGCAAAGCCTCGCGGTGTATCTACGAGGAGCTGGATGTGGCGTTGCGGATGGTGCGCGATCAACTCACCGAGGAGGTCCAGCGCCTCGTCGTGGATTCCAAGGAGGAGTATCGGCGGCTGGCGCACTTCACCACGAACGTCGTGCCGCAGCTCCGCTCGCGGCTCCAGCTCTACCAAGGAGAGCTGCCCCTCTTCGAGCAGGAGAAGATCATCCGCGCGATTGATCAGCTCTACGAACCACGGGTCTCGCTGCCCTCCGGCGGTACCATCGTCATCGAGCCGACGGAAGGGTTGGTCGCGATTGATGTCAACACCAGCCGCTTTACCGGCAAGCGCAACCTCGAAGAGACGGCCTTCCAGACCAATCTCGAGGCCGGCCGCGAGATTGCGCGGCAAATTCGGCTGCGCGACATGGGCGGGATTATCATCATTGATTTCATTGACATGGATATACCCAGCCACCGCAAGCAAGTCTACACCACTCTCGAGGAGGCCATCAGGCGCGACCACGCCAAGACCAACATCGTCTCCTTTTCTGAGCTGTGCTTGATCGAGATGACGCGGCAGCGGATGCGCCGGTCCATCCAGCGCGTCTCCCACCAGCCCTGTACTTACTGCCAAGGGCGTGGGACCGTGCAGACACCGGTCACCGTAGCCATCAAGGCCCTGCGCCAGATGCGTCGCTTCTTCCAAACGTCGCGTCAGCGCGAGATCGAGGTGCTCGTGCACCCCCAGGTAGCCACTCGGTTGTTGCGGGAGGATCGTGCCAGCTTAACTGAGCTGGAGCGCCACTTCCGCGCCAAGATTCTCATCATGTCTGAGCCGGCGCAGCATATAGAAGAAGTCAAAATTGTTCCGGCTTGACGTAACAGGAGTCTGCGGCTATACTTACTTCTATGGAATCTGAGTATGCGATTGTCCAGGCAGGGGGGCATCAGCTCAAACTCGCTGTCGGACAAGCAGTTACGATGGATCGGCAACCCCAGCCCGTCGGCCAGGAAGTGGTGTTTGACAGGGTACTCTTGGCGCGGAGCGGAGAGCGCGTGGCGGTGGGCCGTCCGTGGGTTGATGGGGCCAAAGTCATCTGTCACGTGCGTGCCCACCGGCGGGGAGAGAAGCTCACCGTGTTTAAGTTTCGTCGGCGGGAAAAATACCGTCGCACGATCGGCCACCGCTCGGAGCTCACCGATCTGGTCGTGACAGCGATTCACGTGTAAGCCCAGAGGATCTCCGCATGGCCCATACCAAAGGACAAGGCTCCACACGGAACGGGCGCGACAGTAATGCCAAATTTCTCGGCGTCAAACACTATGGCGGGGCACTGGTGCGTGCTGGGCACATCTTGGTGCGCCAGCGAGGCACTCGGTTCCTCCCCGGTCGTAACGTCGGGATCGGACGCGACCACACCCTGTTTGCGCTGGCGGCGGGACGCGTCGTGTTTGGCTCCTCGCGCCTCGTGCATGTGGAACCGAACCCCACGTCCTCCTAACGGCGTCCTCCAGCTCACCCCGTCCATTGCTTGATGGTTGACCGATCCCATGGCCACGCCGTTTCTCGACATCGCCGAAGTGGAAGTCACCGCTGGCCGTGGCGGCAAGGGCTGCCAGAGTTTTCACCGCGAGCCGTTTACGCGGCATCGGCGGCCTACTGGCGGCCACGGCGGTGATGGAGGGGATGTGATCCTCCAGGCCGATCCTGCGCTGTGGACGCTGCGCGACTGCGCCTACCGTAAACACTACCAGGCGACGCACGGGAGACAGGGCAGCAGCAACCATCGGCAAGGCGCGAGGGGCACTGACTGTCTCGTGCGCGTGCCGGTCGGGACGGTGGTGCGGGATTGCGCAACCAACCACCGCCTGCGGGATCTCGCAGCACCTGGCGAACACGTGATCGTGGCGCGCGGGGGTCGTGGCGGCCGGGGCAACGGCACCGGAGGCGAGGCCACGCCTGGCGAGCCAGGTGAATCACGCCAGTTATCGCTGGAACTCAAACTCCTCGCGGATGTGGGGTTGGTGGGGCTGCCGAACGCAGGCAAGTCCTCGCTGCTGCGTCGGATCTCGATGGCCACACCAAAAGTGGCCGCGTATCCGTTCACCACGACCACACCGCACCTCGGAGTCGTGACGGTCCCAGATGCTGAGGAGACATGGACCGTCTGCGATATCCCGGGCCTGATCGACGGGGCGCACGTCGGCAAAGGGATGGGCACGGCATTCCTCCGTCATGTGGAACGCACGCGGGTACTCGTGTACGTGCTGGACATGGCCGGGAGCGAGGGCCGTCATCCGTGGCAGGATTTCCAGACCCTCCAAACAGAGCTCACCGCGTATGCTGCGAGCGTGGGGGAGAAGCCGCGCCTGCTCGTGGCCAACAAAATGGACTTGCCCGCAGCGCAGCAGCAGTTCCCACTGTTTCAGCAGGCCACGACAGAGACGGTGTATCCCATTTCGGCGTTGACCGGCGAGGGCATCCCTGCGCTGGTGCAGGCGCTCGCGCAGCGACTGGCCCGCCTGAATCGCGCCGTGACCCCTCAACCGCAGCGGGATGTGGGCGGGCTGACACACCTCACCGCTCCAGAGAGCGCCGCATGACCGCATGGCGTCGTATCGTCATCAAAGTCGGGAGTGCGGTGCTGGCGCAGGCGGAGGGTGGGCTGGATGCGTCATTCCTCGACGGCCTGGTGCAGCAGATCACCGCGCTGGGCCGCGAGACCCAAGTGGTCCTGGTTAGTTCAGGCGCGATCCTTGCTGGGATGGCGAGTTTAGGGTTGCCGAAGCGTCCCAAAGATCTGCCGCAACTCCAAGCCACGGCCAGCATCGGCCAAGGGATTCTCATGCGGATGTACGAGGAGCGCTTGCGCGCGCAGGGACGGCTGACCGCCCAAGTGCTGTTGACGCAAGCGGACCTCGAGGATCGGCAGCGGTATCTGAACGCGCGGAACACCTTGTTGACGTTGTTGGCGGCGGACGCGGTGCCGGTGGTCAACGAAAACGATACGGTCGCGGTCGAAGAAATCACTTTTGGTGACAACGATCGGCTCTCAGCGCTGGTGGCTCACCTCATTGATGCGGATGCTCTCCTGATCCTGACCGATGTGGATGGATTTCTCCAGGATGGGCAGTTGCTCTCGCGCGTGGAACGGATCACGCCTGCGTTGGAGGCGTTGGCCCGCGGGCCGCAGCGCACCACCAGCCTGGGCGGGATGGCGACGAAACTGCAGGCGGCGCGGATGGGCATGTCGGCTGGGATTCCTGTCGTCGTCGCGCATGGACGACAACCCGGGATCATCGCTGCCATCCTGGCTGGCCAGGCGGTGGGCACCTGGTTTGTGCCGAGTACAAAGAAGCTCACCGCCCACAAGCGCTGGCTCGCGTTCGGGAGTCGGCGCTCGCATGGCACGATCATCGTGGATCACGGCGCGCGCGCTGCGCTCCTCACACGGCACACCAGCTTGCTCCCGTCGGGGGTGGTGGCCTGCAAAGGGCCGTTTGTCACGGGCGATGTGGTGACGATCGCGGATGAGGCGCATCATCCGATTGGCCGGGGCTTGACGAACTACAGTGCGGCTGACCTCACGAAAATCTGCGGCAAAAAAACGCAGGAGGTGAGCACCATCCTTGGCGCGAAACCCTACGACGAGGTGGTGCACCGCGACAACCTCGTGATCACCGCGGAGGCGGACACATGAGCCTGCGGCAAGACATCATCGCTCTCGCCCAGCGCGCCAAGCACGCTGCGACGGTGCTCGCGGCCCTCTCCACCGCACGCAAAAATCAGGCCTTACGGCAGATGGCCACGACGCTGCGTGCAGGCACTGCCACGGTGTTGCGCGCGAATGCTACGGACGTGGCTAGCGCTACCTCCCGCAAACTCACTCCAGCCCTGGTTGATCGCTTGGCCCTCACGCCACAGCGGATCGTGGAGATGTGCGTGTCTCTGGAAGAGGTTGCGCGACTGCCTGATCCGGTGGGCGAGGTCGTCAAGGCGTGGGAACGGCCTAACGGACTGCGCATCAAACGCGTGCGCGTGCCCCTCGGCGTCATCGGCATCATCTATGAATCCCGACCGAATGTGACCGCGGACTGCGCTGGCTTATGCCTGAAAAGTGGCAACGCCGTGATCCTCCGCGGTGGCAGCGAAGCGATCCAGTCGAACCGCGCGATTGCGCGACTCCTGCAGCAGGCGCTGAGACTCACGCAGCTCCCACCAGCCGCGGTGACGCTGATTCCATCCACCGAGCGTGCTGGCGTGGACATCCTCCTGGGCCTCACGCCTTACGTTGACCTGATCATTCCGCGAGGCGGTCAGGCGCTGATTGACAACGTGACCAGGCGCTCGAAAATTCCCGTGGTCAAACATGACAAAGGCATCTGCCACGTGTACGTTGATGAGCAGGCGAACCTCCAGATGGCCGAGGAGATCGCGTTCAACGCCAAGGTGCAGCGTCCAGCGACGTGCAACGCGATGGAAACGTTACTCGTCCATGAGCGAGTGGCCCAGACGTTTCTCCCCCGCATGGCCGACCGATTGCGACAAGCCGGAGTGGAACTGCGTGGGGATGCGCCCACACGCAAACTGGTGCGCTGGGTCACACCAGCGACGGAGCGAGATTGGGCCACGGAATATTTGGATTTGATCCTGTCGGTCCGCGTCGTCAAGAACCTGGAGCAGGCGATCGCTCACATTCGACGGTACGGCAGCCAACACTCGGATGCCATTGTGACCGACGATCCGTCGCGCGCGGAGCAGTTCCTCCAGGCGGTGGATTCCGCGTGTGTCTACGTGAACGCCTCAACCCGATTTACTGACGGGTACCAGTTTGGGTTGGGGGCAGAGATTGGCATCAGCACGAACAAGTTGCATGCCCGCGGGCCGATGGCCTTGGAGGAGCTGACAACGTACAAGTACCTCGTGTATGGACAAGGACAGGTAAGACAGTAAAGGAGAATCGCTCGTAGAACGCCAGCGACCAGCAACGAGCATGACACAACGCATTGGACTGCTTGGCGGCACATTCAATCCCATCCATCTTGGGCATCTGGTACTCGCGGAGGAAGCGCGCGAGCGGTTGACGCTGGATGAAGTGTGGTTCATTCCGGTCGCGGTGCCACCGCTGAAAGACGATCCGGAGTTGGCCTCTGCCACCGATCGGTTGCGGATGGTTGAATTGGCGATTGCTGACCAGCCCGCGTTCCGTGCCTGCGACGTGGAGATTCGACGTGGCGGTCGCTCCTACACGATTGACACCCTCAGGGCGATGCGCGCGGAACACGGTGCAGCCAGGCACCTCGTGTGCCTCGTCGGCGCCGATGCGTGTGCACAGTTGCCGGCGTGGCGGGAGTGGGCGACGATTCTGACGTTGTGCGAGTTTGTCGTCGCGGTGCGTCCGGGCTATCGGCTCAACGCCTTGCCCGACGGGGTGCGGCGACTCGAAATTCCACTCCTGGACATCTCCGCGACCGACATCCGACGTCGCCTGGCCCAGGGACGGAGCATTCGCTTCCTGATCCCCGAGGCGGTGCGTCGGTACGTGTTGGATCATCGGCTCTACGCCACATGATGCTCCTGCCCGCTCTCCTCGTGGCCGCGGTGCTCCTCCTGGCCTCGGCGTTTTTGGCCTGCAGCGAAACCGCGCTCATCGCGATCCACAAAATTCGCTTGCGCCACCTGGTCGCTCGTGGGGTCCCTGGTGCGAAGACGGTGCAGGGGCTCCTGACCCACCTCGATCAGCTCCTCACCGCGATCCTCATCAGCAACAACCTCATCAACGTGGCCCTGTCCGCCATCGGCACGGTCCTCTGCATTGTGATCTGGGGGCCGCAGGTGGGGGTGGTGGTGGCCACGGTGGTGGTGACGACGGTCTTGCTGGTGCTGGGCGAAATTACCCCGAAAATTTTTGCGACGCTCCATGCTGAGCGCATCGCGTTGAGCGTGGCCCCGATGTTGGTGCTGCTCATTCGCGCCTTGCGCCCGATCACGCTGTTTTTCAGCGGCATCAGCCATGGCATCATCCGCCTCTTCGGTGGTCATCCGACAAAACGCAACCCCCTCATCACGGAAGAAGAAATTCGTCTGATGATCGAAATCGGTAAGGAAGAGGGGCTGTTGAGCGATCAGGAGCGGCACATGCTCCATCAGATCTTCGAGTTTGGCGCAACCCTGGCCGCTGACGTCATGGTGCCGCGCGAGCAGATGGTGTGTCTCTCCCTCAGTGCCACCTCGGAGGAGGTCTTACGTCTCCTCATCGAGGAAGGCCACTCGCGCATTCCGGTCTACGAGGGCGATGTGGACCACATCCGCGGCATCCTCTACGCGCGCGATCTCCTCTACCTCTGGCAACACCAACAGCTCCTGGTGCTGGCGGATCTCGTGCATCCGGCGTATTTCGTCTCCGCCAAACAGCGGGTGAGTGAAGTCTTGCGCGATTTTCAGCGGTTACACGTGCAGATCGCGATCGTGCAGGATCACCAGACGCAGCGCACCCTCGGGTTGGTGACCATTGAGGATCTCTTGGAGGAGATCGTCGGGGAGATGCACGAGGCGTGAGGCGTATCCTCCTGCGCTTGACAGGCAGACAACCCCTATGTTAGCATACACCAAGACATGAGGAGGTGGCTATGCAGGCCTACTGCGTGAAATGTAAGGGCAAGAAAGAGATGAAGGACGGCAAACAGGTGAAAATGAAGAACGGTCGTCCAGCCATGAAGGGGAAGTGCCCCGACTGCGGCACCGGCCTCTATCGGATCCTCGCACCCAAATAAGCTCGTCTCCTCCGCACACTCGCTAGACCACTCGCGAGAGGGTGGGGCCATCGAGCCACGCGATCCAGCACTCGTCACACGCATCACGGCACTCGCCGCGTCGAAAAAAGCCGACGATCTCGTGACGTTAGACATGCGAGGCACCTCCCTCCTCGCCGATTTCTTTGTGCTCTGCAGCGGACAATCCACACGCCAAGTCAAGGCCATCGCGGATGCGATCTGGGAGGGCCTCGAGGCGGATGGCTGGCCCATCCACCACGTGGAAGGCTACCACGAGGCGACGTGGATTCTGCTCGATTGCGGGGAGGTCATCGTGCACGTCTTCCATCCGACCCAACGCGCCTTCTATGCGCTGGAGCGGTTGTGGGGGGATGTGCCCCGCCTGTCCTAAGCACGCTTTAGACGCCAACGCCCATGACATCACACTCACCGACGCTGGAAGCGGCCGTTGCCGAGGCCTTGCGCGCGTGTGTCCGCGCGTGCTTTGGGTGCGAGCCGCCTGTCGCCCCTGAGACGACGTTTGAGATCCCCGCAGAGAGCGCGCTCGGCGATCTCGCCTCCACGCTGGCCATGAAGTTGGCCAAGCCCCTCCGGCGTCCTCCCCTCGAGATTGCCCATCGCCTGGCTGACGCGCTGAACACCGCGCTCTCTACGTCACCAGTGCACCAACAAGTGGAGCGGCTCGACGTGAAACCCCCGGGGTTTCTCAACCTGTTTTTGACCCAGCAGGCGTTGACCGCCATCGTGGAGGAGGTCCGCCAGGCCGGTCCTCGCTACGGCACGGCGGCACTCGGTCACGGGCAGCGTGTCTCGCTCGAATTCGTCAGCGCCAATCCCACCGGACCCTTGAGCGTGGCTCACGGTCGTCAGGCAGCCGTCGGCGATGCGTTGGGGCGCATCCTCGAGTCCGTGGGTTTTAACGTCTGCCGTGAGTATTTTCTCAACGATGAAGGCACCCAGATGGACCTCTTAGGCCAGTCGCTCTATGCCCGCTATCTCGAGCAGCTCCATCGTCCGGCCACGATTCCAGAGAACGGCTATCAAGGCAGTTACTTGGTGGAGACGGCGAGCACACTGGTGCGTCAGCAGGGGAGTCGTTGGCTGGACCACACTCCTGCGACGGCGTTGCCCACCTTTCGTAAGTACGCGATTGACGAAATGCTCGAGGCCATTCGCGAGGATCTGGAGCGATTTGAAGTACGCTTTGACCGCTGGACCAGCCAGGCGCAGTTGCGCGCAGACGGCCACATTGATCGTGCTATTCAGGAGTTGCGTCATCGCGACTACGTCTATGAGGCCGAGGGGGCACTGTGGTTTAAATCTTCGGCGCTGGGAGATGAGAAAGACCGAGTCCTGCGCAAACAAGACGGCTCGTGGACCTACGTCGCGCCGGACATCGCCTACCACGCGGATAAATTCGCGCGCAAATTCACGCGGCTCATTGATCTCTGGGGACCGGACCACCATGGCTATGTGCCTCGCCTGAAAGCCGCGGTGCAGGCCTTGACCGGGCGGGGAGCAGATCTCACCATTCTCATCGTGCAGCTCGTGACGTTGTCGCGTCGAGGGGTGCCGATCCCGATGTCCACGCGACAGGGGCAGTTCGTCTCCCTCCGTGAGATCGTGCAGGAAGTCGGGAAAGACGCGGCGCGCTTTCTGTTTCTCACCCGTCGGATCGAAAGCCACTTGGATTTTGACCTCGAGCTCGCGAAAACCCAGTCGCTGGACAACCCGGTCTACTACGTCCAGTACGCCCATGCGCGGATCTGTAGTGTGCTCGCCTTTGCGCGCGACGAACGCGCGGCTCGTCCGTCGCAGGGCAACGCCGCCCTGCTCACCCAGCCGGCAGAGCTGGCGGTGCTGCGTCTGTTGCGCCAATTTCCACTCGTGGTGCAGATGTGCGCCAGGCAATTGGAGCCCTACGGGCTGACCTGGTACCTGCGCAACCTCGCCGCCAGTTTCCATGGATTCTACGACACCTGTCGGGTGGTGAGCGATGATCAGGCACTCTCCGCAGCGCGTCTGGCGCTGGTGGACGCGGTGCGTCAAGTCCTCCTCAATGGGTTGACGCTCTTGGGCGTCTCCGCCCCCGCGGTGATGACTCGTGAGTCGTAAGCGATGTTTCAATCCTGTCAACTCTACGTCGGTGCGCACGTGCGCTTGAGCGAGATCGCCCACCAGTTGGCACGCCTGGGGTATGCGCGTCAACGACAGGTCGAGCGCCCAGGTGAGTTCAGCGTGCGCGGCCACGTGCTCGATGTCTTTCCCGGGACGTACGAAGCGCCGATCCGCGCGATTCTCGATGGCCAGCGGATCGAGGCGATTCGCAGTTTTAATCCCGTCACAGGCGAGCTCCTCGAGTCGCACACCGTCATCATCCTGCTGCCGCGGGCGGTGCGCCTCACCGTGCGGGAAGAGGTGCCGCTCGATCCGTTTGTGGACATCCAACCCGGCGATGTGGTGGTCCATCTGAATCACGGCATCGGTCGCTACGTCGGCGTAGAGCGCATGACCCATCGAGGCCAGCCCACCGACTGCCTGATCCTTGAGTATGCGGGCGGCGATCGGCTCTACGTGCCGACGGATCACATGCACCTGGTCCAGAAATATCTAGGGTTGTCGGGGAGAGCCCCGACGCTGCATACGTTAGGCGGACAGGCGTGGGCGCGCGCCAAAGAGCGGGCACGCGCTGGGGCGTTCCAGTATGCGCGCGAACTCCTCGAGACGCAGGCCAGGCGCGTGGCCCTGCGCGGCTTCGCCTTCAGCGCTGATGGGGAATGGCAGCGCCCCTTTGAAACCGAGTTTCCTTATCGCGAGACGCCGGATCAGCGTACCTCCACCGATGCGGTGAAACGTGATATGGAAGCTCCCAGGCCCATGGATCGTTTGCTCCTGGGGGATGTGGGGTATGGAAAAACCGAAGTGGCGTTACGCGCCGCGTTCAAGGCCGTCATGGATCACAAGCAGGTGGCGGTCCTGGTCCCGACGACGATTTTGGCCGAGCAACACTTCCGCACCTTTACGCAGCGCCTGGCCGCCTATCCCATCGTCGTCGAGATGCTCTCGCGCTTCCGCACGCCTCACGAACAAACCGCCCTCTTGCGGCGGCTCCGTGATGGCTACGTAGACATCCTCATCGGCACGCACCGGCTGCTGTCGCCCGATGTCCAGTTTCAGGAGCTGGGACTGCTCATCGTGGATGAAGAACAGCGCTTTGGCGTCAAGGCCAAAGAACACTTGAAACACTTGCGCTGGCTCGTGGATGTCTTAGTCCTCACCGCGAGTCCCATTCCGCGCACCCTCTACCTCGCGTTGGTGGGCGCGAAGGACATGTCGCTGTTGACGACACCACCTGAGCATCGGCACCCGATTGAGACGTCTGTCGGGGAGTACGATGCGACCGCGCTCCAGCGCTGGATTCGGCGTGAACTGCAACGGCGCGGCCAAGTGTACTTCGTGCATAATCGCATCGCTGACATTGTGCAGGTCGGTCGCACCGTGCAGGCGCTGGTGCCGGAAGCGCGCGTGGGGATCGTCCACGGCCAGATGAGCAGCCTCGAGCTGGAAGAGGTGATGGGCGCGTTCATCGAGGGGCAGGTGGACGTCCTGGTCACGACGACGATTGTGGAATCGGGGATTGACATTCCCAACGCGAACACCCTGATCGTGGATCGCGCGGATCAGGTGGGCTTGGCGGACCTCTATCAACTCCGCGGCCGGGTGGGGCGTTTTGATCGGAAGGCCTACGCGTATCTGCTCGTGCCTCCGGGCACGGTCTTGACACGTGAAGCGCGGGAACGGTTGCGCGCGATCATGGAACACACGCAACTCGGCGCGGGGTTTCACCTGGCGATGGAGGACTTGAAGATTCGTGGTGCAGGTAACTTGCTGGGCGTGGAGCAGCACGGCCACGTGAGCGCCGTCGGGTTTGACTTGTACTGTCGGTTGCTGCGGACGGCGATTGCCCACCTCACCCACGAGGCACGAGGGTAGCATGCACAGTCGTTGGCACATCGGATGGGTGATGAGCACCGTCGTCATCGGGGGACTGGCGCCGGCATGGGGGGCTGAGGTCTACCACAACGCGGTGGTCGCCATTGTGAACGACGAAGCCATTACGCAACAGGACGTCGAGGCGGTCCTGTTCAGTATTGACGAAGCGGATAAGGCGTGGCAGCAGCTCACGGAACGTGAGCAACGCGAACTCGGCCTCCAGCAGTTAATTGAAGAGCGCCTGATTTTGCAGGCGGCCCGGAGCGCCAACATTCCCGTCGAGGACACGTTGGTGGATGAGCGACTGGAGGCCGCCCGCCATCGCTTTCCCTCCGAGGCACAGTTTGATCGCGCCTTGGCGCACGAGGGCTTGACGCGCGCGATGCTGCGGAAACGGTATCGCGATCAACTGATGATGCAGCGGGCCGTCGAGGCAGAGGTGCGCGCTCGCGTCGTGGTGACGCCCAGCGAGATCAACCGGTACTATCAAGAGCATCGGTCGGACATGCGCAGTGCCAACCGAGTCCACGCGCGGCACATCCTCATCCGCGTCGGCGCTGACCGCTCGCCAGCGCAGGCATTGGGGCGCGCGGAGGAAGTGGTGCGACGGATCCGACGCGACACCCCCGTTGCGCAGTTGGTGGCGACGTACTCCGAAGGCCCAGAGGCCCAGCAGGAGGGCGATATGGGCTGGGTGAGCCCTGGAGAGTTGCGTCCGGAACTGGATGAGGCGCTGTTCCGCCTCGGTGTGGGCGAGGTGTCAGATCCGATCCCCTCCGATCTGGGTTATCACGTGCTCTACCTCGAGGCGCAAGAACCGATGCGTGAGTGGTCCTTTGAAGAAGTCGAGCCGACTATTCGCGAACATCTCTTCCGTGAGAAGTTTGAAGCCGAGCTCGCTCGCTGGTTAGCGGAGTTGCGCTCGAAGGCCTACATCGTCATCAAGCAGCCAGCCCTCGGTGGCGTCCCTGCCTCGTAAGCCACGCATCGGCATCACGATGGGCGATCCCGCTGGCATCGGGCCAGAAGTGGTCCTGCGTGCCCTGGCGCAGCCGCGACTGCGACGCGCAGGCCAGTACCTCGTGTTTGGCGATGCGCGGTGGCTGGAGCGCTTGCGACGACAGCTGCGCCTGGCAGCGCACGTGGTCGCAGCGCCGCACTGCCACGTGGTGGATCTGCACAACATCACTCCCCAGACGGTCCATCGCGGCCACCCGTCCCGTGCGAGCGGTCAGGCCGCGTGGGACTACTTGCAGGCGGCGGTGACAGCGCTGCGCACTCGTACGATAGATGTGCTCGTGACAGCGCCGGTGAGTAAAGCCGCGATCCAGTCGGCGGGCCACTGGTTTCCTGGGCACACCGAGTGGTTGGCGCGGCAATCTGGGGTGCGGGAGGTGGGCATGTTGATCGTGGGCGGGCCATTGCGCGTCCTCCTCGTCACACGCCACGTCCCACTCCGCGCCGTGCCACGGGCGCTCACCGCGGCGCGACTGCGCACCGCCCTACGGCTCTGCCGCACCGGTGTGCAGGATCTCCTCGGGATTGCGCGACCCCGCATCGCCGTGGCGGGATTGAATCCCCACGCGGGTGAGTCGGGACGGTTGGGCACCGAAGATCGCCAGCTGATCGCACCAGTGGTGCGCGCCTTCCGGAGACAGGGACTGGCCGTGACTGGCCCCCACTCACCTGATGCGCTCTTTCACGACGCGGTGAGGGGTCGCTACGACGCCATCGTGGCCATGTACCACGACCAGGGCCTGATTCCCTTGAAGATGCTCTTTCGCGATGCAGGCGTGAATCTGACGGTGGGCCTGCCGTTCATCCGCACCGCCCCTGATCACGG
>CAZWYX010000006.1:29782-34121 GCA_964638485.1 uncultured Planctomycetales bacterium | reverse complement strand
CAACGGCGAGTACGAAAGCACCGTGAGCCCAGGCCCTGCAGACGACCAGCGCCGCATCGAGGTCAGGGGCTATTTTCCATCGCGTCTTGGCGGCGCCAACGACGACTACCAACAACGCATCCTCGCGGCCATTGTCCGGCTGACCCCCGAGGAGGCTCGCTTCGCCCTGAAGGGAAGAAGCGCCATCCGCAGCAACGGGGATCTGCGCGTGGACTGCTACGATTCGAGCTTGGGGCCGTATCCCAACGTGATGTGTCCCGAAGGCGATGTCCTCGGCAATCAGAGCGGCCCGAACACCCTGCGCGTGGACGGCGACACAGTGATGGGCGAGCGACGACTGTTCTGCGAGTTTGGTTGTCCGGATCCTGAGACGGCCATCACGATTGCGGGCGCGCGCGACGATGGGGGCAAATTCGCGCTGAGCGATCCGTACCTGCCAATACCCTCGCCAACCGGGAATGGGAACAAACCCCTCACCGTCCCGCCCGGCGAAACCGTCTCGCTGGCTGCTGGCGAGTATGAGTATAAAACCCTCGTGATTGGGGAGGACGGACAGCTCTTAGGGGTTGGCCCCCCGGGCAGCCGGCTCATCTTGCGCATCAAAGAGGAGGCCACCTTGGAGAAGGGCGCCCGCCTCAGCTACGACGATCTCCCCACGCGGTTGGAGCTGATTGCCGCGGACGTCACCATGGAGGCCGGGAGCCTTGTGTACGGCACGATCGTGTGTGGGATCGGGAAGAAAGCGGGCGCGAGCCTGTTTGAAGCGACCGGGAACCCGCAGGTGTTTGGCCAACTCGAGTGCGATAAGGTGGAGGCGAATTCCGCGGGCTTGACCGTCCACTACGACCGCCAACTGCCGGCGGATGGCGCGAATGGCAACGCCGTGACCGTCCAACTTTGGCGTCGCGACCCGTTGCCGTAACGTGTCTGTGGAAAACTTTTGTGGCTGTTGATAACTTTAACTTATTATGAATAATTGAGTTATAAATTATTTCTGCAAAATTTCTGCAAAGTGCCTCATTTTTGTGGTATAGTTAGATTGACAACTGAGAAGACCAGGTTCTCTCGATAAAGGCAAACCAGCCGAAAGGCTGGGACGCCCGCCTGCCTTCAGGTAGAGGTCGGCGGGTCTGCTCGGCCCTGGCAGTGGTCAGGACAAGCAGGCAAAGCTATGGGTCTACGGTAAGCCTCGGACGGGCTTAACTAGGATCGCCAAGCTCCCGAAAGAGACCCTTCGACTGCGCGTTGAAGGGCAGGCTTACACGATCGCCAGCTATCGAGTTCGGCTCGATAGATGGCGATTTTTGTGTGGTGACTTTGATGCGCATGTGGCAAACGATCCAACGCGATGTACCGCAGCTCCTGCAGCGCCGGGGGATGGTGCTCATCACCTCGTATTTGGTGGTGGCGGTCCTCCTCATCTTGCAGAGCGCCTACTTTACACGCATCGTCGAGGACCACAAGCTCTCCTTGCGCCACGTCCAGCACGTCAAGGCCCTCCACTACGCGGACGCTGGTCTGGACCGCGCCTTTGAGGAGCTGCGCAACGATGGCAATTACCCCGGGACCAGTGGGGCCATAGCCCTGGGGACCGGCGCCTACGACATTGACGTCACCACGCATCCCGCGGATTCGAGTCTCCGCATCGTAGACCTCATCGGCTACTACCCTGATCCGAGCGCGAATCCGAGCGCCATCACCGAGCGCCTCCAGGCCCTCGTCCGCGTGGATGATGACCTGTTTAGCTGGGGTTTGTTCGGGGATGACAAGGTGGATATGGTCGGCAACATCACGCTGGATGGCTACAATTCGAATAACGGCCCGTATGCTGGGGCGAACCGAGGGCTAGCACCTGCGGACCTGGGCACCAACAGCATCGCGACGAGGGCGGTGGATATTGTGGGCGGTCTGGCGCCGCCGGCGGGGTTTGCTGCGGTGACCAAAGTCTACTGTGGCGTGGGCGGCAACCCTGCGACCTGCATTCGCATTACCGGTAGCGCCAACATCATCGGGCGATTTGCGTTGGATGAACAGAAGTCATTCCCGACGATCCTGATCCCGCCGCCGCCCTACACACCGACGGATTTACCGATTACTGGCGGCACCTGGACCTTTGACCCCACCGATCCCGTCTTAGGTCCCCGCCTGTTTCAGGCGCCGAATGCGGCCCCAGGAGAGTATGTCGCGGTGTTGCGGAATTTCGCCATTAGCGGCAATGCCGTGGTGCGAGTGGGGCCCAACGTGTCGAGAAAACTCATCATCTACGTCCAAGGCGCCCTCGCCATCAGCGGCACGGTGGTCGTCGGTGACAACGTCACCCACAAAGCGCCGCTCTTCGTCGTCTACCACGCGCAGAATACCGCCAACTGCTCGGTGAGTCTCGGCGGCGGGATGATCCTCTACGGCGCGGTCTACACGCCCAACTGCGAGGCGAACATTAGCGGTGGGGCCACGTTCTACGGCGCCGCCGTCGGGGAAACGATTACCGGCAACGGCACCGTCGTCATCCACTACGACCAGGCGCTCGACATCACGCCAGGGACAGCCGTCAGTAAGGTCGAGCTGGTCACCTGGACTCGCCAGTAACAGCTCCCTCTTGACGCTCGGCCATCCATCGCGTAGGATGCTTGCCATGCAGCCCATCGCGCTCCTCGTCGCTGAGCAGTACCAAGATCAGGAAGTGTGGTATCCCTACTACCGTCTGCAGGAGGCCGGCCGGCGCGTCGTCGTCATCGGCCCGAAGCGGCAGACGTATCCCAGCAAATTTGGGTATCCGATCACGGCGGAGCTGGCCATCGCCGACGCGCGCGCGAGCGATTATGATGGCGTGATTATTCCCGGCGGGTTTGCGCCCGACTTCATGCGGCGCGAACCGCTGATGGCGCAGTTCGTCCGCGAGGCCCACGCGCAGGGCAAACTCATCGCCGCGATCTGTCATGGGCCGTGGCTGCTGTGTTCCGCAGGCATTGTGCGCGGCAAAACGGTGACGTGTTTCGTGGCGATCAAAGACGACGTCGTCAACGCGGGTGCGACCTACGTGGATCGCGAGGTGGTGCGCGACGGCCAGCTCATCACCTCCCGCAAACCTGAGGATTTGCCTGCCTTCATGACCACCTTCCTGTCGGCGCTTGCGGAGCGTCAGCCAGTCGCCAGCAAGGTCTCCTACTCCTAGCGCAACAATCCCCCTCTCGTCAATCGAAAAAAAGTATGTAACTTACTCTAAAATAACGAGTTAATATGCTTACTCAAGTGAGGTCCTGTTATGGTATACTCAGTATTGATGACTTACGTGCGGGGAGGGTGGGGGCGGAGGGATGTATGCGGGGCGGCCAGAATCCTATCCTGACATCACAGCGGGGCGTTGTCCTCATTGCGCTCTATTTGGTGGCCGCGGTCCTGTTTTTGATCGAAGGCGCCTACGTGATGCGCATCACCGAGGACCACCGTGGCGTGCAACGTCACACCGAACACCTCAGAGCACTCCACTACGCCGAGGCCGGCCTTGACAAGGCCCTGGTGGAACTGAACAAGCCAGGTAACGAGAACTACAACGGCACCCCAAGTCCGGTGGCTTTAGGCCATGGTTCTTATACAGTGACGGTGACCCCTCGCGGAACGACGCTCAAAATCATTGATGTGGTGGGCTCCTATCCGAACACGGATCCGAGCCCACGCACAGAACACATTCAAGCGCTGGTGCGGTTTAAGCCCGGCGATCGTGGCAACGCGGCCATCGGGGCAGAAGATCAAGACAGTTTGACGAGCCTCGGTTTGACGAGCCTCGAGATTGATGGCTACGATTCGAGCAAGGGGCCGTATGGGGCTGTCATCGATCCCACGACAGGCCTTACCAATCAGGGGCTGCCTGCCGACATCGCGACCAACAACACCAACTCAGAAGGCATCAAATATAATAGCATGACTTCACGCGGCGGGACGACCGCGTGGTGTGGGCCTGGGACACCGTCAAGGGGGGGGAGCTATTGCGTCACCGGCCCCCAATCGCAGTTGACTGCCATCAAGACCTTGCAGGATCCCTTTACGCTGCCGGGATTGCCGGCGGATCCGCCGCCGTTCCAAGCGGGGGTGAAAATCGACATCAACAGTGGCGAGCTCACCCTCGATGGCGCCAGGCTCACAGCGCCACCTCCGCTTGGGTTCGGTGCGGAGGTCATTACCAGAGAGGGGCAGCAGTACTACATCGTCTCGCTCACCGCCCTCAAAGTAACAGGCAGCGCCAAAGTGTGGATTGCGGGTGACATTAACATCGAGGCCTACGTGAAAGGCCCCATCGAGGCCTCAGGCAGTGCCGTCGTCCAGCCCTTGGGCAACCCCCACG
>CAZWYX010000006.1:0-29682 GCA_964638485.1 uncultured Planctomycetales bacterium | reverse complement strand
GGCCCCATCGAGGCCTCAGGCAGTGCCGTCGTCCAGCCCTTGGGCAACCCCCACGATGCGACCAAACTGATCGTCAACACTGTCGGCACCCCTGCATCGGGAACCAGCGTTAACTTGAGCGGCAATGCGACGTTCACGGGCGCGCTGATTGCCAACAACATTGATGTCTCGATGAGCGGAAACTTCACCATGTACGGCGCTCTGTTCGCCAAAAACATCACGTACACTACGATCGTAAATGGTGATCGCATTACCTTGAACTACGATCGCCACCTAGAAGAAATCCTCCACCTCATCAGTGGCTTCACGAAACCCAAGATGATGAGCTGGAAGCGCAACTAAACCTCCCTGCTCGTTTCTCTCTCCAACCATGAATACACATAACACATTGATAGCAATGATATTACACCTCGTCAACCCCAGTAATTGTTTTTAATATTGACAAGTTTAGTCAGATATCATAGAGTAGTCCATTAAGGAGGACGATTCCAGTGCGAGTCTCAACACGCGTCATCTATGGGTTGCGCGCGATGTGTGTCTTGGCCCTCCAGCACGGTCGGGGGCCGATTTCGGTGGCGCGCATCGCAGCATCCGAACAAATCTCCTTTCCGTACCTTGAGCAGCTCCTCAACCGCTTGCGGAAGGAAGGGCTGGTCAAGAGCTTGCGCGGCGCCAAAGGCGGCTACGTCTTGAGCGCAGCGCCCCGCGAGATCACGGTGGGCCGCATCGTCCAGTCGCTCGAAGGACGCAACGGCGCGCAGTTCTTTCCGTGGAACGGCAAGGAGCAGGTAGCCACTTCACCGGCCGCAGCGGTGGTTGCTGGCGTGTGGGAACGGCTCCAGGAAACGGCCTGGGAATTCCTTGAGCGGATGACGTTGCACGATCTGCTCGAGGAAACCAAAGAGGCCACGGTGGCTCCGATGGACCACCGGTTTACGTTTCACATTTAAGTTCACAACACCACAAGCCTGGAGTGTTCCCACGATGATCTATCTCGACTACAACGCCACCACCCCACTGGATCCCCGCGTCGGTGAAGCCCTGCAACCGTATCTGGCTGACCGGTTCGGCAATCCTTCCAGCCTCCACCAGTTCGGACGCACCATGCGTACTGCGATGGACGAGGCGCGACGGGCGCTTGCCACGAGTATCCACGCGCAACCGGATGAGCTCGTGTTCACCAGTGGCGCGACCGAGGCCAACAACCTGGCGTTGCGCGGCCTGGCAGAGGCGCGCCGTGCCCGTGGTCGCCAGCTCATCACCACGACCATCGAGCATCCATCGGTGTTGGGCGTGTGTGCCGCGCTCGAGCGCGACGGATTCCAGGTCACCCACGTACCCGCAGATGCGACCGGCCGTGTGACGGTGGACGCGATCGCCGAAGCGATTACCTCGGAGACGACGGTGATCGCGGTGATGGCGGCCAACAACGAAGTCGGCACGATGCAACCGGTCGGCGCCATCGGAGCCCTCGCCCGAGCACGCGGCATCGCGTTCCACGTAGATGCGGCGCAGGCGTGGGGCCGGATGCCGGTGGATGTGGAGGCGTGGCAGGCGGACACGCTGACGCTCTCGGCGCACAAGGCATATGGCCCCAAGGGGGTCGGTGCGCTCTATGTGCGTCGCGGGGTGGAGCTGGCCCCGGTCCTCGTCGGTGGGCATCAGGAAGCCGGTCGTCGTCCAGGCACCGAAAACGTTCCCGCCATCGTGGGGTTTGGGTGTGCGGCGACGCTGATGCGCGGGCAGCTAGCTGAGGACGTCGCCCGGATGCAGCGGTTGCGCGATCACTTGCTGACGGGCGTGCAGGATCGTATCGAGGACACCGTGCTGAACGGCCATCCGACAGAGCGGCTGTGCAACACCGTGAACGTTCGTTTTGCCGACGTGAGTGGCGAAGCGCTCGTGATGCGGTTGGACCTCGAAGGGCTGGCCGTCTCGACGGGCGCGGCGTGCAGTTCAGGTCGTCGTGAACCCTCGCATGTCTTGCTCGCGATGGGGCGCTCTGTGGAGGAGGCCAAGCAGTGCGTGCGCTTCTCGCTTGGCCGTTTCACCACGGAGGAAGAGATTCAGGCCGTCATTACCGTCGTGGAGCGCGTGGTGCCAGCGCTCCGTACGATCACCGTGGCGCATGCCGCTCGTGGCTGAGGATGTACAGGCTCAGAAAGCGCAGTGGCGACAAGCGCTCGTGGCGCGGCTCCGTCAGCAACGGCCGGAGGAACGTCGTCGGCGCAGTCAGCAGATTACACAACAGGTGGTGACATCGGAGCGTTTTCGGCAGGCCCGTACCGTGGCAGCGTACGCGTCCCTCGACGAGGAAGTGGATACCTCTGCCATCATTGATGCGGCGTTGGCCCAGGGGAAGCGCGTGGCGTTGCCCCGTGTGGAACCGATGACGAAGCGGCTGCTACTCTACACGATTCGTGATCGCATGACGGACACCGACGTCGGACCCTACGGCGTGCGGCAACCCCGTCTCGATGCCGGCGTCGAGGTCGCAGCAGCAGACATAGATGTGCTCCTCGTGCCAGGTGTGGGATTTGATCGCGCCGGGCATCGCCTCGGCCATGGTCAAGGTTATTACGACCGGTTCCTCAAGACACTCCCTCCCACGACGGTGCGGATGGGATTGGCGTTTGCGTGTCAGGTGGTTGAACAATTGCCTGTGGAGCCTCACGATGCCACGGTCACGACGCTGGTGAGCGCGTAGCCGATGGATGCTGTGACTCAACAGCGCATGAGCAAAGTACACGTGGAGGGCGGGACCGATGGGACACCTCCAGAGCGTCATGGGCTACGGAATCGTCGCCATCAGCAGTGGGCTGGTGGCGTTGCTCCTCGGGTACCAGTTACGGAAGCAACGCGCTGAACGACTCCTCGGCACTGCGGAACTCACCGCCCAGCAACGCCTCGCTGACGCCCAGCGTCAGGCCGAGACCATCCGACGAGACGCCGAGTTAGCGGCGAAAGATCTGCTCGTGCGGACGCGCCACGAGTTCGACGTGCAGACGAAGGAGACGCGGCAGACACTGGGCACACTGGAGAAACGTCTCCAACAGCGCGAGGAAAACCTTGATCGCAAAGTGGATCTGCTGGATCGGAAGGAACGCGAGCTGGAGGAGCGCCAGCGTGGCGTGAGGACGACGGAACAGCGCCTGAGTCAGCACGAGCAGGAGTTGACCCAAGTCATCCGTCAGGAAAAAGAGCGGCTGCAAAATCTCGCCGGCTTATCGCCACACGAGGCCCAGGCGTTGTACCTGAGTAAACTCGCAGCCGACTTGCGCCAAGAATCAGGGCGGCTGATCAAACAGGTCGAGGAAGAAACGGCTGCCGAGGCGCAGCGTCGCACGAAAGACATCCTGGTCCAGGCGATGCAGCGCTGTGTGTCGGAATACACGGTCGAGTCGTCGGTGAGTATTATGCAACTGCCGAACGAAGAGATGAAAGGACGCATCATTGGACGCGAGGGGCGCAACATCCGTGCGCTCGAGTTAGCGACGGGCGTTGATATCATCGTGGATGAAACGCCAGAGACGGTGACCCTCTCGGCGTTTGATCTGGTCCGTCGGGAAACGGCCCGTATCGCCCTCGAACGTCTCATGGCGGATGGGCGCATTCATCCCGCGCGCATCGAAGAAGTGGTCGAGAAAGTCAAGCGCGAGATGGAAGACACGATTTGCCAGGAAGGGCAGCGCGCCGTCGCTGACGTCGGCATCACCGACATGCATCCTGAGCTGGTGCGCCTCCTGGGCCGGTTGCGGTTTCGGACGAGCTACGGCCAGAATGCGCTCATCCACCTGAAAGAGTGTGCTGCGCTCATGAACGTCGTGGCCTCTGAATTGGGCGTCAATCCCGCGTTGGCGCGTCGCGCGATTCTCCTGCACGATATCGGCAAGGCCGTCAGTCACGAGGTGGAAGGGCCGCATGCGCTCATCGGGGGAGAGCTCGCGCGCAAGTACGGCGAGCCACCCGACGTCGTCCATGCGATTGAATCCCATCACAACGACATCGAGCCGCAAACAATCATCGCGGTCCTGACGCAAGTGGTGGATGCCATCAGTGGCTCTCGGCCAGGCGCTCGCGGCGATACGCTGGAGAATTACATCAAGCGCTTGAAAGCCCTGGAAGACCTGGCGGCGTCGTTTAAAGGCGTGGAGAAGTCGTATGCGATTCAGGCCGGCCGTGAAGTGCGCGTGATGGTGCAACCCGAGCGCGTGACCGACCTGGAAGCGATTGCGTTAGCGCGTGACATCCGAAAGCGCATCGAAGAGAGCCTGGAATTTCCTGGACAGATTAAAGTCACGGTCATTCGCGAGACACGTGCGGTGGAGTTCGCGCGATAATGAAAGTACTGCTGATCGGTGATATCGTCGGTAAACCGGGGCGCAGGGCCGTGGCTACCGTTGTGCCTCGGCTCAAGCGCACGGAGGGCGTTGACTGGACGATCGCCAATGCGGAGAATGCGGCGGGTGGCTCAGGAGTCACCCCAGACATCGCCGATGAACTCTACGCCACGGGCGTTGATGTGCTCACCTCGGGCAATCACATCTGGAGTAAAAAGGAAATCTTCGAGGTGATGAATCGCGACCATCGGTTGCTGCGGCCCATCAACTATCCGAATGGGGTGCCGGGCGTCGGGGCGTGGAGTTACCAGTTGCCGACAGGGCCACGGATCGGCGTCATCAATGTGATGGGACGCGTGTTCATGGATGTCTGCGAGTGTCCGTTTCGGACCACGACGGAGGCGGTGGAGCGTCTGCGCAAGGAAACGCCCATCATCTTCGTGGATATGCACGCCGAGGCGACGTCGGAAAAGATCGCGATGTCGTGGTATCTCGACGGACGGGTCACGTGCGTGTTTGGCACACACACGCATGTGCAGACGGCGGATGAGCGGATCCTGCCCGGCGGCACAGCGCACATCACCGACTTAGGAATGACCGGTCCCTATGATTCCGTCATCGGGCGGCGCACCGATCAGATTTTACAGCGGTTCCTCACCCACATGCCAGTCAAATTTGAAATGGCCGACGGCAATCCGCAATTGCACGGCGCCATCGTGGACGTGGATCCTGCCACGGGTCGTGCCGTGAGTATCCGACGTGTCCAGGAGCGGATCACATGAGTCCTATGCAAATAGCAAGCAGCAGACAACCGACAGCCATCAGCAGGCGTGAGGCTGTACGCAAGATCTACCGTGTCAGTGAAATCATCCGTGACGCGAAGTTGTTGCTGCAACGGACGTACCAACGGATCTGGGTGGAAGGCGAAATCTCCGAGTTTGAGGTCTCACAACACGGGCATGGCTATCTCACCTTGAAAGACGCGGAGGCGAGTTTGAAGGGCATCATCTTTCGGTCGCGCCTGGCGCAACTGCGCTTCACTGTGACGACCGGCTTACAGGTCATCTGCCGCGGCTCGTTAGATATCTATCCGCCGAGCGGTAAATTCCAACTCACCGTCGAGGATGTGGAACCGAAAGGATGGGGCGCGCTGCAGTTGGCGTTTGAGCAACTCAAAGAGCGCCTCGCGAAGGAAGGCCTATTTGATCCGGCGCACAAACGACCCTTGCCCCTCGTGCCGCAGCGCATTGGGATCGTCACCTCACCAACGGGTGCGGCCATTCACGACATGCTCCAAATCCTGAAGCGGCGCTTTGCCGGGCTGCACATTCTGATCAATCCAGTGCGGGTGCAAGGGGAGGGCGCTGCGTTGGAGATTGCCCGTGCGATTCACGAGTTCAACCTGCTCCATGCGCGCCTCCCACTGGATGTGCTCATCGTCGGACGGGGTGGTGGCAGCCCTGAAGATCTCTGGGCCTTTAACGAAGAGGTGGTCGCCCGTGCCATCTATGCCTCAACGATTCCCGTAATGTCAGCGGTGGGCCATGAGGTGGACTACACGATTGCCGATTTCGTGGCCGATGTCCGCGCGAAAACACCCTCCGAAGCAGCAGAGCTCGTGGTTGCCACTCAGCAGGATTTGCTCGATCGCGTGGCCCTGGCGCGCGACCAGCTCCAGGCGGCGATCCATGAGCGGCTGAACGAGCTGCGACAGCGCCTCGAGTTCCTGCAGGCGCATTACGTCTTTCGTCAGCCGACGCAGGCACTGGAACAGTTCCAACAACAGGTGGATGAGGCGCTCCGCCGTGTCCATCAGGCGCTGGGACACCAGGTGACACTCCGACGACAACTGATCACCGGTCTCGTGGGCCGTCTCCACGCCCTCAGCCCTCAGCAGCAGATGCTGCGGCTCTCGTTACGCCTCCAGCATGTCCAACAGACGATGACGACGGCCCTGCAACATCACGTGCAGCAGTGGCACGCGCTCATTGGGAAATTGGCCGGACGCCTGGACGCCTTAAGTCCGGTCGCGATCTTGGCGCGTGGGTACAGTCTGACATTTCTCGAGACGACGCAGGAGCTCTTGCGGTCAGTGCGGTCGGCTCGTGTGGGCGACCGTCTGCGAACCCGACTAGCACAGGGTTCGCTCATCAGTCGCGTCGAACAGATTGATCACGTAGGCGAGGGCCAGCATGAGTGAACAGATGAAACGCGCGAAAACCGTTCCAGCGAGCCCGGGCGATTTCAAGTTTGAAGACTCGCTGAAACGACTGGAAAAAATTGTGGATGAGTTGGAACACGGCTCACTGACGCTGGAGGTTTCACTCAAGCGCTACGAGGAAGGGGTGCGGTTGGCCCACCAACTCTCGAAGCGCCTAGAGCAGGCCCAGCGACGCGTGGAGCTGCTGATGAAGGACGGCGCTGGCGAGTTCACCGCGCAACCCTTCGAGGACGCCGCGGAGCCTGACGCGCATGATTAAACGTGCAGCAGCATCCCCAGCCGCTCCCATGTCTCCGCAGCTCCAGCGGTATGTGACGCAGCGCTCGCGTCTGATCAACCGCGCGTTAGCCGCAGCCGTCCCACGGAAGGACGCCTTTCCTCCCATCATTCACGAAGCCGTGCGCTACAGTCTGTTGGCCGGTGGCAAGCGATTGCGGCCCATCCTGTGTCTGGCGGCCTGCGAAGCCGTGGGCGGCCAGATCACCGATGTGTTATCAGCCGCGTGTGCGCTCGAGTGCATCCATACCTACTCGCTCATTCACGATGATCTCCCAGCCATGGACAATGCGGCGGTGCGACGCGGCAAACCCACCGTGCACCGTCGCTACGGTGAAGCGATTGCGATCTTAGCGGGCGATGCGCTGCTCTCGATGGGTTTTGAGTTGTTGGCCCGCGGCAATCACGCAGCCCGTCGGTTAGCCGCGCTGCAGGTAACGGCGCAGATCGTTGGAACGAAGGGCTTGATTGGCGGTCAAGTGATGGACTTGGCATGGCAGCGCACCAGCGCAAGGCTCAAGGCCCAAGGCTCAAGGAAACTGTTAGAGTACATTAATGCACATAAAACAGCTAAACTCATGTCGCTGAGCACGAGGCTTGGCGCACTGTTAGGCGGTGGGACGCCGCAGCAGATCCGCGCCTTCGAGCGTTACGGCTTTTGGTTGGGTATGGTATTTCAAATCACGGATGATCTGCTGGATCGCGAAGGCCTGACCCTCGTCGTCGGCAACGAGGCGGCCAGGCGACAGGCGCTTGCGGCTGCTCGTCGCGCACAGCGCTGCTTGCGCGGGCTGGATCGCCGCGCTGAGCCCTTGCGCCAGTTAGTGGACGCCATCGTGTGGCGGACGCAGTAGGAGGCGTGTTGTGGGACGACTCTTAGACCGCATCAACAGCCCGCAGGATGTGAAGGCCTTGCGCCTGGCACAGCTTCCCGAGCTCACCCAGGAGCTGCGGGAGACCATTCTTACAACGGTATCTCACGTGGGCGGTCATTTTGCTTCGAGTCTCGGGGCCGTTGAGCTCATCGTCGCCCTGCACTACGTCTTCGACGCACCGACTGACCAGATCGTCTGGGACATGGGGTATCAGGCCTACGCGCACAAGTTGCTCACTGGTCGTCGCGAGCAATTTTCCACGCTCAAGCAGCTCGGGGGGATCAGCGGATTCAACAACAAAGAGGAAAGTCCGTACGATCTGTTTACGACGGGACATGGCGGCACCGCGATCTCGACGGCGCTGGGTTTGGCGACGGCGCGCGATCTCACCGGTGCTCGACGGCGTGTCGTCGCCGTGCTCGGCGACGCCAGTCTCGGTGAAGGGATGGCCCTTGAAGCGCTCAATCATGCGGGGCACGTGAAAGAACGCGATTTCCTCGTCATCCTCAACGACAACAAGTGGTCCATCGCTCCCAGCGTCGGAGCGATCAGTCGCTATTTGAATCGCGTGATCACCGCGCCCGTCTACAACCGGCTGCGCGACGACGTCGAGTCCCTCCTCAGGCGGACGCCCAAATATGGGTCGCGTCTGCTGCGTCTCGCCAAGCAGATTGAAGAGGGCGTCAAAGGCATGTTGGTTCCCGGACGTCTCTTCGAGGATTTGGGGTTTCGTTACTTTGGACCGATTGACGGCCATGACCTCAACGCGCTCATCACGACGTTACGGAACGTGAAACGATTGCACGGCCCCATGCTGATCCACACGATCACGCAGAAGGGCAAAGGGTGCTCCTGGGCGGAACGCGATCCCGAACGGTTCCACAAAGTCGAGCCGTTTGACCTCAAGACCGGGCAGCCGAAGCGGGTAGAGATCAAGCGGCGGAACGGTCGCGAGTTTACGAGTTTTACCGACGCGTTTACAAAAACGCTGGTGCGGCTGGCCACCAGCGATAAGCGCGTGGTTGCGATTTCGGCAGCCATGCTCGAAGGCACGGGATTGCGACCTTTCCAGGAACGATTTCCCGACCGCTGTTTCGATGTGGGGATGGCTGAGCAGCACGGCGTGGGCTTCGGCGCTGGCCTCGCGCGTGGGGGCCTGCGGCCGGTCATTGCAATGTACTCCACGTTTCTCCAGCGGGCCTACGATCAGCTCTTCCATGAAATTTGTCTCCAAGATGTACCCGTGGTCTTTGCGATTGACCGCGCCGGGCTCGTCGGTGAAGATGGCCCCACCCATCACGGCCTGTTTGACATCGCGTACCTGCGCGCGTTTCCGCGGATGACGATCTTGTCGCCGAAAGACGAAACCGAACTCGCCCAAATGCTCACTTTTGCCGCGACATTTCCTGGGCCCATCAGTCTCCGGTATTCGCGCGGCAGTTCCTTGCCGCTCTCATCGCCACTGCGCAAGGCCACGCAGCCGATCAAACTGGGCCAAGCGGAAACGTTGATCGCTGGCGAAGACATTGCCCTGTGGGCACTCGGGAGCATGGTCTATCCCGCTGTCGAGGCGTCACGGAAGCTCGCTCAGCAGCACGGTGTGCAACCCACCGTCGTCAACGCGCGGTTTGTCAAACCGTTGGACCGCGCACTGCTGCGCGAGATAGCCCAGCGCCATCGGCTCCTCATCACGCTCGAGGAGGCCGGCCTTGAAGGGGGTTTTGGGAGCGCAGTGTTGGAAGCCGTTGAGGAAGAAGGGTGGCGGGATCTGACGGTGGTGCGTCTCGGCATCCCCACGGCGTTTATCCAGCATGGGCAACGAGACCAACTGCTCGAGCAGGTCAAGCTCACACCCGCCGGCATCGTTGAGCAGGTGGCGTGGGCATTGCAGCGTCATGAATTGACTCCGAGTTATTCGGTGGTGCGTCGCGATGGATGAGCGGTTCCTGCAGGCCTCAGGCATTCAAGCGTATACGGGGAGCGAGCTCTTGCTGAAGGGAGCGCTGGAAGGGGGCGTTGCTCTCGTGACAGGGTATCCTGGCAGTCCGCTCGCCGATTTCTTTGACATACCTCGCCAGCGACAACAGCTCCTCGATGAGTACGGCATCGCCTTCCACATGGCGAACAACGAAGCGCTGGCTGCGGCACGACTGAACGGCTCGCAGATGGCGGACCTCAAGGCGATGGCGGTGATGAAGAGCGTCGGTGCCCATGTGGCCGCCGATGGATTGGCCTTGGGTAATTTGGCCAAGCATGGGCATCGCGGCGGCGCGATCGTCGTCATCGGCGATGATCCATGGAACGAAAGCACGCAAGTGCCGGCGGATTCGCGCTTCATCGCCCAGCATCTGCATCTGCCCGTCATGGAACCGAGTACGTTTCAGGAGATCAAGGACTGGATCAAGCATGCTTTCGACCTCTCCGCGACGGCGGATCTGTTCATCGCATATCTCGTGACGACGAATCAGGCGGATGGAGGAGGCACAGTTCGCGTGTTTTCCAACCAGCCGCCGACCATCAGTCGCACGCGGCCCATTCAACTCGAGCCCACGACGTTTGCGCTCGAAGAGACGGTGCTCTTGCCACCGCGGACGAGTCAGCAGGAAGCGACGCTGGAGGAGCGATTTGCTCGGTTGATCGCACGAGCCAAGGCCCTCCAGCTCAACCAGATTATCCGAGGACGTCCTGGCGAGACGGTGGGCTTCATCAGCTCGGGGATGGCGTACTGTTACCTCGTGCAGGCCTTAGACCAATTGGGATTGACCGGCCGGTATCCGATGCTCAAACTCGGCGTGTCGTATCCGCTCGATACGCAACTCATCGCCGCCTTCGTCGCACCGCTCACCGAGCTTGTCGTCGTCGAAGAGAAGCGCCCCTTTGTGGAATCACAGGTGACGTACCTGATCAAAGAACTCCACCAACAGGGCCAACTGCGCCAGTTCCCGCGCATCTGGGGCAAGCACTTTCCCGACGGTCTGGAGGGGTTTCCTCAGCAGCGAGGGCTCAACCCATCCATGGTCGTGGAGCGGTTGGTGCCGTTCCTCCAGCGTCGGTGGTCCGTCACGGAGGATGGGCATGAGTCACGGGAGCGCTTGACGCAGGTCTTGCAATTTCTCCAGGAAACGCAGCACGAGGAGGTGTCCCTCCCGCAACGCACGCCGACGTTTTGTCCCGGCTGTCCGCATCGCGATTCGTCGAGTGTGCTGCTCGACATCCAACGCGCCTTCCACGATGCCAACTACATGCGACGCCGCCATCATCGGGAACCCGTCGAACTCGTGTTTCATGGGGATACGGGCTGCTACACGATGCTCATGTTTGAACCCAACACCTCGCTCATGCACAACTACTCCGGCATGGGCTTGGGCGGCGGCACCGGCGCCGGGATTGACCCCTTCATTACGAACAAGCAAGTCGTCTTCATGGGCGATGGGACGTTCTTCCACGGCGGGATGGTGGCAATCTCGGATTCGATCAAACACCAACAGGATATCACCTACGTCATCCTCGATAACAAAACCACCGCGATGACCGGCCATCAGCCCACGCCGGGAGTGGACGTGGATGTGATGGGCCATGCCACTGTCATGCAGAATATCGAGGCGATTCTCCAGGGTATGGCGCAGGGCACCGCCGTGACGATTGAGCGAACCAACCCGGCCTATCACGCGAACTATCGCGCCTCCCTGGAAGAGACGATTCTGAAGGACGGGGTGAAGGTTGTCATTGCGGACAAGGAATGCGGGATCACCTTCCACCGTCGGCAACGCAAGGAGCAGCACGCGGTCATCAAGGCGCAGGGCTTTCTGCCAGAGGAACGGCACGTCAACATTACACCCGAAGTCTGCGAGTATTGCCTCGAATGCACCAAGGCCACCGGCTGTCCCGGCCTGACGATGATCGAGACCCCTTACGGCAAAAAAATCGCTACGGATCTCTCTAACTGCGTCGCGGACAAGGCCTGCACGCAGCGCCTCGTGTGCCCATCGTTTGAAGAGGTCATCGTCCATCGTCAACGACCTCCACAACAACAGCCGCGCTCGGTTGACTCCGCACCGCTACCCGAGCCACCTCGCTGTGCCTTCGACAGCGCGTGGTACGCCTACTTAGCCGGCGTGGGTGGCATGGGGGTCGGTGTCATCGCCGCGATTCTCGTCCGCGCGGGGATGCGGGACGGGTTCGAGGTGAAGTTCTCTGATCGCAAGGGACTGGCGATTCGGAACGGCGGTGTCTATTCCTACATCGGCTTCTTCACCCATGACAAACCCATCTCACCGATCATTCCGTATGGCCATGCCGACCTGTTGCTCGGCATGGACATTATCGAGGCGGTGCGCAGCATTGATCCGCACACGAATTTCCGCGTGGCGCATCCGCAACGCACCACCGCGCTCATCAATACCTTTGAGACACCCACGATCACCATGTTGGTGGGCAAGGCCGAGGCCGCTGATACGATACAGCTCGAGCAGTGGCTCAAGCGCGCGACACGTCCCGAGACCTACACCGGTTTCGATGCCTCCGCCCTCTCGGAAACGCACTTCGGCAATCGGTTGTATGCCAACTTGATCATGTTGGGCCTCGCGTATCAGAAAGGGTTGCTGCCGGTGTCGGGGGCGTCGTTAGAGTGGGCGATTCGTGAGTCGGTGCCTCGCGATGAGCGAGACACGAACCTCGCGGCGTTTATACTGGGCCGTCGTGTGGCGTTAGGCGAGATCGCGATCCTGCGGGAGGAGGTCACCGAATCCCTCGAGGCCGTCGTCGCGTTGAAACGGCAGGCGCTGCGTCGCGGCTGGGGCGGTCGCCGTCGGGTCGCGTGGTATGACACCACGATCCGCCACGCTCAAGCCGACTGGCAGTTACCCGTGTCGCTGTTGACGCCGTTTGCGAGGCGCGTGGCCGATCTCATCGAGTATGAAGACATCGCCTACGCTGCGCGCTATCGCGCGGTGGTGGAGCAGGTGCATCAGCGCGATCGTGCCGCGTTTGGTTGGCGGGCCACCGAGGCGGTGATCTGGTACGCCCATAAAGTGATGGCCATCAAGGATGAAGTGTATGTGGCGCAGCTCCTCACGAGTCCCGAAAAACTCGCGCGAGACAAACAACGATATCGCGTGGATGAGGCGAACGGCGATCGCATCGAGTACCTCCATTGGAACCAACCCCAGTTCACGATCTTCGGTCGCGACATCACGTTTCGTCTCAATACGCGGAATTGGCACTTGCGCCTCATGTGCCACGCCACACTGCTCCGACGGCTCTTGCCGCAGTGGCACCGTCGAGAGAAAGCCTTTCGCGAGTGGTACCTCCAGCTCGTAAACGGGTTCGCCTACAGCGATCGCACGACCTACGACCGCTACGTCGAGATCCTGCGCGTGCCGGAGACGGTCCGCGGCTATCGCGACGTGCGCTATCCGACCATGGAGGAAGCCCAGCGCGCGGCCGAGCGTCTCGCAGCCACCCTCAGCACCCCGGTCCACCAATCCGCCACTGCTGAGTCGCTGGTGGGGGCCGACGCGTAATGGGTGAGGGGGTGCGTGTGCGATTTGCCCCTAGTCCCACCGGGGTCCTCCACGTCGGCAGTGCCCGCACAGCCCTGTTCAACTGGTTTTGGGCGCAGCGGCACCGCGGCACATTGATCCTGCGCATCGAAGATACCGACCAGAAGCGCTCCAAAGAAGAATACCTCCAACAGATTCTCGCCAGCCTCGCGTGGTTAGGCATTGTTCCTGATGAAGGACCATACTTTCAGCGAGAGCGGATCGCCGTGTATCGTGAGCACGCGCAACGGCTGCTCGACGCCAACCGCGCGCGGCACGAGGCCGGTGCGGTCATCTTTCGCATCGAGCCGCAACAGCTAACGTTTGACGATCTCATCCACGGGCCAATCACCTTTGATACAACGCTGCTGGAGGATCTGGTCCTCATCAAAGCGGATGGCCTGCCAACGTACAACTTCGCCTGCGTGGTGGATGATGCGCTGATGCAGATCACTCAGGTCATTCGCGGCGATGATCACATCGCGAACACGCCGAAACAACTCCTCCTCTATCACGCCCTCGGGTATCAGCCGCCGCAGTTTGCGCACATCCCGCTGATCGTGGATGCCGAGCGCGCGCGGCTCTCCAAACGGACCGGGGCACAGGATATCCTGGAACTCCGCGACCACGGATTGTTGCCGAGTGGCGTCGTCAATTACCTCGCCCTCCTCGGGTGGTCGCCCGGGGGCAATCGCGAGGTGATGACGCCGCGCGAGATCATCGAATGGTTCGACATCCGGCGCATCAAAAAAACCGCGGCGCAATTTGACCCAGACAAACTGGAATGGCTCAACGGGTTGCACATCAAACAGTTGCCACCACCGCAGCTCCTTGAACTGTTGAGGCCACGGTTGCAGCAGCGAGGATGGTCTCCGCCGGCGACCGATGGCGCGTGGTTGCTGCGCGTGGTGACCTTGATGCAGGAGCGGATCAAAACGCTCGAGGAGTTTGAGGCGTTGGCCGATTTCTTTTTCGTAGACGACGTGCAGTATCAGCCGCAGGCGGTGGAGGAATTTCTCCAGCGGGATGGTGTGGCAGCAGATTTGGGGAAGCTCCGCGAACGACTCGCAACCACCTCGGCCTTCGATCCGCAGACGCTGGAGACCGTGACGCGACAATTCGTGGCCGAGCGAGGCACAGAGGCCAAGACCATCTTCCATCCGGTGCGCGTCGCCATCACCGGTCGGTCGGTGAGTCCGCGGCTGTTTGAGACGATGGCGCTGATCGGCAAGGAGCGCGTCCTCACACGATTGGCATACGCCGCCACGCACTTGGCAAAGGGGTCCCATGGTTGACTATCCTGGGACGCTCCGGACAGAAAAGCGACGCTATCCGCGCTGCCAAGCCCCGGTCTTGGTGCGCTGTCATTCGATGGAGGACCCGGCCGTCAGCGTCCAGAGCGTGAGCCGCGACATCAGCGTTGCGGGTATTCGCTTTCCCTCGATTGAACAACTGCGCGGGGGCTCGTTCTTGGAGATGACCCTCGAACTCTCGTCTGATCAAGCGCCGATCCACGCGCAAGGGGAAGTCAAGTGGCTGCGGGAATTTTCGCGCATCGGTGCGCCGCAGTTTGAAGTGGGGGTGGAGTTTATTGACATGTCGGACGCGGATCGTCGGCGCCTCACGGCCTTTTGCGATCGCTGGCTCAAACAGAAACCTCCCCACGCCTAACATCTTTTGCCCCGTGGTGCAATGGTAGCACACCAGACTCTGGATCTGGGTATCGTGGTTCGAGTCCACGCGGGGCAGTATTTTCTTGGAAGTAGCCCTGCTTGGATGAGAACCAGAAGGGAGTTTGAGGGGAACTATAGTTCCCCTCAAAAGCACCTTCCTTGCAGGAAAGGGAGACCAGGGAGTCCTGAGTATACACAACTGACGACCGATAGGAGGGAAAACCCTCGGTTGTCCCTCCTATGGAGCGACCCCGACGGAGTCGGGGGAGCGACGGTTCGAGTCCACGCGGGGCAGTATTTTCCCCCTTCCGACGCATCACGCTCACCGACGTAACATCCCACCAGCAACTCGAGGTCTCGTTCGCGCGATAAGGACGTGGAGGGGCAGACAGGAGTTACCGAGTCCAGGTGACGAGGGAGACCTCGGAGACGCTCATGCCGGGCATCCACTCCAAGGCCTGATCAAAGTGGACCACGACCGTCCCGTTGTTCCGAATCTCCTTGGCTACGACGGCCCCGAAGAACGCGGCGTTGCCGCCGATGTCCACGGCCGCCTCCGGCGCATAGAGTGCCCCGTACAGCGTCGCCCCGCCGCCGATCCAGACGGTCTCGGAGCTCGTGACTTTGATGAGGAGTTTGGTCGCGTTGTGGTGGCTGGCATCGCCGACGGTAACCGTCCCGTCCATCGTTGTACCTCCTGTCACGTAGATTTCCATTGGATCCTCGCCCACCAGCACCGCGGCATTGCCGGTGATGGACAGACTCGAGGCGACGATCGCATACGTGCCGTCATCCAGGGGAAACGCATCGGGGTAATTCCGATCCAACGTGGTGGTGCCGCCGGAAAACGTTTGCGGTTTTTCCTCCTTGCCTGGCGGTAGCTCAGGCACCGTGATGGGTGGCATCAGTTTGGGCTTGTCCAGCGCGAGCGCTTCGCCGTACTCGGCTCTGCCGTGGATGTCAATCGCCGTCGCAGGATCGCAGCCCACGCCGCAGTAGAGGTTGCCAGTCCCCATCGCCAAATTCCCGTTGATGCGGATGCTGTTGGGATCGGTGTTGTTCGTCGCCAGGTGGCCGCCACCCGTGTCGAGGTTCTCCGGCCCGTAGCGCCCAAGCTGCGAGTCATAGCCATCAATCTTGACGGTGCCGACGCTCTCTACGTGGCGGTCGCCAAAGATCCCCCAACTGAATCGCTGCCGTTCCACGCGCACGATGGCCGCCAGGTCCTGGGAGATGGACGCGGGATTGACGTCGGGGTCAGGCGTCAAGCCCTCGATGGTCACGTGGCGCAAATCTGGCTCATTGGGATACGGTGCGACGCTGATCGTGTAGGCGCCGATACCGAGGGGGATGGTGGCGCCGTTGGTGCCCGGGTAGTTGGCATGCAGGCGTAGCTCCCCAACGGCGCGGTCCAGGCCGGCTTCCGCGTAGTGCAACGCCTGCGTGGTCTGCACCTCCCGCAGACTCAGCTTCTGATTCTCGAGGGTGCGGGAGAGGGAAGCGCCTTCCAGGATGAGGAACACAGCGATCGCCAGGTACGTGCTGATGAGAATCACCCCGTTGCAGCAGGAGAGGGAGGGTAGGTAGCTGGATGGGCGGAGGAGGGGTCGGGGGGTGTCCTCCCTGCAATCTCTAAAAATCTCAAGCGTTTTCCTCATCTCGCGCACCTCTCACTGATCGTCAGAATGAAGTATACCATTTAATTACGTAATTTGTCAAATTATATTACGTAATGTTACGTAAATTTTATATAACTTTTTTATTTATTTATATTTATAAAAAACAATATCTAGAGAAAATAGTTGACAAGATTACGTATCTGTGGTAAATTACTATTATGGGGAGGAAGGCGTCTTCGCTCGCGAGTCCCTATGGCACCCGGCTCCGTGCCTTGCGGAAACACCGTGGGTTGACCCTGGTGGAGCTGGCGCAGTGCTCCGGGGTAGATAAAAGCACCATCAGCTACTTGGAGCGCGGGTTGCGCTCAGGAACGGTGGAGCTGGTGGGTAAGCTGTGCCGAGGGCTGGGGGTGACGCTGGCGGAGTTCTACGCCGGTCTGGACGGGTGGCAGGGGCCGGTCGAAGTGCAGCAGGCTGAAGCGCGCGTGGCTAGCTACGTGGTGCCGGAACGGGGCCTGACGCTGCAGCACCTCACGACGCACCTCCTCGGGAAGCCCTTTGGGCCGTCGCTGCTGTTTCTCGCCCCCAGTGGGAGCACGGGTGAGGAAGAGCTGCGGCCAGGGACGGTCAAGTTTTGTTACGTGCTGGACGGCTGCCTTGAGATCTGTGTGAACTCAGCGCACCATCGGCTCAAGGCCGGCGATACGATTTTTTTTGATGCCGCGCAGCGGCACACCGTCGTCAACGTCGGCGAGTTGCCTGCCCAGGCGCTGGTCGTGGTGAGTCCGCCCACGGTGTAGGAGGGGCCATGAAACCAAAACACCAGTCTGCGACGGGACTGCTTGAGCGGCGATCGCATGCCCACCCGCCGCGCCCGCAACTCCTCATCTGCGATGATGAGCCGCGGATCTGTGAGCTGATGCGCCAAGCGCTCGCGACGCTGGGGGGCTGCGACATCGCCCTCAATGGTGAGGAGGCGCTCACCAAGCTCAATAGCGATCACTACGATCTCCTGCTCCTCGATCTCCACATGCCCAAGATGGACGGCTTGCGCGTGCTCGAAGTCCTGCGTCAGATGCACCGCGCGCAGCGCGTCATCGTCCTCACGGCGTATCAAGACCTCGACATCGCGCATGAAGCCCACCGCCTCTACGGTCTGCTGGGCTACCTCACCAAGCCGATCGCCATGGACACGCTCCACACGACGATCAGACAGGCCCTCGCGCAAGAGCCGCTGCCGGTCTAGGGGAACGGCCCCGCCTTGATTGCCGCTCCTACGTCTGTTACAATAACACCTTCTGTCAAATTGATGGATGCCGCCTCTCGCGATGCTGGGCAGTTCGCCAGCTCTCACAGGAGTGACTAAGATGCGCCTCTGGCCTGGACGCCCCGCACCGTTGGGGGCGACGTGGGACGGCTCCGGCGTCAACTTCGCGCTCTTTTCCGAGCAGGCGACGAACGTCGAGCTCTGTCTCTTCGACTCACCCGAGGTGACGCAGGAGAGCCATCGCCTCACGCTCGCGCAGCAGACCGACATGGTCTGGCACGGGTATCTGCCTGATGTGCGCCCGGGACAACTCTACGGCTATCGCGTGCACGGCCCTTACCAGCCGGCGCACGGCCAGCGGTTCAATCCGGCGAAGGTCGTGCTCGATCCCTACGCGAAGGCGATCGGCCGGACGGTGCGCTGGCACGACACGATGTATGGCTACCGCGTCGGCGATCCAAAGGAAGATCTCTCGCGGGATGAGCGCGATAACGCCGCGTATGCCCCGCTCGCCGTCGTGATTGACACGGCCTTTACCTGGGGGGATGATCGGCCGCCGCGCACGCCGTGGCACAAAACGCTCATCTACGAACTGCACGTCAAGGGTTTGACCATCCGCCATCCGCACGTGCCAGAGAAACTCCGCGGCACGTATGCGGGTCTGGCGTCGGAGGCAGCGATTCGCCACTTGACCGAGCTGGGGATCACCGCCGTCGAGCTCATGCCGGTCCACCAGCACGTAGATGACCACCGGCTGGTGCAACACGGCTTCACCAACTACTGGGGCTACAACACCCTCTGCTTTTTTGCGCCCGAGGTCCGCTATGCCACGGCTGATGCACCGCACGAGTCGGTGCGCGAGTTTAAGATGATGGTGCGCGCGTTACATGCCGCCGGGATCGAGGTGATTCTCGACGTGGTGTACAACCACACCGCCGAGGGCAACCACTTAGGCCCCACGCTCGCGTTTCGCGGTATTGATAACGTCTCATACTATCGGCTCACGAAAGACGCTCCGCGCCACTACGAGGACTTCACCGGCTGCGGCAACACCCTCAACATGCAACATCCGCGGGTCCTGCAGCTCATCATGGACAGCCTCAGGTATTGGGTGTTGGAGATGCATGTGGACGGCTTTCGCTTCGATCTCGCAAGCGCGTTGGCGCGCGAGCTGCATGCGGTGAACAAATTGAGCGCTTTCTTCGATGTCATTCACCAAGATCCGGTCATCTCGCAAGTCAAGCTCATCGCCGAGCCGTGGGATTTAGGCGAGGGCGGGTATCAAGTGGGGAATTTTCCCGTCGGGTGGGCGGAGTGGAACGGGAAGTATCGCGATGCGGTGCGCCGCTTCTGGAAGGGCGATGGCGGAGCGGTGTCGGAATTTGCCACGCGCCTGTGCGGGAGTAGCGATCTCTACGAGCAGAGTGGTCGGCGGCCGTATGCGAGCATCAATTTCGTCACTTGCCACGATGGCTTTACGTTGCACGACCTCGTCAGCTACAATACCAAGCACAACGAGGCCAACGGGGACGACAATCGCGATGGCGATGCGGATAACCACAGTTGGAACTGTGGGGTCGAGGGGCCGACGACTGATGCGACGATTCTGGCGTTGCGCGAACAGCAGCAGCGCAACTTCATGGCCACGCTGTTGCTGTCGCAGGGCGTCCCCATGATTCGAGGAGGCGATGAGCTCAGTCACACGCAGCAGGGCAACAGCAACGCCTACTGCCACGACAGCGAGCTCAGTTGGCTCCGGTGGGAACTGACGGAGACCCAGCGCGCCTTCTTCGACTTTACGAAACGGATCATTGCCCTCTGGCGTGAGCAACCCGTCTTGCAACGACGCACGTTCTTGGAGGGACATCGCATCCGGGGTTCTGACGTGAAGGACATCGCGTGGCTCGAACCGTCGGGGAAGGAGATGACCGATGAGGCCTGGCATGCGCCCTTCGTGCGGTGCCTGGGTGTGCGGCTCGCTGGCGATGCGATTGACGACGTGGATGAGCGGGGCGATCACATGACCGGCGATACGTTGCTCCTCCTCATGAACGCCCATCACGAGCCGATTCCATTCACACTCCCTGCGCCACGGCCTCAGGCGCAGCGGTGGGAACGCCTCGTGGATACGGCAGCGCCACAGGCAGCGTCGCAGATGTTCAACGGTGGTGTCGCCTATCCCTTGCAGGGGCGGGCACTCGCGGTCCTGCGGCTCGTGGAAAGGATCGCCTAACATGTGGGTCCAGCATCTCCACGACACATGGCGTCAAATCGGCCTGGCGGATATCGTGGATATCGCGATCGTCACCTCCTTGCTGTACGCGCTGCTGTTATGGTTTAAGCGGACGAAGGCCGCGTTCGTGGCACGCGGCATCGTCATCTTTGTACTGATCTACTTTGTAGCTCGTCAAGCGAACATGTACCTGACGACATGGATCTTTCAAGGCTTCTTTGCCATCTTCGTCGTCGCCTTGGTCATTATCTTCCAAGAGGAGCTGCGCAGCTTCTTTGAGCGCGTGGCGGTCTGGAGTCTGCGACGCGGCAAGGGCGCGCGGCCGCTCCAGCTCCGCGAGGTCGAAGTGTTGGTCCAGACGCTGGGACAATTCGCGCACGAACGTATCGGCGCCCTGATCGTTCTCAAAGGACGTGATCCCCTCGAACGCCACCTCGACGGCGGCTACGTCCTCGATGGAGAGCTCTCCGGGCCGCTCGTGGCCAGCATTTTCGATTCGCATTCGGAAGGCCACGATGGGGCCGTCATCATTGACGGCAATCGCATCGTGCGTTTTGCGGTGCAGTTGCCGCTCTCGAAAGAGTTCCACAAACTCTCAGGGTTAGGCACGCGGCATACCGCTGCCGTGGGGCTTTCGGAACGCACCGATGCGCTCTGTCTCGTCGTCTCTGAGGAACGCGGGACCATCTCGACGGCACGGCAGGGTCATCTCATGGTCATGCGCGATCTCCATGAACTGGAACAGCAGCTGATCTCGTTTGTCCGCAAGATCCGCATCACGCAGACACCGGTGAGTTGGTGGACGGGATTCTTCAAACGGCACTTGCTCGAGAAAGCGATTGCGGTAACGTTGGCGATCGTGTTGTGGCTCGTGTTTGCGCAGGGGTTCAGACCGACCAGCCACACCTTCCAGCTACCGGTTGAAACTCAAAACGTGCCAGCGCATCTGCGCGTTGAAGCCATCCGCCCGCCGCAGGTCGTCGTCAGCCTCGCCGGCCTGACTCGGGAGTTTGGCTACGTCAAGCCGACGGCGCTGAAAGTCACCCTCGATTTGGCCGGCACGGAGGCCGGGGTGACTCGCGTCGTCCTTGCTGAGCAGCACCTGCGGATTCCTGCCACCCTGCGACTCGTGGCGATGGAACCCGACGTCGTCGAAGTGCAGTTGGGTCCTGCAAAATCGGATCGCGGCTCGCTCCTCAACTTCTTGGGGGTCAAAGGCTCCGAGGCCCCTGCACCCCCTGCGGCTCCATGACGACAGCGAGCCCACATCCGATCCTGCATTTCCTGGCGCAGCAGGGAAGCACCCTCGCGAACTTCCTGATCTTAACGCACGACCATCCGGATCCGGATGCGATCGCGAGCGCCTGGGCGTTGGCGACGCTAGCGGAGCGCGCGTACGATGTGCGGGCACGGATCGGCTATGGCGGTATCATCGGCCGCATGGAGAATCAGATGATGGTGCGGCTCTTACGGATCCCCCTGCAGCCGATCACGCCCGAGGAGTTAGAGCGGTGTCCACATGTGGCTCTCGTGGATACGCAGCCGCCGTTTCAGAACAATCGGTTTCCGCCACAGCGTCGAGCGACGTTCGTCATTGATCACCACCCGCGCCACGCTAAAACCGAGGCGGATGTCATGCTGATAGATGAAAAGGCTGGCGCCACAGCGACGCTGCTCGTGGAAGCGCTCCTCGCGTCCAAGCTGCCTATCCCATCACCGCTGGCCACCGCCCTCGTCTATGGCATCGGCTCCGAGACGCAACAGTTGGGGCGCGAGGCGGGAGCGCGTGATATTGAGGCGTACCGCCGCATGCTCGATCGTGCCAGCATGCCGGTGCTCTCGAAGATTCAAAATCCGCCGCGGCCCAGCTCGTTTTTCTACACGTTGGGCAAGGCCATCCATCGCGCGTTTACGGTGAAGAACATCATCGGCGTCCACCTGGGGCCGGTGCCCAGTCAAGATATCGTCGCCCACATGGCGGATTTTTTGCTCACGCATGAGAAGATGCGCTGGTCCATCGTGACCGGCCGCTACGATGGCCGCTTGTACGTCTCGCTGCGCACGTACAATCCCCGTGCGGAGGCCGGGCGACTCCTGTGGCGGTTGCTTGGTGGCGGCACCGCCGGTGGAGGGCATAGCCGGATCGCTGGTGGCGCGATTGACGTGGGGAAAGAGGCCGATGAACCCACGTGGCAGCGGGCGGAGACGCAACTCGTCACCGCGTTTTTGCGTAGTCAGGGGCATCGCGAGCCATTTGGGCTCCAGCATCCTTACCACAGCGTGCGTACCGAAGGGGTTCGCGGATGAGTCGCGTGCCACAGGCCATGACCGTGGCGGCTCATCAGCGACATGACGTGTTTCTCCTGACGGACTACGATCTCCATCTCTTTGCGGAAGGCACGCACTATCGCACCTACGAGAAGTTGGGCGCGCATGTGCGCGAGGTCCACGGCGTGCGCGGGACGCACTTTGCCCTCTGGGCGCCGAATGCGCGGGAGATTTCCGTCATCGGGGATTTCAATGACTGGCGCGCGGGGTCACACCTGCTGCGCGGTCGCGGCGAGGCAGGCGTGTGGGAGTGTTTCGTGCCTGGCGTCAAGGCGGGCGCGCGCTACAAGTACGCGATCACCTCGCAGTACCATGGCTACCGCACGGAGAAGGCCGACCCCTACGCGTTTGCGAGCGAGCTCCGGCCGCAGACGGCTTCGCAAGTGTGGGATCTGACGAGGTACGTGTGGGGCGATGCGACGTGGATGCGCACGCGCGCACAGCGCCAGACGGTGGATGCGCCCCTCACGATTTACGAAGCGCACGTGGGTTCATGGCTGCGTGTGCCGGAAGAGGGCAATCGGTGGCTCACGTATCATGAGCTGGCACCGAAGCTCAGCGACTATGTCCAGCGCATGGGTTTTACGCACGTGGAACTCCTGCCCATCATGGAGCATCCGCTCGACGCCTCGTGGGGCTATCAGGTGGTGGGCTACTTTGCGCCGACGAGCCGGTTTGGCACACCGGATGATTTCAAGTATCTCGTGGATACGCTCCATCAACACGGCATTGGAGTCCTCCTCGACTGGGTGCCCGGCCATTTTCCGCGCGATGCGCATGGCTTGAGCTTTTTTGACGGGACGCACCTCTACGAACATGCGGATACACGGCAACGGGAGCATCGCGACTGGGGGACCCTCATTTTCAACTACGGCCGTCGCGAGGTGAACAACTTCCTCATCAGCAACGCCCTCTTTTGGCTGGATGAATACCACATAGATGGCTTGCGCGTAGATGCGGTGGCCTCGATGCTCTACCTCGACTATTCGCGTCAAGATGGCGAGTGGTTGCCGAATCCGTATGGCGGCCGTGAGAACTTGGAGGCGCTCGCGTTTCTCCGACGGTTAAACGAGCAGGTCTACGCGGCGCACCCAGATGTGGTGATGCTGGCGGAGGAATCCACCGCGTGGCCAGCCGTGTCGCGGCCGACGTATGTCGGGGGGTTGGGCTTTGGCTACAAGTGGGACATGGGGTGGATGCACGACACGTTGCACTACTTCGGCAAGGACCCTGTCCACCGCAAGTACCATCACAACCAACTGACGTTTCGCATGCTCTACGCCTTTACCGAAAATTTCATCCTGCCCCTCTCACACGATGAGGTCGTGCATGGTAAGGCATCGCTCCTCAGCAAGATGCCCGGCGATCGCTGGCAACAGTGTGCCAATCTGCGGTTACTCTATGGTTATCTCTACACGCAACCGGGGAAAAAACTCCTCTTCATGGGGAGTGAGTTCGGCCAGTGGAACGAGTGGGACGCCACCACGAGTCTCGATTGGCATCTCTTGCAGTATCCCCGTCACGTCGGGTTGCAGCGCTGGGTGGGCGATCTCAACGTGCTCTATCGCGGGGAGCACGCCCTGCATCAGCGCGACTGCTCGCCGGACGGCTTTGCCTGGATTGACTGCAACGATTCGGAACAGAGCATCCTCAGTTACCTACGGCAGGGCAGTGCCCCTGAGGAGGGTGTGGTCGTCGTCTGTAATTTTTCGCCGGTCGTGCGCAGCGACTACCGCATCGGTGTCCCACAGGCAGGCCGATGGCAGGAACTCCTCAACAGCGATGCCACGATTTACGGCGGTAGTGGCGTGGGCAATGGCGGGAGCGTGACCGCCGCAGCGGTGCCGTGGCATGGCCGGGCGTTTTCGCTCAACCTCACACTGCCGCCGCTCGGCCTGCTCGTTTTGAAACCCACGTCGGCACGCGCGCAGCGCCCTGCCACCGCATGACCACGAACCACTTGACAGCCAGCGGGCACGTGGTGGAACATGGGAGAGACCACCTCCGATAGATGAAGACGCGATCGCCGCTCTTACCACTGGTCCAACGCCACGTCGAGAACGATCCGGCGATGGCCGCTTCCACCTTGGAGGCGCTGCCGGACGCCGAAGCGCTTGCGGCGTTGAAAGCCCTGCCGCCGAGCGTCAGCGCGCAACTCTTCCTCCGGCTGCATGAGAGTCACGCGGCCCGCTTGCTGCCGAACGTCTCGCCAGAGCTGTTGGGAATCCTCAGTCATCGCGTGCGTCCTGAGCAGGCCGCGGCCTGGCTACTGCATCTACCGCCGGAGCTGCGCCAGCGCTTCCTGGAGCCGTTGACGCCCGAGGTGAAGCGGCAGATCCAGGAGCTCCTCACGTATCCGGAGAACAGCGCCGGACGCATCCTCTCGACGGAGTTTGTCGCGTTTCACGCTGACATGAAGGTGAAAGACGCCATCCAAAAAATTCGCGATCTGGCCAGCCGCAACGTCGCCACCACCTACACCTATGTCATTGATGCGACCAATCGTTTGGTGGGCGTCCTGAATACGCGCGACCTGCTCTTGGCTGCCGGCGATCAGCTCTTAGCCCAGGTCATGCGCACCGACATTTTTACCGTGAGTGGTTTTACCGACCGCGAGGACGTGGCCACCCAGCTCTCCCAGCGGGGCTACTTTGCCGCGCCGGTGGTGGATGCTGACCAACGACTCCTCGGGGTGGTGAAGAGTGATCAGCTCCTGAGCGATGTGCAGGAGGAAGCGACGGAAGATATCCAGAAGATGGTGGGGGCTGGTGGGGATGAGCGCCCCTTTTCGCCCATCGGATTTTCCGTGCGTAAGCGGCTGCCGTGGCTCTACCTCAACCTGGCGACGGCCTTCCTGGCAGCCTCTGTCGTCGCCCTCTTTGAGGATGTGATTGCCCGCATCACCGTCTTAGCCGTGTTTTTACCCGTCGTGGCAGGGCAGGGAGGGAATGCCGGGGCACAGTCGCTCGCGGTCGCCATTCGCGGCTTGGTCATGCGCGAAATCCCACCCCACAAAGTTCGGCAGTTGGTGCTCAAAGAGGCGCGACTCGGAGCCCTGCATGGGTTGTTGGTGGGCGTGGTCACCTCGCTCGTCGCATGGGGCTGGCAGCGCAACCCGTTTCTCGGTCTGGTCATTGGCTTAGCGATGCTCGTCAACCTCATCGCCGCTGGTATCGCCGGCGCGGCGATTCCGATCACGATGAAGGCGCTCGGTCGCGATCCTGCGCAATCCTCGAGCATTCTCCTCACGACGGTGACCGACGTCGTGGGCTTCTTCACCTTCCTGGGCTTTGCAACCCTGTTCCAGCACTATCTGATGTAATGAGCGCCTCCTCCATGAAGCGACCGGCCTGCATCGTATTTGACGTAGGCGGCACCACCCTGCGAGCCAGCGTCGTCACCTCACAGGGCCGACTGGTGGCACCGCCCCTGCGGATGGAGACGCCCAACATTTGGAATTATCCGCACGAACCGCTCGCGCGCGTCCAAACCCGTCTCGTAGACGTGTTAGTCGCCACCACCCGTCACCTGCAGCAGCAGTATCGTCACCTGGCCTTGCGCCACGTCGGGATCGCGATGGCCGGGCCGGTCACCCACGACGGAGTCGTGCGACACGTCTCAGGACTCTGGGGCCATCGCGGTCACCAGTTTCCGCTGCTCGCGCGTCTCAAGCGGCAGCTCCACCTCCGCTACCTGATCGTCAACGACATGACGGCGGCCGCGGCCTACTACGGATCACTCCCGCCGTATCGCCGTGCTCGCTGGATTGCCGTCATCACCGTCAGCTCCGGCGTCGGGAGCAAGGTGGTTGACACGCACACACGCGAGGTGCTCCTCGATCCCGCCGGTATCAGCGGGGAACTGGGCCACGTGCGCGTGGACCGGTCACCGACGGCGCTGCGCTGCGAGTGCGGTGTGCGCGGGCATGTGCAAGGCCTGTGTTCCGGACGGGCCGCTGAGCGCCTCGCTCGTCGTCTCGCGCAGGAGCAGCCGCGTCGCTTCCGCGCATCTCGGTTGTGGCGGTTGACGCGCGGTCGTCCTCAGCGCATGACCACCTATCATCTCGCTGAGGCGGTCCGGCGGCAGGACCGGTTTGCGCTCGACGTGCTGGATCGTGTGACCGAGCCGCTCGCACGGGCCATTGCGCTGCTGGTCGGCACCATCGGGATTGAGCGCGTCATCCTCGTCGGTGGGTTTGCCCTCGGCGTGGGACAGCCGTACCTCCGCGCGCTGCAACGCCACCTGGTGCACATCGGTTGTTACGGACGTTCCGCCGCGGCCACGCGCGCCCTCGTGTGCCTGGGCCAACGCAACGATGCGCAGGGACTGTTAGGCGTTGGCCGACTCGTGCAACAGGGCGCATGATCATTCTTGAGATTCCTCCCAACCCGAATTGCGATGCGGTGGAGATGCGCGTGTTTCACGATGTGGAACCCGCTAAGCCGGTCGCGCAAGTGCAGCTCGAGCGAGACCAGGGCAAGCCTGCGTGGTATACGGTGACGGGGTGGACCACCGCAGGAACGCCGTGTGCGGCCTTGGCGCAGAAAGTGGATGATTCGGGGGAGGGGGTGGCGTTTTTGGTGTACGGCGGCGATGCGGGCTTGCGATTTCGACCGTCAGATCACACAACGCCCTGGCGCATGGGGCAACCCGACCAGTGGGGAGAATCATTTCTTATCATTAGTGATATCAATATGTTACAATTTATTTCCACTCCTTCACAAAAGAGTTGACAAGCGCATTTATCCAGAGTATAATAGTCTGATTTTAATAGATGATTTGCATCATAATTCAGACTGAACATTGGGGAATTGATGGCTGACAATCTCGTAGACAAACGCGTCGAAGAATTCCTGCAAGAACTGCCGCAGGCGAATCGCGAAGAAATTGCCGAGTTCCGCCAACTGGTGGAGCAATATTTCTTAGGCGAGCTCAGCCCGGATGCGTTCAAGGCGCGTCGTCTGCACATGGGCACGTACGGCATCCGCGCCACGAAGAACGTGCACATGATGCGGATCAAAATCCCCGAGGGGAGACTCACGGCTGCACAGCTCGAATGTCTCGCCGACGTGGCTGAAGAGTATTCCAAGGGGATTGGACACGTCACCACGCGTCAAGACATGCAGCTCTATTGGATTCCCACGCAAGACTCACCCTACGTCATGGCGCGCATCGCCGCTGCGGGGCTGACCACGCGGGAAGCCTGCGGCAACAGCATCCGCAACGTCACCGCGTGCCCCTTCGCCGGGGTGAGTCCCATCGAAGTGTTCGATGTGACGGAACACGCCGAGGCGGTGACACAACATTTTCTGCGCAATCCCGTCAGCCAAAAACTCCCGCGGAAGTTTAAGATCGCGTTTGAAGGCTGCCCGGTGGATCACGCGAAGACCGCGATCCACGACATTGGCGCCGTTGCAGAGATTCGTGAAGTGGACGGCAAGAAAACGCTCGGTTTTCGCGTCTACGCCGGCGGCGGACTGGGTGCAGCGCCCATGCAAGGCGTCCTCGTTGAGCCGTTCACCCCGACCACAGAGTTGCTGCGGACGTGCGAGGCCATCGTGCGCATTCACGATCGCTTAGGGGATCGCAAGAACAAGGCCACCGCGCGCATCAAGTTTGTCGTGAAACGACTCGGCGTCGAGGCGTTCCGCAAGGAAGTGTTGGCCGAACGCGAGCAACTCCCGCCGTATCCTTACGAGCACATGCACACCACCGAGACTGATGAGCAGCCGCCCGCGCCGCGGGACATCGGTCCCGTACCGTCGGTCAACGGCGTGTTCCAGCGGTGGCGGTTTACCAACGTCATGGCGCAGAAACAAGCCGGCTACTCCGTCGTCACCATCCGGTTGCGCCTCGGCGACGTTTCCTCGCAGCAGATGCGAGGACTCGCGCAGATCATCCGCAAGTATTGCGGCGGGATCCTGCGCACATCCATCCAGCAGAATCTTATGCTGCGCTGGATTCGTACCGAGCATCTGGCCGCGCTCTTTAGCGAGCTGGAACCGATCGGCTTAGCCGAGACGGAAGCGGAGAAACTCTACGACGTGACCTCCTGCCCTGGCGCTGAGACGTGCCAACTCGGGATTTCCGCCTCGCGTGGGTTGTCGCGAGCGATCGAAGCGCGGTTCAAGGAACGCGGCATCGCCGGCGAAGACATTGAGAACTTGCGCGTCAAGGTGAGTGGCTGCCCCAACTCCTGCGGGATGCACCATGTCGCTGACATCGGCTTTTTCGGCGGCGCGCGCAAAATCAACGACCGCCTGGTGCCACACTTCCAGTTGATGTTGGGCGGCATGACGGCTGAGGGGAAGGCCGAGTTTGGCAAGAACATCTTCAAGTTGCCGTCCCGACGGATTCCTGATGCGGTGATCCGGATTCTGGAGCTGTACCGCAAGGATCGCCAATCACTGGCAGAGCCGTTCAAGGCGTTTGCCGAGCGCGTGGGCGTGGACTACTGGAAACAGCACCTTGAGACATTTACCACGCTCCCACCCTACGACCAATCCCCCGAAGCCTACCGCGACTGGGGGGCGGAGACCGACTTCTCCCTGGACGCAATGGGCCCAGGGGAGTGCGCCGCTTAAGTCAGTAACCAGAGTACAGAAAACGCGAGGCCGTGGTGGTGAATGCCACGGTCTTTGTGTTACAATGGAACTCTCGATGGAAGCCTTTCTCGCGCAGGTAGAGCCGTTTCGCACATTGCCCGTCGCTGCGCGTCAGCAGATCGCCGCGCTGTGCGCGGAGAAACGCTACGCGAAGGGGGAGACCGTCTTTCACGAAGGCGAAGCCCCTGAGGCGGTGTGGGTCGTCAAAGAGGGCCGCGTGCACCTCATGAAGTTTACTGCTGGTGGCCACGCCTCGACCACCTGCGTGATGGCGCCGAAAGAGCTGTTCTGCTGTCTGCCAGCCCTCGACCGCCGTCCCTATCCGGTGGATGCGATCGCCGCGACGCCAACAACGCTCGTGCGGATTCCCATCACTGCCTTCCACGAGTTGATGGCGAAGCACCCGCTGTTCAACCAGCAAGCGATTTGCCTCTTCTGTGACCGGCTCCGGCAAGTGGAGGGAAAAGGCTGCGCCATTTACGATTCAGTCGAACGCCGCATCGCCCAAGTCCTCCTCACCTTGCAGAAGAAGTTCGGCAACACGATTCCCCTGACGCGCCAAGAAATTGCCGAGCTCGCCGGCACCACCGTCGAGACCACCATCCGCATCGTGAGTCACATGAAACAACAGAAGATCCTCACCTCCACCCGCGGGTCCACCACCTTGCGCGATCCCGCCAAGCTCCAGGCCCTGCTCGACCGCTC
>CAZWYX010000005.1:12701-34656 GCA_964638485.1 uncultured Planctomycetales bacterium | reverse complement strand
GCAGGATGTGCTCGGTGCCGATGTAGTCGTGGTTGAACCGCTTGGCTTCCTCTTTGGCGAGCAAGACGACCTTACGCGCGCGTTCGGTAAAACGATTAAACATGCGATGCTCCTGGTGCGGAGTTACCACCCAACCGTTGTCGAATCAGCGCGGCACGCTTGGCATCCCGTTCCGTCGTGCCCAACTTCTTGCCCTCGAGTTTCTGGAGGTGCGCGGGTTGGGTAAAGAGGAAGAGTTCATTGACGAGCCGCCGATCCACCTGCGTGATGAAACCCATGTCCACCCCCAACCGCACCGCGGAGAGCAAATCAATCGCCTCGGCCGAACTGATGATGTAGGCCGTGCGCAACACCCCAAACGCTCGACTAATGCGATCTTCTAGGCGGACCCGATCCTGCGTGTAGAGAGCTTCACGCGCGTTGCGCTCGTGCTCCATCACCTGCACGATGACGCGCTCCAGATTCTCAATCAGATCTTCTTCTTCTTGACCGAGCGTGACCTGATTCGAGATTTGGAAAAAATTGCCGCTGGCTTCCGTCCCTTCGCCTGAGAATCCACGGGCCGTCAGACTCAATTTGGCGATGGCCTGCAACACTTTGTTGATCTGCTTCGTCAAGACGAGGGCCGGCAGATGCATCATGACAGACGCCCGCAATCCTGTGCCCGTGTTGGTGGGGCAGCACGTCAGGTATCCCAGCTCGCTCGAATAGGCAATCGGGAGACGCTCGCTGAGCTCATCGTCAATTTGATTGGACGTCTCCCACGCCGCGCGCAGATTAAACCCGGATTGCATCGCCTGCAGACGCAGGTGATCTTCTTCATTGATCATCAAACTGGCCGCTTCTCCGGGACTGATTGCCAACGCACGTCCCTGCGGCTGCGTCATGTGCTCCCGACTCATGAGCCGCCGCTCGACGAGCAACTGCCGATCCACCTCACTGAGGTCCGTGACACGCAGGAACAACCCCTCGCGAAACGCGGTGGTGCTTGGCACCACCTCCTGGGTGCGCGTGAGGACATCCTCCAAGGCGGCGGCGTTGGCCCGGAGGACAAAGGGCACATGCGCCAAATTCCGTGCCAACCGCACGCGACTGGAGAGGACAATTTCTGCCTGGGGGCCGGTGCCTGCCAGCCACGCACCCAGGGTCTGTATCAGCTCATCAAACGTCATGGGCTCTCGCTGCGACTTTCGGACGACTTCGCTTTGGAGCGTTCGCACTCCCGCACCCGATCGCGCAGCCGTGCGGCCTCTTCAAAGTCCTCGGCTTCAATGGCCCGCTGGAGTTTGCGCCGGAGCTCTTGGAGTTCACTGCGCCCTTTGGCCGTCGGGGTGGCAGCCATCGCCATCGGCATTTTCCCGACGTGGGTGATGGATCCGTGGATGCGCCGCAGGAGGGTCGTGAGATTCCTGCGAAACGTCGTGTAGCACAAGCTGCACCCGAGCCGGCCGACCTTTTTGAAATCGTCGTAGGTCATCCCGCAACTCTCACACGTCTTCTGTTCGGCGAGCTCTGTCTCGCTCGGTTTGCTCCCAAAATCCGCCAGGCCGGCTAAGAGGTCAGCCAAGCCAAAGTGCGTCTCCATCTGCGCCCCTTTCTGGTTGGCGCAAGTCTCGCACAGGTGGAGTTCGCTCATCTGATCATCTACGATCTCCGTCAAGTGGACGGTGGCTTGGTTTTGTTTACAGACGTCACAGACCATCGCGCGTTCTCTAGTGGTGATACCGCAGGCCTTCCGTCTTCGTCAATTCACGAAAGGCCTTTCGGAGATCGGCCGTCACTGGGCCCGGCTGCCCACGGCCGATCGTGCGTCCATCCACACGAACGACCGGCACGATTTCCGCCGCCGTCCCGGTGAGGAAGCACTCCTCCGCATTGAAGAGGTCGTGGCGCGTCAGGACCGCTTCGGCCACCGCATAGCCGAGGTGTCGTCCCAACTCCATGACGGTGCAGCGCGTAATCCCGCGTAAGACCCCCACGTAGGGTGGCGGTGTCAGGAGGGCCCCCCGACGCACGATGAACAGATTCTCGCCGGTACACTCCGTCACGTAGCCAGACGCATTCAGCATCAGGGCTTCCTCAAACCCCGCGGTGGTCGCCTCGATCTTCGCGAGGATGTTGTTGAGGTAGTTGAGCGTCTTGATCATCGGGTTGAGGGCCTCTGGAATGTTGCGTTGCGTCGGGACCGTGATGAGCGACAGGCCTTGATCGTAGAGCCGCTTCGGATACAACACGATCCGATCCGCAATGATGAACAGCGTCGGACGCGGGCACTTGCGCGGATCCAACCCTAAATCACCCTCGCCGCGTGTCACCACCAGCCGGATGTAGGCGTTGGTCAACCGATTCGCCCGCAAGACACGGATGATGGCGCGTGTGAGCTGTGGTTTGGTCAATGGGATGCGCAACATCAGCGTCTGTGCCGACTCAAACAGCCGATCCACGTGTTCCTGGAGTTTAAAAATCAGGCCATCGTAGGAGCGAATGCCCTCGAAGACGCCGTCGCCGTAGAGCAGGCCGTGATCAAACACCGAGACTTTCGCGTCGGCGCGATCTACCAGTTTGCCGTTGAGATAGATTTTGAGGCCCACTTAGCTCAGCAGTATTCCGTCACGCATGTGCAGGACGCGATCAGCGCGCTGCGCCAGCGTCTCATCATGGGTCACCAGGACCACCGCCCGCTGTTCTGTCCGCAGGCCCACGAGGAGCTCCATGACCGCGGCTCCTGTTACCGAATCGAGGTTGCCGGTTGGTTCATCGCACAGCAGCAGCGTCGGTGCATTCATGAGGGCGCGCGCAATGGCCGCCCGTTGCAACTCACCACCCGAGAGCTCGCTCGGCCGATGCTGGAGGCGCTGCCCCAACCCCACCTGTTCAAGCTGCGTCGTCGCACGCTGAGCGATCGCCCGCCGCGGCCCGTGGTTGCGGATGAGCGCGGGGAGCATGACGTTTTCGAGCGCACTCAACTCCGGCAGCAGATGGTAAAACTGAAACACAAACCCGATGCGCTGATTCCGCAGCTTGGCGCGCGCCGCGTCGCTGACCGCGTAGAGATCGGTGCCATCCAGCGATACCCGCCCCGCCGTCGGGACCTCCAACCCACCCAGGATGTGGAGGAGCGTAGACTTCCCCGCCCCCGACGGTCCGACGATGGCGACCCGCTCCCCCGGCTCCACGTGCAGGTCAATCCCCCGCAGCACCTCGAGCGTTGTCGGGCCGTTCCGAAACGTCTTGACAAGACCCTGCGCTTCCAACACGCTATTCGTACCTCAGCGCCTCGACCGGATGCAACCGCGAGGCCTGCCACGCCGGATACCACGTCGCGAGCAAACTGATGACGAGCGCGCTCACCGCCACGCCCGCGACATCCGTCCAGCGAAACTGCACTGGCAAGACATCCAGGTAGTACACCGAACTCGGCAACCGGACGATGCCGTACGTGGTTTGCACCCAACAAATGCCGGCCCCCAGCGCGACACCCAACAGAATGCCCAACCAACCAATCATGAGTCCTTCACAGGTAAAGATCAGCCCCACGGAGCGTCTGGTCGCGCCCACTGATTTCAAGATGCCAATGTCCTTCGTGCGCTCCATGACCATCATGAGGAGCGTCGCGACGATGTTGGCTGACGCGACCAACACAATGAGGGTGAGGATCACAAACATCGCCAGCTTCTCCAATTTCAACGCCGCAAAGAGATTCGCATTCATCTCCATCCATGTCCGCACGCCAAACACCGGCGGGAGCAGCCGCGCGATGTGGGTCGCCACCGCACTCGCCTGATCCAAGTCATCCACCCGCACGCCGAGGCCGGTCACGGTGGCCTCCAAACCAAACAGGGCTTGGGCGAGGTCCAGATGCACGTACACCAACCGCACATCGTAGTCATACATCCCCGAATCAAAGATGCCACCAATCGTAACATCATACCGCGTTCCATCCACAGGTGCAATGAGGGACAAGACGTCCCCCCACCGCACCCCTAACGCCGAGGCTAATTCCTTACCGACTAGGATATGGCGCGCGGTGAGCTCCCAGCGCTGGCCGTGGAGGTGCTCGACCAACTGCGTCACTTGGGGCTCGGTGACCGGATCAATGCCGCGCACCACCACCCCCAGCACCTGATCGCGCGTCCGAATGACCGCCTCGCCCGCGATGAACGGCGAGACGCCCACGACGTGGGGTGCCTGCGCAATCGTCTGCTGCAGCGGGGTGGGATAGGGGATCCCGCGGTTGCCCTCGACGACGAGGTGCATGTGGGTGCCGACGATTTTCTCCCGCAGCTCGTCACCAAACCCGCTCATCACCGCGAGCACGACGATGAGGGCGGCACAACCGAGGGCCACACCGCCCACGGCAATGAGGCTGACGAGTGAGATGAACCGCTCCCGCCGCTTGGCACACAGATACCTGAGACTCATCCAGAGTTCATAGCGCATCACGTGCTCACTCGCGTATCGCGTCAAAGCCTGGGGTCAGACCCCCTGCTTGTAACCACTGACTTTCCAAGTCATTAAAAACTGGGGGTCTGACCCCCCTGGTGTGGCGTGTTCGATTCACGGTTCGCTGTTGACGGTTCGCTGTTGACGAACTGTGCGAGGTGACGACGGGCGGAGGAGTGGGAACAGAATCACATCGCGAATAGATGGCTGATTGGTCAGCAGCATGACGAACCGATCAATACCGATACCCAAACCACCCGCGGGTGGCATCCCATACTCCAACGCCTCCACAAACTCCTCATCCACGTGACGGCGCCCGCGCGGGACCCCATCCAGTTGCGCCTCGAAGCGTCGCCGCTGCTCGAGCGGATCGTTCAGTTCCGAATACCCATTCGCCAATTCCAGCCCGCCCAGAAAGAGTTCAAATCGCTCAGCAAGCAAGGGATCGTCGCGTCGCGCTTTGGCGAGCGGTGAAAGGTCCGTCCAATAATCAGTGATCAACACCGGCTCGCCGTGCGTCTCCGGATCAAACTCCTCCTCGATGAGCCGGACAATCTGCGACCGGCTCAATGGCCCCTTGGCACCGCCGCGACGCTTCCCCAATTTGTGCAGCAAGACCTCCGATCCATCCGAGGGCGTCACACCGTAGCGCGCCTTGACGAGCTCAGCAAAGGAGAGCCGCCGCCACGTCCCATGCAGTGCCATGGTCTTGCCTTGATAGGTCAGCGTCGTCGTCCCCATCACCGCGCGTGCCGTCTCAGTGAGGAGGTGTTGCGTGAGGCGCATCATGCCTTCGTAGTCGTCGTAGGCGGCGTAGGCTTCGAGCATCGTAAACTCCGGGTTGTGTCGCGGCGAGAGGCCCTCGTTACGAAACGATTTGCTCAGCTCGTAGACGCGCTCGAAGCCACCGACTAAGAGCCGCTTCAAGTACAACTCTGGCGCCAAGCGCAGGAAGAGCGGCAAATCCAACGCCCGATGGTGGGTGGCGAAGGGCTCACCGGTGGCACCGCCAGGCATCGCGTGCATCATCGGCGTTTCCACCTCGAGGTACCCGGCGGTATCGAGCAGGCGGCGCAGCTCCCGGATGACGCGCGTGCGCACTTCAAACGCCGAACGGACCTCAGGGTTGGCGATCAAGTCGAGATAGCGCTGCCGATACCGTACCTCCTGATCTTTCAAGCCGTGCCATTTTTCCGGAATCGGCCGCAGGCTTTTGGCGAGGAGGACCACGTCCTCAACAGCGATCGTCGGCTCTCCCGTCTTCGTGTGAAAGAGCTTCCCGGCGATACCCACCCAATCGCCCACATCGAGCGAGGCGAGCAAAGCCAACCGCTCCGCGTCCAGCTGACCCTCCTTGGCGTAGATCTGGATTTTGCCAGAGCTGTCGCGCACATCGGCAAAGAGACTTTTGCCGTGTTCCCGCCTCGCCGTCAGCCGCCCGGCGGCCCTGAGGGAGGTTCCTGCCGGATAGTCCTTCGCCAACACCGCGCAGGAGGCGGTCTTCTCGAAGCGGCATCCATAAGTCTCAATACCTTGTGAATGAAAGAGTTGCAGTTTCTTCAGACGCTGCTGACGCAAGGCCTGTTCTGGTGTCATCGCGACCACTTGATGCTGGGCATGAAGCAGATATTATAACCTGTAACGCACGATCGGTCAACGCGTTCCGATGGAACAGGTGAACGGTCAACGGTCACCGGTCAACGGGAGGATGTTGGCGCACTGTTCACGGTACACGCGCTGTGCGCCTCAGGCGGAGTCCCATCGCCCCAACGACGAGCAGGGCGCACAGCGACACCCACCAATCGCCCCACCGTTGGTAGAGACTGGTTGGGCCTGATGTCGGCACGGTCACCTCGTGGGTGAGCGCCCCAGCGATGAAGAGATGCGTGCCAGCGGGATCAGCTAACAGTTGGGTCACACGGCCGTGCGCATCAATGAAGCCGGACACACCCGTGTTCGCGCTGCGCACAACCGGCACGCGCTGTTCCACGGCGCGGAAGATGGCGGCTTGGAGATGCTGATACGGCGCGCTCGAGCGACCAAACCAGGCATCGTTGGTGATGTTGATCAGGAGACGCGCCCCCTCGCGCACCACTCGCCGACTCATCTCAGGAAAGACGTCTTCGAAACAGATGAGGACGCTGAACGCGATCTCTCGTGGCTGGTCGTTGGCCCGCCCCGGCGCGAGTCGGGCCGAGGTCGCTGGTCGCTGGTCCACCGGCAGCCGGAATACAGTCGCTGTGGTCCCAGGATCGAAATCGCCCGTCACAATGAGCTGACGCAACCACGGCAGCTGCGCTTCAAAAGGAATGAACTCGCCAAACGGCACGAGGTGGAGCTTGTCGTAGCGTGCCGTGATGGAGCCGTTGCGCTCGAAGAGCACCGCGCTGTTCCACAGGGAAGGATCGAGGAGCTGCTGCGGCGTGTAGGGCGTTCCGACGAGGAGGGGACGCCCCACCGACCGCGCCAACTGCTGTACCCGTTCCAACAGCCACCCTTCCACAGGCAGGAGTCCCGGCACCGCGGTCTCAGGCCAGATGATGAGGTCCGGTTCTGTCGTCGCTGCTTCGCGCGTCAACGCTTCGTAGCGGGCGAGAATCTGCTCCTGAAATCCTGGCTCCCACTTTTCCTCTTGCGGGACGTTGCCTTGCACCACGGCCACGCGCAGGGTCTCACCGTGGAGTGGCTGGCGTAATCGCCAGAGACCATAGCTGACCGTCGCAAGGAGCAGGGCCATGCTGATGCTAACGACGCGGAGTTTTCTGCTCCACGCTTGTCGTCGGAAGAGTTGACCGATGGCGACGTTCACTGCGACGATCAGCCACGAGACGCCGTAGGCGCCCACGATGTCAGCGATTTGAATGAGGAGCGGATGGCTCGCCTGCGTGTAGGCCAGTAACCCCCAACTCATCCCGCTCAGGGCGTAGTTCCGCACCCACTCCAGGAGCGCCCACCACGACGGGATGAAGAGGAGTCGCGCGAAGGGACGTTCCAACAGAGGCGGGTGCTGGCGCAAAAGCCACGCGACACCGACGGTAAAGAGGCCGTGATAGCAGGCGAGATAGGCCACGAGAGCGGCGTAGCTGAGTCCAGCGACCGCTCCCGCAAACACCCTCAGGTGCCACACCCAATAGAGGAGTCCTCCGTAGAAAACGCAACCGTGGAGATAGCCCAACCACCAGGCGCGTCGGAGGCGTGTCACACCGACCAACGCGTGGATGAGTGGCACGAACGCCACCCACGCGAACCACGGCCAGTTGGTGAGTGGATGCGCTGCCAGCACCAGTACGGCAGAGAGGAGGGTAAATAGAAAAGAGCTCATGAGGTTAGTTGGACGTTCGGCGTCTAGCGTCTGGCGATTGGCGTATCGTGCCGCGTCTCGCGTCCGCGGGCAGTACAGATGATGCGGAACGCTCGACGTCGGACGAAACGCTATTCGCCTGACGCTGAACGCTCGACGTTGCACGATCGCTGCTGAGGCTACTGTCCATGGCATTTCTTATATTTCCGTCCGCTGCCACACGGACAGGGATCGTTGCGGCCGACTTTCGTTACCGTCGCTGGACGCCCACCACCGAGGACACGTGTGACGGCGGCGGACATCGCCGGCGTTGTGGCCGCACGAGGCGGTGGTGATCCTGCGGTGCGCTGCGCTGCTGCTTCAAACGTCGCGACTTCAGGATGGAGGAGTTGTTGGCGCGCTCCATCGAAGACGCTGCGGAGCCGTACCGTTTCCGTCGGACCGACCTGAAATCGCAGCAACAGTGCGATGGAATCTTCTTTGATGAGCTCCACCATGGTCTGGAACATGGCGAAAGCTTCGTGCTGATATTCCACGAGGGGATCGCGTTGGCCATAGCCACGAAAGCCGATCCCCTCGCGCAACGCATCCATGCCATAGAGGTGATCCTTCCACTTCGCGTCCATCACGTGGAGGAAAATCGCGCGTTCGTGGAACCGCATCGCGTCCGTGCCCACGATGCGCACCTTCGCCTCATAGGACTCGCGGAACGTCCTCGCCAGCTGTTCGGCTAGCTGCTCACGCGTGGTCGGCGATGCCGCAAGCCAGGGGCACTCGACCCCAAAACGCTGCTGCATATACGTGTGCAGCCCTGGGAGATCCCACGCGTCAGGCGTCTGGGCCGCGTGGGCATAGCGATCGAGCATCTGGTCAGTGACATCCACCATGATTTCCTCCAGGTGGGAGGCGAGCGAGTCGGCTTCGAGGAGGCGACGGCGCTCATCGTAGATCACCTCGCGCTGCCGATTCATGACGTTATCGTACTTCAGGAGCTGCTTGCGAATTTCGAAGTTGTGCGTCTCCACGCGTCGCTGTGCGGTCTCGATGGATCTCGTCAGCAGCGGATGCTCGATCGGGATGCCCTCTTCCCACTTGAAGAAGTCCATGAGTTTTTTGATGCGATCCGGCGCAAAGATGCGCATGAGATCATCTTCGAGCGAGAGGTAAAAACGCGATGCGCCCGGATCACCCTGCCGGCCTGCGCGGCCGCGGAGCTGATTGTCAATCCGCCGCGCTTCGTGGCGCTCCGTGCCGATCACGTGCAGCCCGCCGAGGGCAACCACTTGATCATGTTCGGCGCGGCACCGTTGACGCATCTCCGCGAGCGTGCGCTGGCGTTCCTCTGACGTGATCGTCTCACCACCATCAGCGCGTTGCCGCAGGAGATCGTCCGCGAGAAAATCAGGATTGCCGCCGAGCAAGATGTCGGTCCCGCGCCCGGCCATGTTTGTCGCAATCGTAATCGCACTCAGCCGTCCGGCCTGGGCAATGATATGCGCCTCGAGTTCGTGATACTTGGCGTTCAGCACACGGTGCGGAATTCCCGCCCGGATCGTCTCGACGACGTCCGCCAAATCGCGAATCCGCGTACACGCTGCTGTGAGGGCGTCATTCGGCGCAGCCGTTTCGAGTGACGTCACCAGTGGCTGCACATCGGCGAGCGTCAGGCGAGCCGGCTGCTCCAGGAGCCCGCGCAGACGGTGCTGGAGGTCGGCGGTCAGCCACGCCACCCGTTTCTGTTCCACGGCGCTGACGGCTTGCACCGTTGCGGTACACTGCCGCTGGAGGGCCTCGAGCACCGCCTGGGGTGAGGAGAGCATCGCCGAGAGACGTTCCGACTTATCAATGGCAATCGTGCCCACCAGGAGTGGGCGCTTCTGTTTGTACCAGTGGACAATTTCCTGGACGGCCGCGATGAATTTTTCTTCCTCGGTGCGGTAGACTTGATCCGCATAGGTGGTGCGGATGAGTGGACGATTCGTCGGAATGACGACGACATCCAGACCGTAGATTTCTTTAAACTCTTGCGCCTCGGTGAGCGCCGTCCCAGTCATGCCAGCGAGTTTATCGTACATCCGAAAATAATTTTGGAACGTAATCGTCGCCAGCGTTTGGTTCTCTTGTTGGATGCGCACTCCTTCCTTCGCCTCGATCGCCTGGTGCAGGCCATCACTCCAGCGACGGCCAGGCATGAGCCGCCCCGTAAACTCATCCACAATCAGGATCTCGCCGTCTTTCACGACGTAATCCGCATCACAACGACGGAGCTGATGGGCTTCCAGGGCTTTCGTCAGATGGTGAACATACCGCTGATTGGCAAAGTCGTAAAGATTCTGCACGCCGAGAAGGCCCTCGGCTTTGGCGATGCCCTCCTCGGTGAGCGCTACCGCATGGGCTTTCTCATCCACGGTAAAATCGCGCTCCTTCGCTAAGCGACGCGCAACCCCGTCCAATTGATAGTAGAGTTCCGTGGATTCCTCGGCAGGCCCCGAGATGATCAGGGGCGTGCGCGCCTCATCTACCAAGATGCTGTCCACCTCGTCCACGATAGCAAAATGGAATCCGCGATGGACCAGCGTCTCTTTCTGTGCCTTCATGTTGTCGCGGAGATAATCAAAGCCCAGTTCGTTGTTAGTGCCGTAGGTAATGTCGCAGGCATAGGCGCGCTGGCGTTCCTCATCGGTGAAGTCGTGTTGAATCGCACCGACGGTCAAACCTAAAAACTCATAGATCGGCCCCATCCACGCGCGATCACGACGCGCGAGGTAGTCGTTGACCGTCACGATGTGGACGCCACTGCCGGTGAGCGCATTGAGATACGCTGCCAACGTCGCGACGAGCGTTTTGCCTTCGCCGGTGGCCATCTCGGCGATCGCGCCGTGGTGCAACATCATACCGCCGATCAACTGCATGTCGAAATGCCGCATGCTGGTGGTGCGCTTGGAGGCCTCGCGCACCATCGCGAAGGCTTCCGGGAGGTAGCGATCCAGCAGCGTGGTCTCAAACCGATGGCGGGCTTTCTTCTGACGTTCGCGAGCGTCCCTGAGTTGCTCGGGCGGCACATCAGCAGGCAGCTCACGCAGCTCGTTCAGGTGCGTTGCGCCACGTCGGATGGCCTCCTGCACCTCACGACGCAGGGCCTCTGTCCGCTCGCGAAACTGCTGATCAGGCCACTGAGCCACCGTCGGCTCCAACGCGTTGATCTGCGCGACCAGCGGGCGCAAGCGTTTGAGCGTCCGTTCGTTTTGCGTGCCAATGATTTTTTGCAGAATCCAATTTACCATGCAATCACTTCCAACGACGGCTCCGCCGGCTGAGGTCGGGGGTGGGCTCCGTCAGGACGCGGTCGTCGGCCCCAGCGAGGCTGACGCCGCTCGTGACTCGGCCTCGCTCGTTCGCCGGGTCGAACATGTGTGGTGGCGAAATCAAGCAATGCTGCACGCACCACCATCCCGTACGAGGTGCGTCCCGGCGAACACCATGCCCGCTCGGCCTCCGTCACGCCTGGCGTCGCCCACCCCACTCCCCGCCGGCGGCACCATTGCGCCGACATCGGCCCAATTGCGACGGCGCCGGCGCAATCAGGTTCGGGCAATGTTGCCGACGTCGGCAACATCTCGTTTGCTGCGGCGCGAGGGGGTGGGCCTGAGCCGACCCTCACCGCGCCGAGCGGCCATGGTGCCCCACTAACGCTGACTTTCACTGGAGCATTTTTTCGCACCGCGGACATCATTGATTCACCCCTGTCCGCGGTGCGGCGGGGCGAGCGAGGCGCGGTGCGGGAGCGAAGTGCGCCTCGGTGGGGCGCACGAGCGTCCGGCGATGGCCCAGCCCCCGAGCGCCGCGGCGCACAGGTTACGCATGCTGGCTCGCTTTCCATCGCAGGTAGGCCTCAATGAACTCATCCAGTGCGCCGTCGAGCACCGCGGTCGTATTCCCGGTCTCGACATCGGTGCGATGATCTTTGACCATGCTGTACGGATGGAGCACGTAGGAGCGAATTTGGCTCCCCCACTCGATCTTTTGTTTCTGCGCATACTCCTTCGCCAACGCCTGCTCCCGCTTGCTCTGCTCCAGCTCGTAGAGACGCGCGCGCAATACCTTCATCGCCGTGGCTTTATTCTGATGCTGCGAGCGCTCGTTTTGACATTGCACAATAATGCCCGTGGGCACGTGCGTGATCCGCACCGCTGAATCCGTCTTGTTGACGGACTGGCCACCTTTGCCGCCTGACCGGAACGTGTCAACGCGCACCTCTTCTGGTGTGATGTCCACGACGACGTCTTCCTCAAATTCAGGAATGACATCCAGGGAGGCAAACGAGGTGTGCCGTCGCTTGTTCGCATCGAAGGGCGAGATCCGCACCAAACGATGCACGCCCACCTCCGACCGCAGTCGGCCGTAGGCGTAGTCGCCCTTGATGATGAGGGTCGCGTTACGGATGCCGGCCTCTTCACCCGGGAGCACATCAATGAGCTCCGTCGCATAGCCGTGCGCCTCGCTCCAGCGCGTGTACATCCGCAGCAACATCGCCGCCCAGTCACACGACTCCGTCCCACCCGCGCCGGCGTGCACGGAGAGGATGGCGTTGCGCTCATCGTGCTCACCGCTGAAGAGCCGCTGCATCTCCAGGTGGTGGAGGAGTTGTTCCAATTGGCTGGCATCGTGCTGGAGGTGTTCGAGGGAGGCGGTGTCGTGCGGTTCGATCAGCGCGAGGAATTCGTGCAACTCATGCGCGGTGCGCTGGGCGCGCTCCCACGGTTCGAGGGTGCGTTTGGCGGATTTCAGTTCACGGAGACGCGCTTGGGCGTGAGCTTGATCGTTCCAGAAGGCGGGCTGGGCCATCTCGGCTTCGATGGTCTGGATCTGGGAGCGCAACGTGGGCGCGTCAAAGATACCTCCCGAGTTCGGCGAGGTGCATCTCGCACTGTGTGAGGCGCGCTTTCAACTCGTCCACCATGGCAGCAGGATACCATACTTTAGGCGATGCCGCAACTGGGGGACCGTGATCGCTGTCGGCGGCGTTCTTGTTGGAGGAGCGCGCGTTTGCGACGGAGGCCACCGTGAGCGGAGTAGCCGCCCAACGAGCCGTCGCTGCGAATCACGCGATGGCACGGGACGCGCGGGGCGTCCGGATTCCGCTTGAGCGCTTGACCCACCGCGCGCGCCGCGCCGGGTGTGCCGACCTGACGCGCCACCCACCCATACGAGCGCGTCTGGCCTCGCGGGATGCGCTGGATGATCGCATAGACCCGCCGTTCAAAGGCGGTGGGAGGTCTGACGTCGTGGCTGCGGCTGACCGAGGAGTGCACGCTGACGGACCTTCCGGTGATATTGAATGGCAAACCGATGGGCTTCATCGCGGATCCGCTGAATCAAGTGCAGCACCGGTGATTCAGGGAGTAAGATAATCGGCTGTGGCTGCTGGGGCACGAAGAGATATTCAAACTGTTTCGCGATGCCGACGGCAGGAATGGCCTCCAGGGCGAGTTGCTTCAGCTCCTTCAACGCGCTGGAGAGATGCCCCTTACCACCGTCAATGAGGATGAGATCGGGCTGGGGCAACTCCGTCGAGAGGCTCCCACGATACCGACGCTGCACGACCTCGCGCATCATCCGATAATCATCCATCCCCACCTGCCCGCGAATCTTAAAGCGTCGGTAGTCCGCCTTGTGCGGTTTGCCATCCACAAACGTGATCATCGAACCGACGGCTTCCCGGCCGAAGAGATTCGAGATGTCAAAGGCCTCGATGCGTCGCGGGAGGCGCGCCAGATGTAACGCGCGTTGCAGCTGCTCCAGCGGCGAGAGCCACGGTGTGGCAGAGGGCGTCCACGCCATCGAGGAAAACGCCTGCAGGGTATCGCGCAGGCGGGCCGCCTCTTCAAACCGGTGCGCCCGACTCGCCTGCTCCATCTGCCGCGTGAGATCTTGGAGCAACGGCTCGCGTTTGCCCTCGAGGAACCAGAGGAGATTAGCGACGAGGCGTTGGTACCGACGCGCGGTGATGTGCCCCACGCAGGGGGCGAGACACTGTCCGATGTAGTACTCCAGGCATGGGCTCTTGGGAAAAGTGTTGCACGTGCGCAACGGAAACACGCGCCGCATCAGTTGCAGCGCTTGGCGCAGGGTTCCCACATCGGTAAACGGTCCAAAGTACCGCGCGCCGTCGTTGAGTTTCCGTCGCGTGAGGAGGAGACGCGGGAAGGGTTCGTTGACGCTCACTTTCACATAGGGATAGGATTTGTCATCGCGGTAGGCCACGTTGTACCGCGGCTGATGTTCCTTGATGAGCTGGGCTTCGTAGATAAGCGCCTCGGCCTCGGAACCCGCCGGACGGTACTCCACATCGCAGATCTCGCGGACCAAATGTTGCAGGCGCGGATCAATCGCCCGCCCTGTGTGCCACCGCCTGCGTTGCGCGTCGTCGGAGCGATCGCGGGAAAAGTAGGAGCGGACACGCCGTCGCAGCGAGTTGGCCTTGCCCACGTACACCACGCGTCCCCTGGTATCCTTGAACAGGTAGACACCGGGACTGTCGGGCAACTGCGCTAGGCGCGTTTGGAGAGTCGCTGCACGAACCATGCGAGTTCCTCCGCGCGCCACCAGCGGGCCAGTCCCAGATAGACCAGCACACTCGTAGCGACGACACATCCCAATCCCCAGCCGCTGGGTGTCACCATCTGCCACGCTCCCCACGTCCACCCCCCCATCAGCACGCTGGCTCCACCGACGCGGCGCAGCGACGTCCACCACGCGGTGCGATCCAGCGGACCCACGCGTCGCTCCAGATGGCGCCAGAGTCCGATGCACTCGATGCACGCCGCGAGGGACGTGCCTAACGCGAGGCCGCCCACGCCCATCGGCCACATGAGGAGGAGGTTGAACACCACGTTGAGCCCCAGCCCCCACGCGGCCCAGCGCACCGGGGTGCGCGTGTCGTGCAGGGCGTAGTGCGCATTGACGAGAAGTTTCGTGACCGCAAACGCCCACAGCCCCACCGCGGACCACTGGAGCACCCAGCTCGTCATCTGGGTTGAAGCGACGGTGAAGGCGCCGCGTTGGAAGAGCACTTCCACGATCGGCTGCGCAAGGAGGCACAGTCCCACCATGGCGGGGAGCATGACGGCGGTGACGCTGCGAATCCCCACGAGGAGCGTCGTCCGAAACAGGTCCAGCTCCTGACGTGCGGCTTGGTGCGCCAGGGTCGGGAGCGAGACCGTCGCCATCGAAATGCCAAACAGACCCAGTGGAAACTGGATCAACCGATTGGCGTAGTAGAGCGCCGCGACCCCTCCGGAGCCGACAATCCACGCCAGCGAGGCCATCACGGTATCGAGGAGGACACCGAGTTGATAGACGGCTGCGCCAAAGAGCCGCGGCAGGAGTAACCGTTGGATCTGACGCAGTTCAGGCAGGTGCCAGTCGAGCTGTGGTCGCAGACGCACCTGGTATCGCCAGAGGGCGGCGTGGTTGAGCCCGATTTGCAGCGCGCCAGCGATGAGGATGCTCACCGCCACGAGCACCATCCCTGTCACCGCGGGGACGCGGGGCACCCACACGAGACACGCGACGATCATCCCAACGTTCATGAGCGCGGGATTCCAGGCCGGCACGCGAAAGTGCTGGAGCACATGCAGCGCACTCGTGGTGACCGCGACCAGGCCCATCATCCAGAGGTACGGTAACAACACGCGCGTCAGCGTCACGGTCAGTTCCCATTTGGCCGCGTCTCGCACAAAGCCGGGTGCCAGCAGGCGCACCAGCCAGGGGGCGGCGAGGATGGCTCCGACGACGGCCACGCCCAACAGGAGGGCGACGGTCGTCACCAACGTCCTGACGAGCGCCTCCCAGCGCGCCGGGTCGTGGCGTGTCTGCGCCGCGCCGAGGGTGGGCACGAACGCGGCGGAGGCCGCGCCTTCGGCCACCAGCTCACGAAAGAGATTGGGAATGCGAAAGGCCACGACGAACGCTTCGGCCGTGGCGCCGGTGCCGAAGTATTTGGCGAGCAAGATGTCGCGGAAGAACCCCAGCAGGCGACTCACGAAGGTCGCCCCGCCGACATCCGTGGCTGCTGTGGTCAGGTGCGTCATCGTGTGCGAGGCCGGTGCGCGTTGACTTTGACAGGTCTCAGGAAGCATGGTATGATGCCTGCACTCGCAAGGGGGGTATGCACGTGCCGATTAAGAAAGCCGCACTCAAGGCGATGCGCCAGAATACCCGGCGCTGGCTGCGCAATGTGCGGATGCAGTCGGAGCTGCGGACGCTGACGAAGAAGTTCGAGCGCTTGTTACAGCAACAGCAAGTGCCCCAGGCCCGCGTGCAACTGGCGGCGCTGCTCAAGCGGATTGATCAAGCGCAAGGCAAAGGGATTCTGCACCGGAATACGGCCGCGCGGAAGAAGTCGCGTCTCGCATCGCGTCTGGTACAGTCGCCAGCGTAACGATCGTTTCCTCGAACAACCGCTGGGGTTCGCCGCGCCCTCGCTTGACGCGTGTATCCATCTCCAGCAAGAGATCGCTGGCCGCGCGCAACGCCGTCAGTGACCAGCGCCGCACCTGTGCCATCCAGGCGTCCTCGACGCGACGAGGCAGGCGTAGTTCACGCGCGATTGCTGCCGGCGGCTGACCAGCTTCCAGACGCACCCTCGCACGCCACAAGCGTCGAAAATGCCAGCCGAGGAACCCCAACCAGTCAGGCACTCGCCATGCCTCACGCGCCTGAGTTGCGACGAGCTGTAAAGCACGATCCACCGCCCCCGCCCCAATCGCCTCGACCAGCTCAAAGACCGTCCCCTCGCTGATGACCGGTGTGAACCGCTCCACCAGCTCCCCCCCAATCATCTGCTGCGTGCCGGCGTAGAGACTGAGCTGCTCCAGCCATCCCACGATGTGGGCTGGCTCCACCTCATCGCTCCAGGCGCGGAGAATGCGCTGCACAGCCTCTGGCGTCAGCCGCTGCGAGCGTTGCGTGAAAAAGTCTCGGACAACGCGGGCTTTCTCTGCAGGCGTCTCGACCGTCCACTCCTCGATGTGACCGACCGCCGTGCACGCGGCGCGGAGGCCCGCTGGCAGGGCGTGTGTAGCGACGAGTACCAATCGCCCCGTGGGCACCGGTGTGCGCAGCGCCTCAGCGAGACGTGCGGCATCCTCTGCGGTGAGATCTTCGATCCCACGCAGGACCACCACGCGCACGGCGCCGGCCATCGGCAACTGGCGGAGGGTCTCCACGATGGCAGGCAGCGCACACTCGCCGAGACGAAACGTCTGGCAATCTACGGCCCGCTGCGTGGGTGAGAGCCACTCCTCCAGGAGCTGTTGGAGTCGTGGTTCCACGAGGGGGACCGGCCCGATGAGGGCGACGACCGGCTTACCAGTCTTCAATGGTGCGTTCCACGATGCGGCGGGCGAGGTCTTCGATCGCGCGACCGATGGCGGCGGCTTCGGCCTCGGCCAGGCTGCCGCGTTCAAAAAACGTGGTGTCGCCCACGACTTGCTCGCGCCAGACGACGGCTTGCTTGCGCAGGTCACGAAACTCGACGTTGGCGACGATGCTCAGGCGGTACTCCTCGGGATTGCCTGTTTGGGCAAACCGTAGGGGCTCGCGTCGGAATTCCACCAACTCCCCGACGAGGAAGGCGTCCGCTTGATCCGGACCGGCTGGCCGGAGGTTGCCCTCGATTTGAAAGCGATCAATCACCTCGTTCGTGATGTCGAGTTCCATCCGCGGGCGGTAGATTTTGTAGCGGTTGAGATTGGTGGGCTCCGACGTAAAATCTACGCGGTTGATGAACGGCTGGACGTAGAGGGTCTTCAGGTGTGCGGGCAAATTGCCGCGGAAGGTGTAGCCGCACCCCGTGCTCAGGCAACAGATGACGGACAACAGACCACAGATGAGGACACGCCCTGCCGCTCGCCTGATGTCTGATGTCTGACGTCTGAACGTGTGCACTACTTCCTCACTTTCCCGTCGAGGACTTGGAGCTGCTCGGCGGCTTTGACCGCCCATTGACTGCGCGGATAGTGCTGCATGATGGATTCGTAGTAGACGCGCGCGCTGTGGAACACTTGGCGCCGCTCGTAGAACTGGGCCACTTCAAAGTCATGCTGGGCGCGCTGATCCATGAGCGCATCCACGCGGGCCTCGGCTTCCGGCACGAGGTGGCTGTCGGGGTGTTCCTGCGCAAACTGCTGAAACTCGCGTGTGGCTTCATCCGCGTAGGACTGATCGTAGGCCACGGCGCGATTCGTCTTCGCTGAGCAGTCCGCGATTTGAAACGTGGCGTCATCCACCAACGCATGCTGGGGATGTTCTTCGACGAGGCGCTGGAACGCGTCCGTCGCCGCCTGCAGATCGCCTTGAATCTTGTGCGCCATGCCGAGCTTGTAGAGCGCCAGCGGCCCTTGCGCAGAGAACGGCGCATCCTCGACAATCGCCCGGTAGATTTCGATGGCCGTGTCAATGCCCGAGAGAATTTTCGCGCCGAGCAACTCGCGTTTTTCGCCTTGGAAGAAGAGGTTGCCGATGCGGTACTGCCGCTCCAAGATTTCCTCCGTCTTCATCGAGGCGGGGTAGACTTGCAGGACCTTCCGGTACGCTTGAAACGCGGCGTAGTAGTCGCCGGCCTCCTCCGCGCAGCGACCCACGTAGTACTGCGCCTCAGGGGCCTCAGGCGCCTGCGGAAACACGTGCACCAGCTTCGCAAACTCCGCCTGCGCCCGCTCGTACTTCTGCTCATTCCAGAACCGCGTCGCAAACTCCAACTGCAGTGTGGGCGTCTCCTTCGCCGCTTTCTTGGGATTTAACCACTTCCCCAGCTTCGGCGTCCACAGCCAATCGGCTGAGGCGAGGCCTCCCTGACTGAGGAAAAAGCACGCAAGGCTGAGGCAGATCACCACCGTCCGCATGGCACCGTCCACTCTAGCATAGCCATTTGCCGTCCGTCAATGCGCTCACAGCAGCCACAAGACCACTGGCACGACGGCCATGCTCAGCACGGCCCCGACGATCCAGAGGCTGTTGGCAAAGTCCTGGTCGAGCGCAAAGAGCGTCGTCAAGGTGAGCGAGGTCAGCGCCGGCGGCATCGCCGATTCCAACACGACCACGCGAAACACCAACCCCTCCTGCAGCGTGTGGTAGTGGAGCAGCCACGCCAGGCCCGCCCCCACCAGCGGCGCGTAGAGCAATTTAATCCCACACATCCACAGCGCGGGCCGCACGTCGCGCCCCACGCGACTCACGTGCACCATCGTCCCAATCGTAAAGAGATAGATCGCGGTCATCCACGGAATCAACGCGCGGTTCACCGTCGTCAGAAATCCTGGCCGTGGCACCTCCCACCACGAGAGCGCCAGGCCCACGAGCGTCCCTACCATCGGCGCCCACCGCCACAGTTCCACCCGTCGCGGCGCCGCGGTGTCCGGTCGCGGGGCGTATCGGCCGGCTAAGCCGTAGCCAACCGTGTAGACTGCCGGACCAAAAAAGAGGAAAAATAACTGGCACAAGCCGTAGGCCCCCTCGCCCCACACGACGAAAGCGATCAACGCCCCCAAGAATCCCACGTTCGAAAAGAAGGCCGACACCAACCAACTGCCGCGCTGCGACGATGGCAACTGCCACCGTCGGGCCAACCACCACGCGGGGAGCAAGCTCGCGCCTGACACCGCCAACCCCACGAAGGGCAAGCTCACCAGTGCCAGGTGCTTCAGGTCCACCACCCACATCGCGAAGAGGATCACTGGCGGGGCCACGAACGATGCGAGCCATCGGATGCACGGGGCCGCAAAGGATGGCGGCACCAGGTGCAGGCGCCGCGCCACGTACCCCACGCCCAGCGCTCCCCAGAACAGCAGCAGACTACTCCACACGTGTGGCCTGGGCGGGGGCTGGTGGGTGGCGGTACGCGGTCACGCGGAGTTCACGCCCGTCGGAGCGAATCGTCGTCGCCCCATCGCGGCCAGTGAGGTAACACTCGACACCGAAGCGGTCGAGGGCCTTGAGCACCGTCGGATGCGGGAGCGCCTGCGCCGAGTGCTCCACCATGGAGATGACCGCGATGCTGGGTTCGACCTGCGTGATAAACGGGTGCGTGATGCGCCCCAAGTCGCTGCCGTGGTGGGGCACTTTCAGCACATCCGCGCGAAGCGCTGCGTCCGCACGCAGGAGCGCGGCAAGGCCGGTTTCGTCGGCGTCGCCGCAGAGGAGAAATGTCCGCGCTCCATGTCGCACGCGCAGGATGAGCGAGCGGTCGTTGGCAGGGAGCTGGTCGCGCGGACCGGGATGCAGGACGTCGAGCGTCACGTCCGGAAATCCAACGAGGCGGTCTCCGCGGTTGACGACGAGGCGCGGAATGTGTTTGGCCTCCACGAGGGCGCGGTAGCGCTGGAAGCCTGCCGTGGATTTCTCGTCCCCATTCTCCACCACCGCTCCCACATCGAATGACTGGAGCACCGTGGCCAATCCGCCCACGTGGTCGCCGTCAGGATGCGTGAGCACCACGGCGTCCAACCGTCGAATGCCGCGGGCGCGCAGGAATGGCGCAATCGTCCACCGTCCCTGATCGGACATCCCGCCGTCAATGAGGAGCCGTCCCCGTTGAGGAAACTCCAGCAGAATCGCATCGCCGTGCCCCACGTCGAGGGCGGTCATGCGCAACTCCTGCGAGGGGGGCGTCAAGGCGCGCCCCCACACCCACACGTTGACGACGAGCAACCACACCATCGCGACGCGGGCCTCAGGGAGTTTGAGTTGCCGTCGAAACCACACCAGACACCCACAGCCGTAGAGGAGCATGACGCCCCACCACGGGAGTGGTGCCACGTACCATCCGCCCCACGGCACGTGCGCCCACGCGTGCACCGTTACCAGTGCGAGGTGGGCGCAGTGACTGACGAGCCAGCCGCACCACGCGCCCACGAGCGCCGAGAGACTCGTCACCACAACGAGGAGGGCACCCAGCAGCAACAGACCACTCATGAGCGGCACGACCACCATGTTGGCGAGGACAGCCACGGGCGTCAGCACGCCAAAGTGGTGGAGGACGAGTGGGGTCACACCCAGCCACGCGGCGCACGAGACCAGCCCAAGCCGCGCACACGCGCCGCCCCACCGTCGCTGCAACAGCCACTGGCCACACGCCGTAGACTGGCACGCGCTGGTCAGGCGTGGAGTGAGCGTGACCAACGCGACGACGGCCGCGAAGGAGAGTTGAAAACCGGCATCGCCCAGTTGGCGCGGATTCCAGCCCAGGAGGAGGAGCGCTGCGAGGGCGAGTGAGTTGTAGATGGTGCTCTCGCGATGCAGCAGCATCCCACCTAAGACGACCCACGCCATGACGGTCGCGCGCACCACCGGTGCGCGGGATTCCGTCATCAACATGAAGAGTCCCAGGCACGCCATCGTCAGGAGGAGCCTCCAGCATCGAGGCACCCACAGCATCCGCAGCAGCCACAACAGGGCGCAGGCGAGAATCCCGACGTTAAACCCACTAATCGCCATGATGTGCATCGTGCCGGTGAGGACCAAGGCCTCTTCCAGCTCTGGCGACAACCCGGTGCGATCCCCGAGGAGGAGCGCTGCGAGGAGTTGCCCGTGCTCAGGAGGTAGCACGCGCTGGAGACACTGCCGCGCCATCCGTCGGAGGCGGTAGGCCGTCGCGTGCAGCACATGGCCCTGGCCGCGACGCAACAGGGCCACGCCGTCGTGCGGCCGCACGCGCAGCCGTGCGTGCACCCCTTGACGCGCCCAGGACGTTGCCAGGTCGAACGTGCCGGGATTGCCTGGCGTGCGTGGCCGCGTGAGCGCGCCCTCGATGAGCAACGCATCGCCGTACGCGAGCGACTGCGTCGGCTGCATCCACGTGATGCGGAGACGGCCGGTGGTGGGCTGCCAGGTGCCGTCGTCGCGCAACGCCTGCACATCGAGCAGGGCAGTCGTCATCGGCTCGCCAAATGACGTCATCGTCTCCACCGGATCAGAGGTCACGATGCCCTGGACACGTACAACGCGTGGTGTCTCCGCCGTCCAGGTTGCGAGTTGGTGGGGTGGCTGGTGCTCGCCGAGTGTCCAGCGTGCCATGCCAACAAGCGTCACAGCGAGGAGGAGGCTCCACTGTGCGAGGCGCGGCCGACGTCGTCCCACGACAGCCATGCCGACTCCCACGAGCGCCAGGCCGCTACTCCACACGAGTGGCACGGGCCTCAGGGGCGCGAG
>CAZWYX010000005.1:0-12601 GCA_964638485.1 uncultured Planctomycetales bacterium | reverse complement strand
GGCCTCGTCGTAGAGCTCGGCGCTCACTTCCTGCAGAAACCGCGACGGCTGGAGCACGGTCGTCGAGTGGCTGTGGAGTTCCATCACGGGATACGTGAGGTAGAGCGCATCTTTGGCGCGGGTGATGGCGACGTAGAAGACGCGGCGTTCCTCTTCCTCGCCCCACGGATCGCGCAACGCTTGCGGCGAGGGGAAACTCCCTTCCGACAACCGCATGAGAAAGACCACCTGCCACTCGAGTCCCTTCGCTTGATGCACGGTGCTGAGGACCACGCGTTCCTCATCGGTGGTCGGGGCGCCGCGCACTTCCTGGCCGTAGAGTTCGCCGAGGAGGACCAGCTCGGACAGGAATCGGTCCGGGCGTGTGTAGGACGTCGCAAATTGGGCCAAGCTCTCGATTTCTTCGAGGCGCGCTGCAGCGTTGTCGTAGTGGGTGCGGAGGTGCTCGGCGTAGGCCGTCGTCAAGACCGCCTGGACGAGCTCGGCAGGTGGCGTCGCATCGCCCAACCGGTGCAGGCGTTGGAGGTCCTCTCGAAATCGTCGCCAGCCGGTGTGCGCCGAGGCTGGTACGAGGGACGCTAACGTCTGATCGCGGAGCGCGGTGGCGAGGGGATCGTCTGATTGTCGCAGGCGATCCCAGACCCGGCCAGCGGTCACGTTACCGACTTTGGGAATCATGAGGAGGAGGCGTCGCCATGCTGCCTCATCCCGTGGATTCACCAGGAGCTTCACATGGGCGACGACATCTTTGATGTGGGCCTGCTCGAAGAAGCGCAGCCCGCTGCGGATGTCGTAGGGGATGTTGCGGCGAATGAGCTCGGCTTGGAGCGCGGTGCTGTGGGCATGGGCGCGGTACAACACCGCCATCTCGGGCAGGGGAACGCCCTCATCGCGCAACTGCAACATGCGCTCCGCGATGAAGGCCGCTTCCTGGTAGATGTCGTTGAGGGCGACCGTCGTCGGCCGCTCCCCTGCCGGGCGCACGGCGCGGAGGGTCTTCTGGTGTTGCTGGGTGTTGTGCGCGATGCAGGCATTCGCCAACGCGAGAATGCCCGGCACACTGCGGTAATTCATTTCGAGACGGAAAATTTCGGTCTCGGGATTGCGCTGCGGAAATTCCAAAATGTTGGCGTAGTGCGCGCCGCGAAATTGGTAAATGGACTGACAGTCGTCCCCGACGACCATCAGGTTGCGGCGATTCTGGGAGGCGAGGAGCTCGACGATCTCGGCTTGCAGGTGATTGGTGTCTTGGTACTCATCCACGAGCAGGTGCTGGAAGAGCCGGCCGTACTGCTGCAGGAGCGGCGGATGCTCAGTCAAGAGTTGATGCCAGTAGCGCAGGAGATCGTCGTAATCCATCGCGTTGGCTGCGCGCTTCTTCGCCTGGTAGCGCTGCGCCACGCGCTCGATCTCCTCCGCCCACTGGCTGAAGTGGGGAAAGCGGTCGGTCAGCACCTGCGGAATCGTCAGGTGGGTGTTGAATGTCGCACTCACGACCTCGCGGAGCACCGACGGGTGCGGGAAGCGCGCCTCGGTCACCTTGAGCTGCAGCTCTGACAGACACACTTTGAGTACATCGCGCTGATCTTCCTCGTCGAGGATTGAATAGTTCGACGCGTAGCCGATTCGCTGGGCGTGTTTGCGTAAGAAACGATTGCCGAGGGCGTGAAACGTTCCACCCCACAACTCCCCCGTGGGCTGACTCGTGATGTGCTCGACGCGACGGAGCATCTCCCGCGCCGCCTTGTTGGTAAACGTGGCCAGCAGGATGTGCGCTGGTGCCACACCCTGCGCCAGGAGATAGGCCACACGGTACGTGATGGTGCGCGTCTTGCCACTGCCCGCGCCGGCGATGACGAGCTTCGGGCCGTGGCCACACGTCACGGCGGCCCGCTGCTGGTCGTTGAGTACGTCCTCGAGCGGGAGCGCGCAGGTTGTACGCGCGTGGCGTGTGATCGTGTAGGTCTTCATCCCAGGCGCTGCGCGTCAGAGCTCAACATACGGACGGATGCGACTGAGGGTGACCGGCCCAATGCCCTGCACGTTGTGGAGCTCATCGAGCGACTGGAAGGGTCCATGCGTCTGACGGTAGGCGATGATGCGCGCGGCCAAGGTCGGGCCGATCCCTGGTAACCGCTCCAGCTCGCTGGCCGTGGCCGCGTTGAGCGCCACGCGACGGGAGGCCTCCAGTGCGGCATCCCATGCGGTCGGTTCCTCCCTGCGCATGACGGTCACGGTCACACGGTCGTGAGCGGCGCGGTAGGCGTTGAGGCCGATGCCCACAATGGCGCAGAGGCTCAGCCCCAGCAGGATCGTGCGTTCCCCACGCGTCAGAAAGATCACGCGCGCCTCCGCCGTCGCGGGCCGCACTCCTCGCGACAGTGCTCGTAGGCACGACAGCGAGCCGCGAGTTCGTGAAACCGACGGCGCCAGGCGTCGCGTTCGCGCCTCAAGCGTCGCAGGCGCTGTTGTACGGGCGCGCGGGAGCGCGCGGCACGCTGAGGGTTCCTGCGGGTGACTGGTGACACGAGTGTCGTTAGAGCTGGAATGACTGCTTGGACTCTCCGCCTTTCGGAGCAAAGGCGGCTTCGACGCGACTGACCTCCTCACGCAGCGACGCCAGAATTTTCTGCACCTGCTCCTCGGTGTAGGCGTAGGTGCTGCGATTCGCGAGTTTGGCAATCAAGCTCACCCGCTTGAGGGCTTCCGCGACACGCTTGGAGGCCAAGCGCTTAAAGCGATCTTCTTTGGACTCGGTCGGTTCTACCATCGGTGACTCCTGGTTGCTTATGGCCGCTTCTGACTCACCACCAACAGATACCGCGCACAATCCAACGTCCCTGCCAACTCGGCCGCGCGCTCCAAGTCCAGCAGTTGGTGCCGTTCTTCATCGCTCAACGCGGGCACATCCACCAACCCGTGAAAGGCCGCAATCGGATGGATGCCCAACACCTGCACCGGCAACTGGGCGTAGCATTGGCGGAGCTCGTCGGCGGTTTGCCAGTTGTAGTAGCCATCCCCACGAAACGGGCCTTCGCGGTGCTCCAGCACAAAACGCGCCGCCGCGTAATCGTGATGCTGCAGGGCCTCGCGAATGTAGTGTAATTTGGGGCGATGCGAGATGCAGGCCAGACCTCCTGGGGCGAGGAGGTCCAGGAGAATGCGCAACAGCGTCTCGTGATCGCGATTGAGGTACAACACCTCCGCACAGAGCACCACGTCGAAACTCGCCGCGGTGTAGCGTTGCGGCAAACTGGCGATGTCATCAGCAATCCACGTGAGCCGCAGCCCGCGACGACGCGCGTAGCGCTCCCCCACCCGCAACGCAAAGCGCGAGGGATCCACGGCGGTGACCTGATGTCCCGCCTCAGCCAGCGGGATCGCCAAGCGCCCCACCTGACACCCCGCATCCAGGATCCGCAGCGGACGTCCTTCCGCCTGCCGTGTTAGATACGACTGAATCCGCTCGAGGTACAAGGGCGCGAAGAATTTGCCCTGCAGATTGGTAAAGGTATCCTCGTAGGCCGGATCATGCGTCAAGAGCGCGCGGGAGAGTTTGCGCCAGAGTTTCTGCCCGACAGAAGGCATCAGAGGGCGCGCTCGATGGACACGATCTTGAACTGGGCCGTCCCTTTCGGCAGTTGCACGGTGACCGTCTCGCCCCGACGATGGCCGAGGAGTCCTTGGGCCAGCGGAGAGGCCAGGGAAATTTTGCCTTGTGATGGGTCGGCTTCATCGGGCCCCACGAGCACGTAGGTTTCCTCCATCCCGAGCGCCAGATCGCTCACGATCACTTGCATGCCGATCCGCACTGCATCCGTCGGTAACTCCAAGTCATCCACCAGACGCACCGACACGAGCGTCGTTTCAAGCTGGCCGATCTTGCCCATGACCTGACTGAGGCGCTCCTTTGCCGCGTGGTACTCAGCGTTCTCGCGCAGATCGCCGAGTTCGCGGGCGCGTCCGACTTCCTGCGAGAGCTCGCGCTTCTGGCGCTTGAGGGCTTCCAGCGCTGCCTTGAGCTTGGCCAATCCTGCGCGGGTCAAGAGGGTCCCGTTCATTGGTCAAACACCCCTCGCAAGAGCTCTCCGATCGCCTCCTCAGGAGTCACAGGCTCTCCCGAGGGAGTCGTTCCATCCGTCGCTGGCGATCCGAGTGACTTCTGGAGGAGCTCGCTGATGATGGCTTGGCCCTTGGTGAGGACGATCCGCTTGGCGATGTACTCCAGATCCGGGCGGACCACGACTCGTTGGGGTACCTGCCCACTGACCACAAGGGGAAACGTAATGGCACCGGAGGCCTCGGTGAGGGCCTGGAGTTCGTTGACCGCGCTGATCATCGTCGTGGAGAGGTCCGGCGGCACCACGAGCATGCCGCTGAGTTGGAGCTGCCCATCGAATCCGACCATCCCCTGGCCGTGCAGGGTGCCCAAGTCGGTGACGAGTTCCAGCGGCTCAACGTGGATGGCGCCGTCGCCGATGCGCGCCTGCACGCGCAAGGTGCGGATGTGCGTGTCCGGCTGCTCCAAGAGCTGCCGATGCCGCTCAGGCAGTTTGGCTCGCAAGCGCTCCACCAACCCGGGCAACATCGAGAGTTTGAGGAATGCCTCACGCAGCAGGTTGACGTTCTTCAGTGTCCCGTCGTCGAGGGTGAAGTGGGCTGCTCCTCGCAACGAGCGTTGCAGCATCGGCCAGGTCTGACCCGTGCCTTGGACCGTCGCCTCGCCCGAGAGGTCGCCTTCCACATGCTGCTCCGCGCGCGCGACCGACGGCGGTGAGATCTCTTGCACCGCGACCCGCTTCAGGGCCACGCGCCCGGTGATGGCGGGCTGTGTGCGATACTCGCGAACCGTGCCGCTCGCTTCCAGGGAACCGTGGCCCAGCAGGGCCGTGAGCTGCTGGAGATCCAACTGCGTGGGTGTGGCCGTCAGGTCGGCGGCGATGCCTTCGAGCGGGTGGGTCACGGCGGAGGATGCCAGCGTGGCGTTGCGTATCTCGAGGGTGGCCTGCGGCACCCCGCGCACCAGGGCCAGGTTCGAGGCGCGGAGGTCGGCATGCCGGAGGTCCACCGTGAGCGGCGGCGTCACGGCCAGATCGCGATACAAGAGCGCGGCGTCTTTGATGGTGACGGAGGTGACAAACAACGGCAGGGCCACGTTCGCCTGAGACGGCGTCGTGGCCGACGGTAGGCGTCCCGCGCCGAGGCGCGGCACATTGAGTTGTCCGGTGGCATCTGTGATGAGGCGAATCGTGGGCCGCTCAATCGTAATGCTCGCCAGCTCGACGCGTCGTTGCAGCAGTGGCGCTAACCGCAACCGTGCGCTCGCTTGGGCAATCGAGACGAGTGGCTCCTCGCCAAAGTGCGGATCGTCGTAGATGGTGAGCTCGTGCATTTCGATACCCAACCCGCCAGTCCAGGAGCGATGGAGGGACTGGAGTTCGACACGGCGACCGGTCGCGTCCTGTAGTTTCGTGAGGAGGAGCGGCCGAAACTGATTCACATCCACGGTGAGGAAGATGACGATGACGCCGCCACAGAGTAACACACCAACGAGGAGGAGACCGAGCAGCACCTTACGCATGACCAGCGTGCTGTGTCCGCGCCTGCCGTTTCAGGTAGGCCCCAGGGATGACCCCAAGGAGATGCAGCGTCAGAAACGGCCACACCGGCACATCCAAGCCCAGGAGGCGCTTCAGGAGGCAAAACGGCACCCACATCAACACGCCCACGATGATCAGCCAACTCCCCACGTAAAACAGCGGTGGCTTGCCTGTCGTGCGCACCAGCGTGATGATCCGCCACCCCATCACCACGGGCAGCCCGACCACCACCCACCACGCGACGATGGTGAGGAATGGCGTCATCGTGTCCGGCCGTAGACCCAGCTAATGGCCACGCCGGCTGCGGTCACTTGGGCCATGCCACCCACGAACCACTTGACGAGGAGTTCCGTCGGATACGGATAGACCACGTGCTTCATGAGGAGCGCAGGGAGGTACAGCAGGAGTCCCATGAGGACGCCAAACCGCAGGCCCTGCTCGATCGTGGCACCCCGTGACTCATGGCCTTTGGGATAGATGTAGGCCAGCAGCGCCGCGAGTAGCGCTTCGCTGAGGAACACGAGATGACGTCTGGAGGCCATCTCACTCGCTGGACGCCACCAGTCCGCATGCGCGTCGTAAAACGCGCGGAGCCATTGGCCATGCATGAGAAAATCGCCCGCCGCCAAGACGAGAAACGCCGCAATCGTCGCCTGCACCAGCCGGTTGCGTTTCATGTGTCCCTCCTGCCATGAGCGCGCAAGGTACGGAACGTCAGTGAACGTAACTTGCTGCGCGAATTGCACCCCGCCGCTGTGCTTCGCAACGCGAAGCTGGCGGGGCCACCGTGACCTCCGCTCATCGGAGCCGATGGACCAGCTGCTCCACCCCGACGGCCCCGGCCAAGACCACGAGACCCGCCACCACGACACCTGCGGCAATCGCCCCGCACGCCCGCCACCGCTGGAAGCGACAGAGGCTCGCGACCAACGCGCCGGTCCATGCGCCCGTGCCTGGGAGCGGCACCGCCACGAAGAGGGCCAGGCCCACGAGTTCCAGCCGTTCCACGATGGCGGCGCGACGCCGCGCGTGGCGTTCACACCACTCGGTGAAGCGCCGGCCGATGCGAAAACGCCGGAGCCACTGGTACAGCGGTTCCAAGAAAAACACCACCGGCGGCACAATGAGGAGATTCCCCAGCAGGGCCCAGCCCAGACTGGCCCACGGATCCAGCCGAAATCCCCACAGCGCCAGCGGAATGGCACCGCGCAACTCGGCCACCGGCAACATCGCGACCAGCACGACCACCCAGGGGGCGGGCCACCCATGGGCCACACACCACTGCTCGATCGCGGTCATCGCCACCAGCCACGGCGCGTGCGCTGGGAGTTAGTCTGCCAGCGGAAGCGGCGGCTCCTCGGTCTCGGCGGCGGAGTGTTCGCGCCCGTTGACTTTATGAATCCTGGCATCAATGACAAATGGCTCGCCGCCTTCCCACTCCACGTCGAAATCCACATCCACCACGTCGCCATTCACCACGTCTCGCATGTCGGTGCACATGGTGTAGCCATGAGCCGTCGCGGCCGCGTGCTCATGCACCTGGACGAGCTCCAGCGTGCGCAGTTCACCGGTGACCTCATCGTCCATCGTAAAGTCCCCCTCGTCCATCTGGACCTCGTCAATGTAGGCGCGGATCGCGTGGCCGACCTGCTCGGCTGAGGGCTCCGACGACGGCACCGCGCCCGCAGGTTCGCGCTCCATCGGCTCTCCGGTGGCCTCCTCAGCGCCCTGGACCGCGAGGGGCCCGAGGAGGAGACTCATCAACACGACCACCACGACCTCAGACCACGTGCTGGACATCGGTTGTTCCTCCTTAATGTGTGTGTCCCTGTCGAGCCGCTCTCACGCGGGCTCCGAGGGTTCTTGCTGTGGTTTCTCTGGGGTGAGTTTTTCGCGCAGCGGTTGCAGGCCGAGCTTGTCCGCGACCTCATCGAGTGTTGCACGAATGTGGTGCTCGGACGCCGTCGCGAACGTCTGGCCCGTGCGCTTCAGTCGCTCACGCGATTTGAGGGTGAGTTCCTGCAGCTTCTCATGCGTGGGCTTGGAGCCACCGTACAGGCGAAAATCCGGCCCACGGGTCAGTCGCAGATGGCCCTGCGGATCATCCAGGCCTAAGCCCAGCAACCATTTCGCACGTTTCTTCGTGGGACGACGCTTCATGATGGGAGTTTACTCTGCCTGTTCCTGACACGTTAATTGTAACATACCACGCACGCGGTGGGCGAACTTTCGTTCATTCAATGCCGAGGCGCACCAACCGGCCGGAGGCGCGCGACGAGAGAAACAGCGCGCGAAACACAAGGACCGCCACCAGCAAGAAGAGGCCATTCAGTCCCATGGCTCGCCAGAACAGCTCGAGGTCGAGCGTGTGCTGGTGAATCACGTGACGCATCCCTTCAAACGCATAGGTGCTGGGGAGTACCTGCGCCACCGCCCGCGCCCACGGGGGCAGCACCGTCACGGGATAGAACACGGCGGAAAACGGTTGAATGAGGAAGGGAATACCCCAAATGAGGGCCTCCGCCGCATAGCCGTAGCGGAACAGCAGGCCTGCCGTCATCAACCCCAGGGCCCACCCAAAGAGCAACAACTCCAACGCAAACAAGCCCAACGCCCATCCCAGGGACCACAGGTGAAACGCATAGAGGGCAGAGGCGAGCGTGGCGAGCAACACCGTGATGATGAGCCCACGGAGGAGGCCGTAGAGAAATGTCGCGGCCATCCATTCCCACAGGCGCAGCGGCGTGATCAGCGTGTTGATGAGGTTGCGCGTCCAGACGTCCTCCATCACGCCCAGGCTCACCGCCTGCTGGGAGCGATAGAGCAAATCCCAGCAGATCATCGCCCCGATGAGGAAGGTGATGAGCGGCGCCAGCGGTACCGCCACCTGCTGGAGGTACCGTGTCACGTAGCCCCAGACGAGGAGTTCCATGACCGGCCAGAACACCACACCCAGGATGCGTGGCAGACTCCGTCGCTGCAGGTACACGTACCGACAGAACATGGCGTAGAGCCGCTGCCAACTCTCACGCATGGCGCGGCTCCTCTTGCGTGACGAGCTCGCCGCTCTGGGCGACGCGAATGAACACCTCATCCAGGGTGTCCGCGTTGAACTGGCGCTTGATGTCCTCGGACGACCCGTCAGCGATGAGTCGTCCTCGATGCAGGAAACAGATGCGGTGGCACAGCGCCTCGACTTCGCGCATGTTGTGGGAGGTGTAGAGGATGCTGAGGCGCCGTTCCTGGTGAATGCGCGTGAGGAGCTGGCGCACAGTCTCCGCGCGGTAGGGATCCAGGCTCAGCGTCGGTTCATCCAACAAGAGGAGCTCAGGATCGTTGAGCAGACTCTTGGCTAAACTCAGCCGCATCTGTTCGCCCGATGAGAGCCGTCCCGCGACCGTCTGACGCAACGTCCCCAAGTCGAAGAGCTCCAGGACCGTGGCGATTTTCCGTTCCACCTCACGCACGCCATACAGCCGCGCAAAGATCCGTAAGTTTTCCCTGACGGTCAAGTTGGAGGGTAGCGTCGTGTAGGCGGACGCAAAGTTGAGGCGACGCACCACCTGCGTGCGCTGGCGCACCGGCGAGAGGCCGAACACGCGCACGTCCCCCGCGTCCGGTGTCAGCAGACCGAGCAAGAGATGAATCGCCGTGGTCTTGCCAGCGCCGTTGGGACCGAGCAACCCCACAAACTCTCCTGCCTGCATGGCCAACGAGAAGTCGTTGAGGGCGCGCACCGCCCCAAAAGATTTGTGGACCTCTGCACACTGGATGAGCGTCATGAGGCGACGTGAAAGAGGAAGCGAATGACGTCACCGTCGCGGACGACGTAGTCTTTGCCCTCGATGCGGAGTTTCCCTTTCGCGCGCGCGTGGGCTTCGCTCCCCATCGCCACGAACTCCTCGAAGCTGATGACCTCCGCCCGGATAAAACCCCGCTCAAAATCGGAGTGGATCTTGCCGGCGGCGTGGGGCGCCGTCGTGCCTTGCGCGACCGTCCAGGCCCGGTTTTCCTCGTTGCCCAGCGTAAAAAAGGTGACCAGATTGAGGAGGTGGTAGCCGGCGCGGATGACGCGGTGGAGCCCTGGTTCCTCGTAGCCCAACGCTTGCAAGAATTCTCCTTGATCGCTCGGCGGCAGTTTCGCAATCTCGGCGTCCATCGCGGCACAGAGTGTGACGAGCGGCGCGCCTGCTGTCGTGGCAATGGCTTCGACCACGCGCACGAGGGGATGCTCGGTGCGATGCACTTCGTCCTCATCAACGTTGGCAACATAGAAAACGGGTTTACTCGTGATGAGGTGCAGTTGACGCGCGGCTTTGGTTTCTTCCTCGGACAGCTTCGACAGGACCGCGCGGGCCGGGCGCCCTGCATTCAACGCATCCTGGAGCTGCTTGGCCGCTGCCAACTGGACCCCGAGCGTTTTATCCGTGGGATTGGAGCGCACCGTTTTCTCGAGCCGCTTGGCGAGGGTGCTGACGATGTCGAGATCGCGCAGGAGCAGCTCCGTGTTGACGATCTCCACATCGCGCTGGGGATCCACCGAGCCGCTCACGTGAGCGACGTTGGGACTGTCAAAACAGCGCACGATGTGGGCGATGGCATCCACCTCCGCGATGTGGCTTAAAAATTGATTGCCCAAGCCCTCGCCCTGGCTCGCGCCTTTGACGAGGCCGGCAATGTCCACGAACTCAATGGTGGTCTGCACCATGTTCGGTTTCGGGACTAATTCGGTGAGACGCGCCAGACGCGGATCCGGCACCGCGACGACGCCCACGTTGGGCTCAATCGTGCAGAAGGGGTAGTTTTCCGCTGGGACGCTGGCGTGGGTCAGCGCATTGAAGAGCGTAGATTTGCCGACGTTCGCCAGCCCCACAATCCCGCAGCGAAACCCCATCACTCCTCCCAATCTTCCGGCGCAACCGTGTCATAGCGCCGGGCGTGGCCGGTTTCCAAGAGCCGATTGTTGAGGAACACATCGTCACCGTGGGTCGTTGTCAGGAAGACGTCGGAGAGGTACCGGTCCCATTTGTCCGGCTTGGTGGTCGTCACGAGGATGCGCTTGGCCTCGCGCGCCTGCGTTTGGACGTAGCGTTTGGCCGCCTCCCCTGCCGCGGTTCCCATCTCTGGGCAATCCACCCCGCGTAGTCGCAGCTTCTCCCGCCGCCGGTCGTTTCCGGTGAGGTGGATGAGCATCCAGAGCGTATCACCATCCACCACGCGCAGCACTTGCGCTTCGTAGGCGTACAAGTCAGCGGGCGCGGCTTCCGGCGCGCGTTGCAATGTTCCGCTGCTGTACCGCACGAGGTCGCCCGCGTGCAGCCGCCGCACCTCGGTCTCGGTGAGCTCGCGATACGATTCAAATCCTAAATCCACGTAGCGCGTGTCGCCGATATCCTTGATGCGGAAGAGGCCCAGCGCGCCGCGTTTCGGGGTGAGCAGCGTTGGCGGAGTTGCTGGTCGCGCCGGCGTCGCTGCCCCCTCATCGTCCGACGGCTCCAATCGCGCCCGCTCCTTGTAGACGAGCTCCCGTAGTTCGTTGCGCGTCAACTCCTGGCCGCTCGCTCGCGCAGCCAGCCGTTGCCGCACGTTCGCCGGCAGGCTCAACAGCTCCACTTGATGCGACCAGCTCAATTGTCCCGCCGGCGGGACAATCTGACGTTGCAGGTACAATCCGCGCATCCGGTGCAAGTTGCTCTTGGAAAACCCCGCGCCAAAACGTTTCGTCAGGTCAGCCGAGAGCCGCACGATGAGCCGCCCGCCGTACACCGATCGATCCGCCCCGGCTTGCTCCACCTCAACAATCCGCTTGCCGATCTCCCAATACATCCGCACCACCCCCGCCCGCGTCGCGGTGTACAGCGCGGCAATGTCGTTGAGCAGCGATTGGTAGGTGCGACTCGGTGCACTCACGGCATCACCCACTCCAGCATCCCGGGCCGTTCACTCAACGCCCGGCGAAGATGTGCTTGCCAGCGCGGTGGCAGCGAGTCGTATGCGTCCTTGACAGCTTGATCTTCACCGTGCTCCTTGAGCGCCGTCAATACCGCGAATGCGGCCTCGATGTCTTTGGCTCGCTTGTCCGTCTTCCCTTGCCGCCTGGGCGCCATGAGCAATTTGTGCAGGGCAAACGCGGCCGGATGCGGCATGCGCACTTGGACGCCCTCCACAGTGGCGGTGATCGTCTGCTCGGTGAGCACGTCCAAGAAGCGCAGAGCTTGGGCGTTGAGGTGGAGCTGCGGCAGCGGGACGGGTTTGTCGGTGCCTCGGCCGTGCTCGGGCACCAGGAATTCCACAATCAAGTCCGGATGCACGAGCCGGATATAGCCGGCTCGCTGGACATCGCGCACGAATCCCAAGTCTTCCAACAGAGCCGGCACATCAGCCGTGTGACGGGGACGACGGGGTCGGGGCACTAAGAAATCAATATCGCGGGTGCGCAATGTTGTCAGTGGCGACGTGCGTTCAAAATAGCCGCGGTAGCCCTCCAGGCACCAACTGCCGATGACAAGGAGGTCATCCAAGACGCCCGCTTTCGCCAGCCGTTCCAGCACGGTGCGACAGAGATGGCGCTGATCAGCCACGCAGGGAGCGCTCCAGGAAGCGGATCTGTTGTCGGGCCTCGCGCAGCAATCGCCGGTACTGCCCGCGCTGCCGGTGGCGCACGGCCCACGCCTGATGCTGTGGCGCCGAGAGCTTGCCGAGATACCGAAACCGCACCCGCGCCCCCTCACGCATGGCCAGGTAGTAGTACTGATGCCCACGAATCCGCTTCAGGACAAGACTGCCCTTCCCTAGCCGCCGTAGCTGCTCGGCATAGCGCCGCACCATCCGCCGGGAATTGGTGAGTTCTTCCTTGAGGACGCTCTGAATGACACGAGCCATGGCAGGATAATGTTACCAAACAATTATGGTATTTTCAATAGATGTTTGGTAACTCCCCAATCTCCCAGTACATCCGCACCACCCCCGCCCCTGCCTGCCGGCAGGCAGGCGCGTTTCGG
>CAZWYX010000004.1:0-34870 GCA_964638485.1 uncultured Planctomycetales bacterium | reverse complement strand
GTAGCGCAGGCCATCTCTCAGAAGAGTCGCGCCATGTGGGCTCGGCCGGCCGAGCGAGTCCGCATTGTCCAAGCGCTACGCGCTGCGATGCGACAGCCTGCAATGCGACGGCTGATTTCACAACGCGCGAAGGCGGTCTGGAACAGTCCCGTGTATAGACAAAAATACGCGCCGGGACATCATCGCAGAATGGCTGAGATCCTATGGGCGCGCCAGGAAACCGTCGAACTCCACCGCAAGAAAATCACCGCGCAGTGGCAGCAACCACAGTTCCGCGCTCGACAGAAGGCCGCGGTGAACCACAGTAACCGCCAGAGACTCCAGGCGAATCCCGTCATGATGCGGCGAATGACACAACAGGCAGCCAGGGCGCTCCGCGTCAAATGGCGTCAGCCGAGTTACCGCTGGGGTGTCATGCATCAGAAGATGATAACCTACGTGAATCGCCTGAAGGCGCAACTAGGCGTCGACGTCATTGCGCCGGGACAATTCGACGCGCATCGTAAACATTGGGTGCCACGATACGAAAAAGCGCGCACGTATTTTGATGAATCGCAGCAAATCGCGGGAGGAGTTCGTGAGAGCATTCCCGTGTACAACCACCGTGTCGTGCAGGTGAGGCCACTACCACAGCACGAAGATGTCTACGACATCACAGTAGACGATCACCACAATTTTCTTCTCGATGCTGGAGTGTTTGTGCACAACTCTATTGACGGGGATAGCCCGGCTGCGATGAGGTATACCGAAGCGCGACTCGATCGGCTCGCGGAAGAGCTGCTCGCGGATCTCGAAAAAGACACGGTGGATTTTGGCCCCAATTTTGATGAATCACTGCAAGAGCCACGTCTGCTACCGGCGGCGATCCCACAACTCCTCATCAATGGCTCCAGCGGCATCGCCGTCGGGATGGCGACGAATATCCCGCCCCACAATCTCCGGGAGATCATTGATGGACTCACGAAGCTCATCGAGAGCCCTGAGACCGACGTGAAAGAGCTCATGAAGACCATCAAAGGCCCTGATTTTCCGACGGGTGGCATCATCTGTGGCCGCGCCGGCATTCGCGATGCCTACACGACGGGACGCGGTTCGCTCAAAGTGCGCGCCAAGGCCCACGTCGAAGAGCGCAAGGGCGCCAAGGAGTGCGTCATCGTCTCGGAACTACCCTACCAAGTCAACAAAGCGACACTCCTCACGACGATCGCCGACCTGGTCCGCGACAAAAAAATCGAGGGGATTGCCGACATCCGCGATGAATCGGACAAAGATGGCTTGCGCGTGGTCGTCGAGCTCAAGCGCGATGCGATCGCTCAAATTGTCCTCAACCAGCTCTACAAACACACCCAGCTTGAAACGACCTTTGGGGTGATCCTGCTCGCGCTCGTCCACGGACGGCCGCGCGTGTGCACACTGAAGGAGCTCCTGGAGGTGTTCGTGGAGCATCGGCGGGTGGTGATCCGACGACGCACGCAGTATGAGTTGACGAAAGCCCAAGAGCGCGCCCATATTCTCGAGGGCTATAAACTCGCGATCAAACATCTCGATGCCATTATCAAACTCATCCGGTCCTCGAAATCGCCCGCAGAGGCCAAGGAAGGCCTGGTCAAGCAATTCGAGTTTAGCGAGCGCCAGGCGCAGGCGATCCTGGAGTTGCAGCTCCAGCGCCTGACAGCCCTCGAGCGCGAGAAGATTGATGCGGAGTATCTGCAGCTCATCAAAGACATTGAGCGCTTCGAGACCATCTTGGCGAGCCCCACGAAACTGATGGGGGTCGTGCGCGAGGAGCTGGGGCAACTCAAAGAGCGCTACGGCGACGACCGACGCACTGAGATCGTCGCTGAAGTGGAGGAGATTGACGTTGAGGACCTCATCGCTGAGGAAGACGTGGTCATGACCATCAGCCATGCGGGCTACAGCAAGCGGTTGCCGGTCTCGGCCTACCGCAAGCAGCGCCGCGGCGGCATCGGCGTCACGGCGATGGAAACCCGCGAGGAAGATTTTGTGGAGCACCTCTTCATCGCCTCCACGCATGACTACCTGCTCTTCTTTACGACGACGGGGAAAGTCTACTGGCTCAAAGTCCACGAAATTCCGCAAGCGAGTCGGCAGGCCAAGGGCAAGGCGATCGTCAATCTCCTCAGCCTCAGTCAACAGGAACGGCTCTCCACCTTCGTCGCGGTCAAGGAGTTCGATCCCAAGCTCGCGTTGATCATGGCAACACGGCACGGCGTCATCAAGCGGACCAAACTCGAGGCCTACGCCAATCCACGCAAGGCCGGCATCATCGCGATCACCCTGGATACCGGCGACGAACTCATCACCGTCGAGTCGGCTCAGGAAGACGACGAACTCGTCCTTGTCACGCATCACGGCAAGGCCATTCGCTTTCCCGTCAAACAGGTGCGCGAGGTGGGGCGCTCTGGCCGTGGGGTCAAGGGGATCACCTTGACCGGCAAGGATCGTGTCATGACGATGGAAATCGTGCGGCCGAAGACGACGCTCTTGACCGTCACCGCGCTCGGCTACGGGAAACGCAGCGAGTTCGATGCGTACCGCGGTCAGCACCGCGGTGGCCAAGGGGTGACCAACATCAAGGTGACGGAGAAGAACGGTCCGGTCATCGGAGCCAAGGCGGTGACCGACCACGATGAGCTGATGCTGGTCACGCAAGAGGGGATGACGGTGCGCTGCCCGGTCAAGGATATCCGCGAGACCGGCCGCATCGCGCAAGGGGTGCGCATCATGGCGCTCAAAGGCAAAGATCGCGTGATCTCGATCGCCCGCGTCCCGGTCGAAGAGGAAGAACCAGCACCAGCCCCTGGGCCGTCCGAGGAGAAAACAGAAACATAAGCGCACGCTGCCCTGCGGATCGCCCAACAGGTAGTGGGGGGAAGCGACATGAGACCCCGTCGTCTAGCCTGGTCTAGGACAAGGGCCTTTCGAGCCCTCGGCACGGGTTCAAATCCCGTCGGGGTCGTTTTTCCTTGCGTGAGCAGGGATTTGAACCCGGAGGGGAGTTTTCGGGGTCGTCTGTTACAGAGACAAACACCCATGACCAAATCCCAAGCGCCAAATAACCCCCACGCACCGAGCACCAATCACCAGACAGCCGTGGGGAGTTTAGGGATGAACAGTGGGAGCTTGTTTGGTGGTGGGAATGTGGTACTTGGTTATTTGCTGTGATGAGGCTCCGGGGTAAGCTGATTTTGCCCACGCGGATTATCAACGGCGAGGTGCAGCTTCACCACGGACGAATCATCGCGGTGCACCGTCGGCGCACGGGAGGCCGGTACTACATTGCGCCAGGGTTCATTGATTTGCACCTGTGGGGGGAACCTGAGCGGCTGACGCGACGAGAGCCTCGCGGCGGCACGACAGCGTTTGTCGCCACAATCGGACCACTCGCGCCGCAGAGATTGCAGCAGCGGTTGGCGGGGTGGAGCGCCTTGACAAGGCTGCGCGGGGCACAGCTGCTGGGCTTTCATCTCGAAGGCCAGTGGGTCAACCCACGACAAGCTGGAGCCCTCAGCCTCGCAGGGATTCGCTGGCCCACCATTCGCGAATGCACTCGTCTGTGGGACGTCAGTCAGCGACGGATTCGCCTCGTCACCCTCGCGCCGGAGATGCCAGGCGCGACAGCGGCGATTCGCTTTTGGAGCCGTCGAGGCGTTGCCGTCTCGTATGGCCACACCGCCGCCTCGTACGACGCAGCCAAACGCGGCATCGCAGCGGGTGTTCACTGTGCGACCCATCTGTGGAATAAAATGGGATCTCCGCATCAGCGACGCCCCGGCACGATCGGTGCCTGTTTGGAGGATCCGCGGGTGATGGTGATGCTCTTAGTGGATGGCAAACATCTCCATCCCACGACGGTGAAGCTGCTCTATCGCTTGCTTGGTCCCGAGCGGCTGGTGTTGGTGACGGATTCGACGCGCGCGCTCGCGGTGAGCGACGATCCGTCGTTTGGACTACGGCGGGGGCAGTTCCGCGGCAAACTGGCTGGCACGCGACTGACGATGATCGCAGCGGTGAAGCATCTGCGGCAGTTTACCGATGCGACACTACCAGCGGCGGTGCGGACCGCGAGCTTGAATCCGGCACGCGTACTGGGCCTCGCGCAGCGCAAAGGCTCGCTCACCGTCGGTAAAGATGCCGATCTCGTGGTGTTCGATCGTCGCTTGCGTGTCCAGCAAACGATTGTGGGTGGTCGCATCATCTATCGGAGGCGGTAAGGCATGTGCGGTATCGTCGGCTACGTCGGCAAACATCCAGCGCTCCCCATGCTGCTGGACGCCCTCTCGCGCCTGGAATACCGTGGGTATGACTCAGCAGGGGTTGCCCTCCTCAACGGCAACACCCTCATGGTCAGGCGGCGGCCAGGGAAACTGAAAGAGTTGCTAGACGAGCTGAAAGGCACCACGCTTGCTGGCACCATCGGTATCGGCCACACGCGCTGGGCCACGCACGGCGAGCCCTCGGAGCGCAACGCCCATCCGCACGTGGATTGCTCCGGCGGGATTGCCGTCGTGCACAATGGCATCGTCGAGAATTACGCCGCGCTCAAGGCACACCTCCAACGACTGGGGCATCAGTTTCGTTCGCAGACCGACACCGAAGTGCTTGCCCACCTCATCGAAGAGCACGCGAAGCAACTCCCCCTCATCGAGGCGGTGCGCCAAGCCCTGCAAGCCGTGGAGGGTAGCTACGCCCTCGGTCTGGTCGCGCAAGCCACCCCGCACCAACTCATCGTGGCACGCTGCGGCAGTCCCTTGGTGGTTGGCGTAGGCGATGGCGAGCACTTCGTTGCCAGCGATGTCCCAGCGCTCCTCGGTCATACGCGTCGCGTCGTGTACGTGCACGATCGGGAACTCGCAGTGCTCACGGCCAGGGACTATCAGTTGACGACGTTGGATGGAGCCCAGGTGCGACGGCCCAGCACGCACGTGCGGTGGAACGTTGCGGCGGCACAAAAGCAAGGCTACGCCCATTTCATGCTCAAGGAAATTCACGAGCAGCCGCAGGCGATTGCGGATACACTGGCGAATCGGCTGCTCCTCGACCGCGAGGAGATCCAGTTCGATCAGCGAACGCGCGCGTTCCTCGAGCGCCACGTGAACGACGAGACCCAACTCGTCATCATCAGTTGTGGCACCGCCTACCACGCCGGGCTCGTCGGGGAGTACATGCTCGAGGAGTACGCGCAGCTGTCCGTGGATGTGGAGTTGGCCAGTGAGTTTCGGTATCGCGGCCCGCGCCTGGATCAGCACACGATCGTGTTGGCCATCACGCAGTCGGGCGAAACGGCCGACACGCTCGCTGGCGTGCGTCTGGCCCACGAACACGGTGCACAAGTCTTATCCATCTGTAACGTCATGGGCTCCTCGATTGCGCGCGAATCCGATGCCGTGCTCTACACGCACGCAGGCCCAGAAATCGCTGTCGCCTCGACGAAAGCCTACACCGCACAACTCGCCGTCCTCTACCTGCTCACCCTGGCGCTAGCCAAGCAGCGCAGGACCTTGGGCGGCGACACATGGAAACGGTTGCTGACGCGCCTCGGGGAGTTGCCGCGCCTCGTCCGAGAAGCGCTGCGACTTGAACCAGCGCTGCAACGCTGCGCTCGCGTCTACGCGAAACAACGCAACTTTTACTACCTTGGGCGCCGCTACAATTTTCCCGCGGCCCTCGAAGGGGCGCTCAAACTCAAAGAGATCTGCCCCCTGATCCACGCCGAAGGCTACGCCGCCGGCGAGATGAAGCACGGCCCGATCTCCTTAATTCGCAAGGGCTGGCCGGTTGTCTGCATCGCCCCCGAATCGTCGATCTACGATAAAATGCGTTCCAACATCGAGGAGATGCGCGCCCGTCATGGCGATGTCATCGCCATCGCCTCATCGGGTGACCAGCAGCTGCGGAGCCTGGCCCGTCACGTGCTGCCCATTCCCAAGACGGAAGAGGTGTTCTCGCCGTTGCTGGCGGCGATTCCGTTACAGTTGTTGGCATACCACATCGCGCGACTGAATCACTGTGATATTGACCAACCGCCGAACCTCGCGAAGAGTGTCACCGTCGAATAACCGAAGGAGGGAACCCGATGACTAAGCGGTCGTTGTTAGCCGTAGCCAGTCTCACCTGTGCGCTGCTGTTCTTCTTTCCCCCGGCGTGGGCAGCGGCCGTCGTGTTGGGAGTCGTCGCGCTCGTTGAGATTGCGCAGGCAGGGGGCCAGCTCCGTGGACGCGGCTTGGCCATCACGGGCATCGTGCTCGGCTGTGCGTGGACCGTCGTGCTGGTGATATTGGTGGTCACGGGCCTGCGCAATTTCCAGCACACGCTGGGCACAGCTCCACTCGGCCCACTCCCGGCCATCGAGGAGGAATTCGAACCAGCGGAGGAGGACGCGGCGTTTGAGGAGGACGAGGAAACACCCGCTGAGTAGCCAGCAGGACTTGAGGAACACGGGAGGTCGTTTGATGCTGGTGGCGACACCGATTGGCCATCTGCAGGATCTCTCGAGCCGTGCCATCGAGACGTTGCAGCAGGCCGATCTCATCGCGTGCGAAGACACGCGTCACACCCAGCCGCTCCTTGCGCGACATCAGATTCATAAGCCCCTCGTCAGCTATCACGAGCACAACGAGCGCGCGCGAGCCGTCGAGCTGGTCCAACGGTTGCAAGCCGGGTCGTCCATTGCGCTGGTCTCCGACGCAGGCACGCCGGCGATCTCGGATCCGGGCTATCGGCTGATCCGCGCGGCGATTGCAGCGGGGATCCCGATCGAATGGATTCCTGGTCCCTCGGCGGTGCTGGGCGCGCTCGTGCTCTCCGGACTACCGACGGATCAATTCACCTTCGTGGGTTTTTTACCAGCGAAAGCAGGACAGCGAGCCACACGCCTCGCGCAGTTGCGGCAGGAGGGTCGCACCGTGGTGGCGTTTGAATCGCCGCATCGCTTGTTGGCGTCGTTACAGGCCATGCGCGAGATCCTGGGCAATGTGCGCTTAGCCGTCTGTCGAGAGCTCACCAAGCTCCACGAGGAGGTACGGCGTGGCACCGTCGAGGAACTAGTCGCGCACTACACCGCGCACCCCTCGCGTGGCGAGATCACCGTGGTGTTTCACCCCGCGCCACGCACGACGCACGACGAACCCCAAGCGACGAGCACGGCGTAACGACATGTCACGCATCCATCCCACCGCCATCGTTGACCCCCAAGCCGCACTCGATCCCACCGTCGAGGTGGGACCGTATGCGATCATCGAGGGCCAGGTGACCGTTGGTGCTGAGACGATCATCGGCCCGCACGCGTGGATCCGTCGCGGCACCACGATCGGTCGCGCCAACCACATCCACTACGGCGCCATCCTCGGCCACTGGCCGCAGGATCTCGCGTTCACCGATGAGGACAGTTATGTGCGCATCGGCGATGAGAACCAGATTCGCGAGTATGTCACGATCCATCGCGGGACCACACCAGGCAGCGCCACCGTCGTCGGGAATCACTGCTTCCTCATGGCGATGGCCCATCTGGGGCACAACTGTCACGTGGGCAGCCACGTGATCATCGCCAACAGCAGCACCCTCGGCGGCTACGTGGTCGTTGAGGATCACGCCTTCATCTCAGCCCAGTGTGTCGTCCACCAGTTCGCGCGCATTGGGCGTTTAGCCCTCCTGAGTGGGATGACGGGCGTCGGACAAGATGTGTGCCCTTTTTTCATGGCCGCGATGCGTAATCAGGTGGTGGGCATCAACGTGGTGGGCTTACGCCGCGCAGGGATCGCTCCAGCGGCGCGCGCGGAAATTAAGCAAGCGTTCAAGCTCCTCTACCGCTCAGGACTCAGCATCCCGCATGCGCTGGAGGAGCTGGAGCGGACCACGCAGTCCGCCGAGGTCCAACACCTCATCGCGTTTGCACGTGCCTCGCAGCGAGGGTTGTGTCCCTACCGCGGTCAGAAAACACAGAACCTCAACGATGAGACAGCGTTAGAAGCATCGGGGGATTCTGGTTGATTCGACTTGACATGGGGTGGCATCTGTGTTACACTGACCCAGAGTAGATCCTTTAACGCTAGGCCTGTGAGCCTGGCAAGGAGACCTAGATGTCTGCGCGCGTACCACCACTCAACGTAGGACCCGTCTAAGAGAGGACGGGTTTTTTCATGCCTACCCACCCACAGGCTCACGACGCCCCTGGACAGCCGGTACTTGGTCGGTCTGCCCGCCCGTCTTCCCGTGAGGCCCAGGTCCCAGCCGGTGCGTCCGTCGCTATCGTGAAGGCGCATCTCCTCGATGCGGAAGCCATCCGTCGCGCACTGACCCGCATCGCGCACGAAATCCTCGAGCACCACCGGGGGAGCGCGCGGCTCCTCCTCGTCGGCATTCGCACGCGTGGTGCGCATCTGGCGGAGCGCCTCGCGCGCCTCATCGGGCAGTTCGAGGGACACACGCCGCCGGTCGGAGCGCTGGACATCACGCTGTATCGCGACGACTTATCCACCGCTGCCGCACACCCGATCGTGCGCCAGACCGAACTCCCTGCGGCCATTGATGGCCAAGCCATCGTCCTCGTGGATGACGTCCTGTTTACTGGCCGGACCATTCGGGCTGCGATGGATGCCCTCATGGACTTTGGACGTCCCCAGCAGATCGAGCTCGCCGTCCTCATTGATCGCGGCCATCGGGAACTCCCCATCCGCGCTGATTACGTCGGTAAAAACGTCCCCACCGCCACGCCGGAAACGGTCACCGTGCGGTTAATCGAGTCGGAAGGCGTAGACGAAGTCGTGCTGGAGGAGTGCACCACCCCATGAGTCCGTTCGCCACTACTCCGCTGCCCGTCGAGACCAAATCAGCGCCGCTGGCGCAAGACCGGTGGGAGAAAAAAGATTTACTGGGCCTCGAAGAGCTCACAGCCGAAGAAATCACCTTACTCCTCAATACCGCGCAGTCGTTCCGCGATGTGTCGCTCCGGCCGATTAAAAAAGTACCAGCGCTGCGTGGCCAAACCGTCGCCAACTGTTTCTTCGAGCCCTCGACGCGCACGCGCATCTCCTTTGAGCTCGCCGCGAAGCGCCTCTCCGCGGATATCCTCAACTTGGGAGGGAGCGGCTCCAGCGTCGAGAAAGGCGAGACCCTGCTGGACACCGTCAAGAACCTCGAGGCGTTGAAAGTAGACATCCTCGTCATTCGGCACGCCTCGTCCGGCGCCCCGCATCTCATCGCGCGCCAAACACACGCGGCGGTTATCAACGCTGGTGACGGCAGCCACGAGCATCCCACGCAAGCGTTGCTGGATTTGTTTACGATGCGAGAGCACTTTGGGCATTTGGCCGGTTTACGCGTCGCCATCGTCGGGGATATTGCCCATTCGCGGGTCGCGCGCTCCAACATCTGGGGGCTGACCAAACTAGGGGCCTCGGTCATCGTCTGCGGGCCGCCGCCGCTCTTACCCGTCGGCATCGAGCAGCTGGGGGTCGAAGCCACCGCCGATGTGGACAGGGCCATTCGCGGAGCCGATATCTTGATGGTCCTGCGCATTCAGCATGAGCGGCAGGAGATGCAACTGATCCCCTCCATTCGTGAGTACGCGATGCGCTTTGGGATTACGCGCGAGCGCTTGCGTCACGCGAAAGAGCGGCTCCTCATCATGCATCCCGGGCCGGTGAACCGCGGGGTCGAGTTGGCCCCGGAGGTCGCGGATGGACCGCACTCCGCGATCTTGGCACAAGTCACGAACGGCTTAGCGGTGCGGATGGCCGCGTTGTATGTGGTCTCGCAAGGGAAAGGACGTTAGCGGGATGACGACACGCCGCGCGCCGAATCACACCCTGCTGGTGACCGGTGGTCGCGTCATTGATCCCACGCAGGCGCTCGACGGGGAAATGGATGTGCTGATCAGCGATGGTCGGATTGCCAAGCTGGGTCAGCGCCTCACCGCCAACGGCGCCCGTCGTCTGGATGCGCACGGCTGCCTCGTGCTGCCCGGCCTGGTGGATGTGCATACACACTTGCGTCAGCCAGGTCGCGAGGATGCGGAAACCATTGCGACCGGCATGCAGGCCGCGGCGAAGGGCGGGTTTACGACGATCTGCGCGATGCCGAACACCACCCCGGCCATTGACAGCCCTGGGCTCGTCGAGTTCATTGTCACGGAGGCCCAGAAGTCACCTGAAGCGATTCATGTCCACCCGTTGGGCGCTGTGACGCGCCGTCGAGAAGGCAAGGAACTCACCGATATGGCCGACCTCGCCGCCGCAGGAGTCGTGGCGTTTAGCGATGACGGCAACTCCATCGCTGATGCCGGCCTCATGCGGCGTGCACTGGAGTACGCCAAGTGGCTCAGCAAACCGATCGTCTCGCACGCAGAGGATCCTGCGTTGGCGCAAGGCGGGGTGATGCATGAGGGGATCGTTGCGACGATCTTGGGGCTGCGGGGTATTCCGGCGAGTGCTGAGACGGTAATGGTCGCGCGCGACGTGGAACTGGCCGCCGCGACAGGCAGTCATGTGCACATCGCCCACGTCTCGACCGCCGGTGCCGTGGCGCTCATTCGCGATGCCAAGCGACGCGGCATTCAGGTCACCTGCGAGACGTGTCCGCACTACTTCACGTTGACTGACGAAGCCGTCAAAGGCTATCGCACCGAGGCGAAGATGAATCCGCCGCTGCGCAGCGACGTAGATCGGCAGGCGATCATCGAGGGATTGTGCGACGGGACCATTGACATGATTGCCACGGATCACGCCCCACATCCCGCATGGGAGAAGGCGGTGGAATTCGATCACGCACCGTTCGGGATCATCGGGCTGGAAACGGCCGTGGGGTTGGCGATCGCCCAGCTCGTGCAGCCAGAGCGCCTCTCCTGGCATCGGTTGGTTGAGCTGATGTCCGTCAATCCCGCGCAGACGTTTCGGTTGCCAGGAGGGACCTTGACGCCAGGGAGCCCTGCAGACATCACCCTGATTGATCCACAGACGACGTGGACCGTGCGCGAAACAGACTTCCGCTCGAAAAGTCGTAACTCACCCTTCCTCGGGTGGCAACTCCAGGGTCAGGTGGTCGCCACCCTCTGTGAGGGGCGACTGGTCTATCAGGCCAATGGAGGGACGCGATGAGTACGGCGCATCTCCTGCTGGAAGATGGGACGCTGTTTCAGGGAGACGCCATCGGCGCGACGGGAGCAGCTGTCGGGGAAGTGGTCTTTAACACCGCGATGAGCGGCTATCAAGAAATTTTGACCGATCCCTCCTACAAGGGTCAGATCGTCGTCATGACGTATCCGCACATCGGCAACTACGGCGTCAACCCAGAGGACATCGAGTCGCCGCGGCCATGGGTGGAGGGCTTTGTCGTCCGCGAGCTTTCGCCCGTCATGAGCAACTTCCGCGCGACGCAACCACTCGACGCCTACCTCACACAACATGGTATCGTGGGCATTCAGGGTATTAACACGCGCGCACTCACCGAACGATTGCGTGTCACCGGGGCCATGCGCGGCATCCTCTCAACGCAGGAGAACGCTCCGCAGCAACTCCTGACAACAGTACGCAGGAGTCCGGAGATGGTCGGGCAGGATTTGGTGCCGGCTGTGACGTGCGCTCAACCCTACACGTGGACAGCCGGCAGCCAAGCGCCGCACGCCGCACACCGCACGCCGCACCCCCAGGTGGTCGTCATGGACTTCGGCGTCAAGCACAACATCCTGCGGCAACTCGTGGAGGTTGGCTGTCGCGTGACGGTCGTCCCAGCTCAGACGACGGCTGAGGACATCATGGGACGCGCACCCGACGGTGTGGTCCTCTCCAATGGCCCGGGCGATCCTGCGGCAGTGACGTATGCGATTGCGACGATTCGACGACTGCTCGGTCGCCTACCGCTGTTCGGCATTTGCCTTGGCCATCAATTGCTGGGCTTGGCCCTTGGCGGCAAGACATTTAAACTTAAGTTCGGCCATCACGGCGCCAACCACCCTGTCAAGGACCTCCGCACTGGCCGCGTGGCGATCACGTCACAGAACCATGGGTTTGCGGTGGACTTTGAGACGATTCCGGATACACGCACGACGCTGACGCACCTCAACTTAAACGATCAAACGGTCGAGGGTTTTGCGCACGCGGAGCATCGGATCCTCAGTGTGCAGTACCATCCCGAGGCCTCGCCCGGGCCGCATGATGCCAATGGGTTGTTTCGCGAATTCGCGAGCATGCTCGATGCGTCGCACTGAACCGCGGTCCTTCCTGGTGACCGCTGAGCTCGATCGCCTGGCCCGCTGGTTGCGATTGCTGGGCTGTGATGTCGTCGCCTATCGCGGAAAGCCGCAGGCCATCTATCCCGCAGCGTACCGAGAGGGGCGGACGATTCTCACGTGCAGTCGGCACATCACACCCAGCGCGCTGGTGCAGGTGATCCATCTCGATCCCAACGGGGTGGACCGCCAACTCAAGGCGCTCAGTCGGCAACTGAAACTCCGCTGGTCGCCGCAGCAACTGTTCACCCGGTGCGGCCTGTGCAACACGCCCTTGACACCGATCGCGAAAGCGCGTGTCAAATCCCGCGTCCCAGCGTACGTGCATCGGACGCAGCAGCGTTTCACCACGTGCCCCGTGTGTCATCGGATCTACTGGACAGCCACGCACGGTGATCGCGCGAAAGCCTTTTTGCGGCGCCTCGGCGTCGTCAGCGGGAGGTCCTGATGCGGTTTGTCGCGGACTTGCACATCCACTCGAAGTACAGCCGCGCTACGAGTCCCGAGATGGAGTTGAACACGCTGGCGTTGTGGGCCAAGCGGAAAGGCATCCACCTGTTGGGGACTGGCGACTTCACCCATCCCGATTGGTTGCGCGAGCTGCAAGAGCAGCTCCAACCCGATGGCTCAGGACTCTACCAGTATGGCGGCGTCCACTTTCTCCTGACGACGGAGGTCAACAACCTCTTCTATCGTCAGGGCGTGGCCAAGACGATTCACAACTTACTGTTTGTGCCGACGCTGGAGGCCGCGACGCGGGTGAACCGTGTGCTGAATCGGTACGGCAACCTCGCCGCCGATGGCCGACCGACCGTCAGCCTCGATGCGCGAGACATGGTCAAACTGCTCCTCGATGTCGAGCCGCAGACGCTGATCATTCCAGCCCACGCCTGGACGCCGTGGTTTAGCCTTTTTGGTTCGCACTCCGGCTTTGATGCGCTGGAGGCGTGCTTCCAGGACGAAACCGAACGTATCTACGCGATTGAGACCGGCCTCTCATCGGATCCCGCGATGAACTGGCGCTTGAGCAGTCTGGATCGCGTCAGCCTCATTTCAAACTCGGACTCCCATTCGCCCTCGCGCATCGGTCGAGAAGCGAACGTGTTCGACTGCGAGTTGCACTACGCCGCGATTGCCGAGACGCTCAGAACACACGATGTACGACGGCTTATTGGGACCATCGAATTTTTCCCTGCGGAAGGGAAGTATCATTTCGACGGTCACCGGAAGTGTCAGGTACGCTGGTCGCCAGCCGAGACGCGCGCGCAACGTGGCGTGTGCTCTGGCTGTGGGCGGAAAGTCACCGTCGGTGTGATGCACCGCGTGGAGATGTTGGCGGACCGACCGGCCGATTTCACGCCACCGCACGCCCCGATCGTCCACCACCTCATTCCGCTCGATGAAATCGTAGCTGATGCGCTGGGCGTTGGCAAGCAGAGCGCGAGCGTCGAGCGCGAATATCTCAACATCCTCCAGCGCTTGGGTCCGGAATTGGACATCTTGCTCCACGTGCCCGCCGAGCTCCTCACACGGAGTTGTCCACCGAAAATTGCCGAGGGGATCCTCCGCGTGCGCGAGGGGCGCGTCCACATCGCGCCCGGCTACGATGGAGCGTACGGCACGATCGAGCTGTTTGGCCAGGATGCACCAGCGTTAGTAAGCGAGCAGCAGATGGAACTGTTCTGACCGCCGATGCCCAAACGCACGGACTTGCACAAGATCCTGATCATCGGTAGCGGGCCGATCATCATCAGCCAGGCGTGTGAGTTCGATTACTCTGGCGCGCAGGCCTGCAAGGCGCTGAAAGAAGAAGGCTACGAGCTCGTGTTAGTCAACTCCAATCCCGCGACGATCATGACGGATCCTGAGATGGCCGATCAGACCTACATCGAGCCGCTGACCGTCGAGTTCCTCGAACAGATCATCGAGCACGAGCGTCCCGATGCCCTCTTGCCAACGCTGGGGGGACAAACAGGCCTCAACCTCTCCGTGGCGTTGGCCGAACGGGGAGTGCTGGCGCGATACGGCGTCCACTTGGTCGGTGCCACCGTCGAGGTCATCCGTCGCGCGGAGGACCGTGAGCTCTTTGCCCAAGTGATGCGCAGTATTGATCTGGACGTTCCGCGCAGTCACTACGTCCATACCGTTGAGGAGGCGCGAGCCGCCGCTGATGACATCGGTTATCCCTGTGTGATCCGACCAAGTTTTACGCTGGGAGGTACTGGTGGTGGCATTGCCTACAATCCTGAAGATCTTGAACGCCTCGCGCATCAAGGCCTTGAGCTCAGCATGATTCACCAGATTTCCGTCGAGAAATCTGTGGTGGGATGGAAAGAATTTGAGCTCGAGGTGATGCGGGACCGTCAAGATAACGTCGTCATTGTCTGCTCCATCGAGAATGTCGATCCCATGGGCGTGCATACAGGGGACTCCATCACGGTGGCTCCGGCGCAGACGCTCACCGACAAGGAATACCAACGCATGCGGGATGCTGCCATCCGCATCATTCGGGCGATTGGCGTCGAGACCGGCGGTTCCAACATCCAGTTCGCCGTCCATCCCGAGACTGGGCAAATGCTGACCATTGAGATGAATCCGCGCGTCTCACGGTCATCGGCCCTGGCCTCGAAGGCGACGGGGTTTCCCATCGCCAAAATTGCGGCGAAGCTCGCGGTCGGCTACACGTTGGATGAACTACCCAATGACATCACGCAGAAAACGCCGGCCTGTTTTGAACCAACGCTCGACTACTGCGTTGTCAAAATTCCACGGTTTGCCTTCGAAAAATTCCCCGGCGCCGATCCGACATTGACGACGCAGATGAAGTCGGTGGGAGAAACGATGGCCATTGGGCGCACCTTTAAAGAGGCCCTGCAGAAAGGTCTGCGTGGACTTGAGGTGCATCGTGCAGGGCTGGAGTCGGTCAACCATCAACGCCTATCGCTTGAGCAACTCCGCGAGAAACTCATTACGCCCAATGCCGAGCGCATCTTCTACCTGGGTGATGCACTGCGGTTGGGGGTGAGCGTGGACGAGCTCTACGAGCTGACCAAGATTGATCGCTGGTTCCTTGCCCAACTGCGCGAGCTCATCGCCGTGGAACAGCGCCTCACCGAGGTGTCGTCGCTCGATGCGGTGACGTCAACGCTCATGCATCAGGCCAAACAGGCAGGCTTTAGCGATCAGCAGCTCGCGACCGTGTGGCACACGACCGAGCCAGCGGTGCGTGAGACCCGTCAACGGCTAGGCGTGGTCCCGCAGTACGCTCTGGTGGACACCTGTGCGGCGGAGTTCGAGGCCTACACACCGTACTACTACTCGACGTACGAACGTCAGCCCACGTCCGTCGGCTCCACGCGACCCACGACTCCCGACCCCCGACTCACGCAAACGACCTCCACCCCAAAAGTGATGATCCTGGGTGGTGGCCCTAATCGCATTGGGCAGGGGATTGAATTTGACTACTGCTGCGTCCACGCGGCGTTTGCCCTCAAGGCGCTCGGCTACAAGACGATCATGGTGAACTCGAATCCTGAAACGGTGTCCACCGACTACGATACCTCCGACATCTTGTACTTCGAGCCGGTGACACTGGAAGATGTCCTCCACATCGTGGATCGCGAACAGCCGCATGGGGTCATTCTCCAATTTGGTGGGCAGACACCACTCAATTTGGCCGTGGGACTGGAACGCTACGGCGTACCAATTCTCGGAACGACGCCGGTGCACATTGACGAGGCGGAGGATCGTCAGAAATTTAGCGCGATGCTCACACGGCTGGGCCTCCTGCAACCGCCGCATGGCTTGGCAACCACCGCACAGGACGCCGTACAAATCGCTCATCGTATTGGGTATCCGTGTCTCGTGCGACCCTCGTATGTCCTCGGTGGGCGCGCGATGGAAATTGTCTACGACGACGAGCAACTCCTGACCTACATGCAACAGGCGACCCAAGGGTCTCCCCGTCGCCCGATTTTGGTGGACAAGTTCCTCGAAGATGCCATCGAAGTGGATGTCGATCTCATCGGCGACGGCACCCAGTTTGTCGTCGGTGGCATCTTGGAGCACATCGAGGAAGCCGGCGTCCACTCAGGCGATAGCGCCATGGTACTCCCGCCCTACACCTTGAGTGATGAGCTGCTTGATGATATCCGTCGGGTGGTCCACACCTTAGCGAGCGAACTCCACATCGTCGGGCTGATGAACGCGCAACTGGCCATCCGCGACGATCGCGTCTACGTCCTCGAAGTCAACCCGCGCGCCTCGCGCACGATTCCCTTTGTGTCGAAGGCGATTGGTGTCCCGCTGGCGAAACTCGCGGCACAAGTGCTGGTGGGTAAGCGCCTAGACGAGCTGGGATTCACCGCTGAGGTCCAGCTCAAACACGTCGCGGTCAAAGAGTCGGTGTTCCCCTTCGTGCGCTTTGCCGGCGTGGATATCTTGCTCGGCCCTGAGATGCGCTCGACGGGCGAAGTCATGGGGTTAGATGAAGAATTTGGGAGCGCGTTTCTCAAGTCGCAGATCGCGGCAGGACAGCAACTCCCGACACAGGGCCACGTGTTTTTAAGCGTTAAGAACAAAGACAAACGCGCCATCGCGTTGGTAGCCAAGCGCCTCCACGACCTCGGATTCCACATCATCGCGACCCAAGGGACCGCGAAGGCACTGCGGCAACAGGGCATCGCCGTCGCACCGATTCTCAAGATTCATGAAGGGCGTCCGAACATCTTGGATGCGATCAAGAGTGGTCAGATCCAGTGGATCATCAATACGCCGAGCGGTCGTCGGCCGCGAGCGGATGAAATCAAAATTCGGTCACTCGCCACTGCGTATGGCATTCCGTGTGTCACGACGCTGCCGGGGGCGCAGGCGTGTGTCCAAGGTATCGAGACATGGCTCAAGCGCAAACTTGGCGTCCGGTCCCTGCAAGCGTATCACCATCCCACCGCCTGCTCAGGGGTCGCCTCACCCCATGACGAAAACCACTGAGGAACGTCGCCACACGCCACGCATCGAGACCCACTGTCTGGTGAAGTTCCGCCCCCTCAGCGAGCCGGTCGGGCAGTGGCAGTTGGCTACCCTGCGCGATCTGGGTGCTGGCGGAGCCGGCTTCACGCATGCGGAACGGTATCCGCTCGGGACTCCCCTGGAACTTCAACTGTTGTTGCCGACGATCACCGCTCCTCTTCGAGCGATCGGCCGCATCTGCTGGGTGCGCGCCTCGAGCCTGGCCCGCTCACAGGACTACGGCGTGGTGTTCGAGGAACTCTCACCACCGCAGCGCGAGGAAATCACGCGCCTAGTCGAGTTCTACCGCCGCACCCCGAGCACCGCATGACCCCAGATCTCTCCACGACGCTGGGCCGACTGCGCTTGCCCTCGCCACTCCTGGCCGCCGCGGGAACCGTGGGCTATGGACTCGAATTCCTGCCGTACCTGCGGCGTGAACACCTCGGGGCAGTCGTCCTTAAGACGTTGACGGTGCAACCACGGACAGGTCATCCGCCGCCACGACTCGTGGAGACGCCGAGTGGGATGCTCAACTGCGTTGGCCTCCAGAACATGGGGATTACCGCGTTCGTGCGCGAGCAGTGGCCGGCCGTACGCACCTGTGGGCTGCCCTGTATCGTGAGCGTGTTGGGTGAGACGCTCGAGGAGTGGGACCAGTTACTGCAAGCCGTCAGTCGGCTCGAGGGAGTGACCGCAGTGGAGCTCAACCTATCGTGCCCGAATCTCCCGCACGCGGGTACGCCGCGGCCAGCACTCGTCGCGCACGATGCCGACACCACCCGCCGTGTCCTCCAACGCGCGCGGGCCGCCGTACCGATGCTGCCGCTGCTGGCGAAACTGACACCGGATGTCACGGAGATCGTGCCGATCGCACAGGCGGCTGCCGACGGTGGCGCAGATGCAGTCGTCATCGGGAACACGTACACTGGGATGGCGATTGATGTGGGGAGGCGTCGCTCAAAACTCGCGCTGCCGACGGGCGGCCTCAGTGGTCCGGCCATTCGCCCGCTCACCCTCCGGCGCGTGTGGGAGGTCGCGCGCCGCACACCGATCCCGGTCATCGGGGCGGGGGGCATCATGCGCGCCGAGGATGCGCTCGAGTACTTGATTGCCGGTGCGGCCGCGGTGGAGATCGGTACCGCCCATTGGACGAACCCGCGAGCCACCGCCCGCATCGCGACAGGGTTGACAGCCTACCTGATTCGTCATAGGATGACACGCATCCGTGATCTCATTGGGACGTTCCAAAACTGAGCGCAGGACCACGACACCGCCCGCCCACCACCTCGCCGCGCGGGAGCGCCTCATCGTCGCGCTGGATGTGCCCTCGCTCGCGGCGGCCCGGCAGCTCGTCCACATATTGCGTCCCCGGATCTTCTGGTTTAAAATTGGGAGCATCCTCTTTACCGCCGCAGGGCCAGCGGCCATTGCGTTGGTCCATCGCGCGGGAGGAAACGTCTTTTTGGATGTGAAATTTCACGACATCCCTTCGACGGTAGCGCGTGCGTGCGTGGCGGCACGCCAGCACCAAGTCCAGATGCTCACCCTGCACGTGCAGGGGGGGCAACGCATGCTGCACGCCGCGCGGGAGGCCATCGCCCATCCGCCTCCGCTGCTCCTGGGGGTGACCCAGCTCACCAGTGACGCCGAGGTGGATGATCCAGCGGTGGTGCTGTCACGTGTCCGGGCAGCCCAAGAGGCCCAGCTCGATGGCCTGGTGGTGCCACCGGCCTTCGTCGCGCGCGTCCGGGCTCTGTGCGGGCAGCGGATGCGCCTGGTGACAGCCGGCATTCGCTCTGCGGACGGCGGGCGCGATGATCACACTGCCCCCCTCACCCCACGGGCAGCCCTGCGTGCCGGTGCGGATTTTCTCGTCGTGGGTCGGCCGATTGTGGAGGCGCGGGATCCGCAGGCCGTCGTCTCCGCGGTGCTCGAGGAGATGCGCGATGCGCGTTGAACGAGATCGGCTCCTCCATATTTTTCGCCAGACGAATGCACTGTTACGCGGCCACTATGAGCTCTCCTCCGGACTGCACAGTGGGCACTACTTTCAGTGCGCGTTGTTCCTCCAGCATCCGCACCTTGCGGCCCAAGTCTGCCGGGAGCTGGCGCGACGGTTTCGGCGCGCGCGTCCCCAGACAGTCATCGGGTTGGCCGTGGGAGGGATTGTGGTGGCGTTCGAAGTGGCGCGGCTGCTGAAGGCGCGGGCGATCTTTACTGAGCGTTCCCGCGATCGGATGGATCTGCGACGCGGGTTCGCCCTGACGCGCGGCGAGCGCGTCTTGATCGTCGAAGACGTCATCACCACCGGCGATTCGGTGCGCGAGGTCATGACGCTCTGTCGCCGCACGAAAACGCACCTCGTCGGTGTCGGCACGATCGTGGATCGCAGCGGGGGGCGCACGCGGTTTGGGCGCTTGCGTCTGGAGAGTTTAGTGAGCCTCCGCATGGAGAATTTCCGACCGGCCCAATGTCCCCTCTGCAAGGAAGGGTGGCCCATCACCAAACCGGGTAGTCGGTCCCCCTTGTCCGTGTTATGATGCCCCGCTGCATGATGGGAGACGAATGACGCCTGACTTAACGCAATGGCTTCCCTGGGTGAATTATGGGTGCGCTGCGTTGGCGGTGGTGGCGGGTCTGCGCGTGGTAACGGGACGGCAGCTCTTCCACAGTGCGCTCGCCCTCGGGCTCTCGCTCCTCAGTGTCGCCGGCTTGTATTTCGTGGTCGCCGCGGATTTCTTGGCCGTCGCCCAGATCCTCATTTACGTGGGGGCGATCCTCACCTTGATCGCCTTTGCGATCATGTTGACGACGGGGTTTGGCGATCCCACGATTCCGCAGGCCAACCGGCAGCGTCTACCCGCGGCCCTCATCACGCTGGCGGTCTGGATTCTCCTCGTGCGCGTGACGGTCGCGATTCCGTGGGATCAACTGGCGGCACCACAGCCGCGTGTGCCGGTGGCAACGGTTGGACGCACGCTGGTGACGTCGTATCTGTTGCCATTTGAGTTGATCTCCATCCTCTTCGTGGCCTGCCTCATCGGCGCGATTGCCATCAGCGCCCAACGGCGCCCCATGTCCTAATGCCCCTGGCGGCATGGTTCATCACCAGTGCCACCCTCTTCTGCCTCGGCCTCTACGGCGTGTTGACGCGCCGCAATGCCGTGGCCATCTTGATGGCGATTGAGTTGATGCTCAATGCCGCGAATCTCAACGTGGTGGCGACCGCCCGGCTACTCGACGCGCGCGGCGAGGGTCAAGTGGTCGCTTTATTCATCATCGCGCTCGCTGCCTGTGAAGCCGTGGTGGGCTTAGCGATTATCCTCACCGTCTATCGCCAAGCCAAATCCATCTGGGCGGATGACCTGCACCTGTTGAAGGGCTAACCGTGGCACTCCTCCTCATTCCGCTCGCCCCCGCGCTCGCGTTTGTGGTGTTACTGCTCGTGGGCCGCCGCCTCCACAGGGCGAGCGCGTGGGTGGCCATTGGTGCGATGGGCATCGCCATCGCCGGCTCCCTCGTCGTCTGGCGGGCGCTCCTCGCTGGCGAGACGCTCGCCTGGCGATTCGTCTGGGCGATGGGCGATCACGCACCGCTCGTCCTCGGCCTCCAAGCCGATCCGCTCACGGCGGTGATGCTCAGCGTCGTGTCACTCATTGGGACACTCATCCTCATCTACTCCGTCGGCTACATGGCTGAGGAGGCGCGCTTCAGTCGCTTCTTTGCTTACATGTCGCTGTTTTGCGCCGCGATGCTCGGCTTGGTGCTGGCCGATGGGTTCGTCCTCCTCTTTCTCTGTTGGGAACTGGTCGGTCTCGGCTCGTACTTGCTGATCAGTTTTTGGTTTGAGAAACCCGAGGCCGCGCTCGCCGGCAAGAAGGCCTTCATCACCACCCGCATCGGTGACACCGGGTTACTCCTGGGGATCCTCGCGTTGTACTGGACCACAGGGACCCTCCACTTTGAGGCCTTGCCTGAGGTAGCCGCCACCGTCTCGCCGCTGCTCCTGACAGCGATCACGCTGGGCATTTTTGCTGGCGCGGTGGGCAAATCCGCACAACTACCGCTGCACGTGTGGTTGCCGGATGCGATGGAAGGCCCCACCCCGGTGAGTGCACTGATCCACGCAGCGACGATGGTCGCGGCAGGGGTCTATCTCGTCGCCAGGACCTTTCCCCTGTTTGCCGCGGCCCCGCAGACGTTAGCCGTGGTGGGAATCGTCGGCACAGCAACCGCGTTTTTCGCCGCCACGATCGCCTGCGTGATGACTGATATCAAGCGAGTCCTCGCCTATTCGACGATCAGCCAACTCGGATTCATGATGGCGGCGCTGGGCGTCGGGAGTTCGGTGGCCAGCATTTTTCACCTCACCACGCACGCGTGGTTTAAGGCGCTGCTCTTTTTAGGCGCGGGCAGCGTCATCCATGCGCTGCACACGCAAGAACTCCTGGCGATGGGGGGGTTACGCCGCACCATGCCGCTGACGTGTCTCACGATGCTCGTGGGGACACTCGCGATCAGTGGCATTCCACCGTTCAGTGGTTTCTGGAGCAAAGATGAAATCCTCGTGACAGCGTTTGCCCTGCACCATCCGCTGATTGGTAGCGCACTCGTCGTCACGAGTGTGCTGACCGCCTTCTACATGATGCGCCTGTTTACACTCACGTTTCTGGGAACACCCCGCAGTGCCGCGCATCCTCACGAATCTCCGCGTGTGATGACAGGACCGCTGGTCCTCCTCGCGATCGGCGCCGCCGGCGTGGGACTGGTCGGCTCACCGCTGATGCACCACGGGTTACAATCATGGCTGTCCTCCGCGCACGCACCGCAGAACACGCCTGCGGTCTCGTGGGGGCTGGCGGGACTCACCACCGTCGGGGCACTCGGAGCGCTGCTGGTGGCTGGCGCGCGTTACACCACGCTGACACCGCGCCTGTCCCCAGCGCTGTGGCGTTGGTGGCAGCCGGTCTACGCGATGGTGGCTCACAAGTACGCTGTGGATGAGCTCTATGAGGAGGCGCTCGTGAGGCCGCTGCGCGCGATGACGCAGTGGCTGTATCAAGTGGATCAGCGGGTGATTGATCGGTTGGTGGATCACTCCGGCTTGGCCAGCTTACGCCTGAGTCGGTGGAAAGAGCGCTTCGATCGCTACGTCGTGGATGGTCTGGTCAACGGCCTGGCGGTTGCGATCCGCTGGTGTGGGCGCACCGGCCGTCTGGTGCAGAGCGGGTTTGTGCAGCACTACTTGCTCATCGCGTTGACCGGAGCGCTGTGCATGGCGTTGTATGTGTTGTGGACGTAACCCGTCGTCAGTCTGTAACGACCCGGTGTACCATGGGTACACAGCAGGTGTCTGACCACAGGCTTTCAGAGGTGATGGCGTGAGTTGGTTATGGGGCAATCTCAACTGGGTGGTCTTTGCGCCGCTGATCGGCGCAGCGGTCATCCTGCGGTGTCCACGCACCGCGGTCCAGCGGATGCAGCGGATCGCGCTCGTCACCACTGGCCTGACGTTGTTGCTCAGTCTGGGGCTGCTGACACAGTTCGAGGCAGGTGAGGCGACCCTGCAACTGGAGCAGCTCCGTCCCTGGATTCCCGCGGTCAACATCTGGTATCACCTCGGCATTGATGGCATCAGCCTGCCGCTGGTCCTCCTCACCGCGCTCCTGGCGTTTCTGGCCTGCGTGGGATCCCTCGGCATCACCGAGCGCGTCAAAGAGTATTTCGTCCTGTACCTGCTGCTGGAGACCGGGATGCTCGGTACGTTTGTCGCGCTCGACCTCTTCTTGTTCTACATCTTCTGGGAAGTGGTGCTCGTGCCGATGTACTTCCTCATCGGGATTTGGGGCGGTGGGCGGCGCGAATACTCGGCGATGAAGTTCTTCCTCTATACCCTCGCCGGCAGCCTCGCGATGCTGTTGGGCATCTTGGCAGTGTACCTGCACACCGGCTCCTTCGATCTCATCGCCTTGCGCGAGCGCGCTGGCGCCGATTTTCCCCTCGGCTTGCAGCAGGTGCTCTTCCTCGCTTTCTTCCTGGCCTTCGCGGTTAAAGTGCCGGTGTTTCCTTTCCACACGTGGTTGCCGGATGCGCACGTGGATGCCCCCACGCCGATCAGCGTGCTCCTGGCCGGGGTGCTGCTCAAAATGGGCGGCTACGGGTTCTTTCGGATTAGCTATCCCTTGTTCCCCGACGGGGCGCGCTGGTTTGTGCCGGCGATGGCGATCCTCGCCCTCATCAACATTCTCTACGGGGCGCTCGTCGCGATGGCGCAAACGGATTTCAAGCGGCTCGTGGCGTATTCGAGTGTCAGCCACATGGGATTTGTCCTGTTGGGACTGGCGAGTTTGACCGAGACGGGCTTGCAAGGCGGGCTCCTGCAGATGGTCAGTCACGGGCTGATTACCGGCGGGATGTTTTTCCTTGTCGGTGTCCTCTACGATCGCACCCACACCCGCGACCTCACCGCGTTCGGAGGATTGGGAGCGCATCTTCCGCTCTACGCCGGGTTGCTCACGTTTTTCGCCCTCGCTTCGTTAGGGCTCCCGGGATTAAGCGGCTTCGTCAGCGAGTTCCTCAGTCTCCTCGGGGCATTTCCCACTCAGCAGCTCATCACAGCCTTGGCCATCGTGGGGATTGTGCTGACCGCCGGTTACATGCTGCTGATGCTCCAACGAGTGCTCCTCGGGCCCCGCAACCCCCGCTGGCACGCGCTGCCGGATATGACGCGACGCGAACTGGTCACGCTCGTGCCACTCCTCCTCCTGATTGCGTTCATCGGGCTCTATCCGTGGTCGGTGTTGCGCTTGCAGGCTGCGAGTCTGGCGTTCTTGTTGCGGCTGGTGGGAGGAGCATCGTGATCGCCGGCGTGGGACAGGACCTCCGCCTCCTGCTGCCCGAGCTGCTCCTGACCGCGTGGGCGTTTGGGCTGTTGGGGCTGGGGATGTCGCGCGCACTCCGTCACTGGACCACACCCGCAGGACTCGTGGGTTGCGTGGTGACGGGCTTGGTGCTGTGGGGGCTGACGGCGCAGGCGAGCGGCGATGGCGTGATCCTGGGGGGGATGCTCGCCTGGGATCCGGTCACGCGTTTTTTTAAGTGGTTCTCCCTGGGTGTCCTCGTCTTCGTACTCCTCCTGGCGCGCGGGGATCGCGGCGTGCAGGAGGAGGAACGCGGGGAGTATCTGTGCCTGTTGACGCTGGTGGTCGTGGGCATGATGCTCTTGGCCGCAGCGCACCACTTCGTGCTCGTCATCCTAGCGATGGAACTGATCAGTATGCTCTCGTACCTGTTGGTGGCGTTTCCGCGGCACGATCCACGGGCAAGCGAAGCCGCGCTCAAGTACTTTTTGTTTGGGGCGTTCACCTCAGGGATCTTGCTCTACGGAATCTCGCTCCTCTATGCGGCCACGCACACGCTGGACCTGGGCGCGTTGCGCCAGGCGATGGAAGCCGCCACCGGGGGACAGCTGACGCTGGTCATCCTCGGGGTGACGTTGGTGTTGGTGGGCATCGGGTTTAAGATTTCGATGGTGCCGCTCCACCTGTGGACGCCCGATGCCTACGAAGGCGCCCCGATTCCTGTGGCCGCGTTGCTGTCGGTGGGCCCGAAGGCCGCAGGGTTTGCACTCTTGGTGCGCTTCTTGACGGCGAGTGTCGGATCGCATCAGCCTGTGTGGTTGCCCCTCGTGGGGGGTCTCGCGGTGCTGACCATGACGTTCGGGAACCTCGTCGCCCTGGCGCAGACGAACATGAAGCGCTTGCTGGCCTATTCGACGATCGCGCAAGTTGGCTACCTCCTCATCGGTGTGGTGGCGGCTGATCGCTTGGGCTACGCGAGCGTGTGGTTCTACCTGGTGGCCTACCTGCTGATGAACTGCGGGGCGTTTGCGGTCGTCTCGGTGATGACCACCGTCACCGGCCAGGAGACGCTGGAGGCGTATCGCGGCTTAGCCCAACGCGCCCCTGGCCTGGCCGCGCTCTTCGCGATCTTTCTCTTATCGCTCGCTGGCATCCCACCGCTGGCGGGCTTTCTCGGGAAGTTCTTCCTCTTCGGGGCCGCGCTCTCGGCGCAGTTGTCGTGGCTGGCCGTGGCAGGGATCATCAACAGCGTCATCGCCCTCTACTATTATGTCAACATCATACGCCTCATGTACCTCCAGGTGCCGGTGGAGCAGACCCCCATCGCCTGGCCGTGGTCCCTGCGGGCCGCGACCGCCCTGGCGGCTGTGGGAACTTTAATCCTGGGGCTCGCTCCCTCACGCCTGCTGCACGCCATCAGCCGCTCCCTGCCCGCGTTGTGACCGATTGCGCGGTCGTGGGGAACGTGATAGACTCAACCCTGACCGCGATGAGGGAGACAGACCGACGATGGATCCGGACGGTGGCGTGGGCGACCACGATCCCTATGGTGCTCGTCGTGGGGCCGCTCCTCGGGTATGGCGTAGGGGCGTGGGTAGATCAGCGGTGGCCGCCCACGGCTCCCTGGGGCAGTGGCGTCGGTGTGGCTATCGGCCTCTTCGCTGGCGCACGACAAGCGTGGCTGCTCGTGCGCCGCATCCAAGCGACGAATCAGCAGTAACCTCAACGATATGAATGAGTTGCCATTTCGACGATTAACCGTCAGTGCACTGGGGATTGTGATTCTTTTCACAATGATCGCGTGGAACCTCCACGAGACAGCGGTCGTGCGCGGAGTGTGGATCGCGGCCCTCTGGCAGGTGGCGAGTGGGTGGTGCCTGGTGCGCTGTGCGCGGTTGCTGTCGCCGCCGTTCACCAAACGTCGTCGGTGGCACTTAGTCGGCTTCGTGTGCCTAAAATTTCCAGGCCTCTACGGCCTGGGCTATCTCGCGCTACGGTGGTTTGAGCCCAGTGCGCTGGGGTTGGTGGTGGGACTCACCGTGCCCTGGGTGGTGTTAGTGAGTTACGCGGTGGTGCGTCTCGTCACCGAGGGGCTGCCACCCACGGTGGCCCGCTCCCGATGAACCTCGCACCGCTGCTGGCGGTGATCACGCAGGAGGTGGCATCGGCGCACGTGGCTGACGAGCATGCCACGCAGCCGTTGGTGCCAGAGGCGCCCAACCTCATCACCCTGCTCCACGCGGCGCTGGGCGACTCACCGACCTGGGGCCCAATCGTGCAGTGGCTCCATCGGTGGGAAAATGTCATGTTCGCTAGTGTGATCATCGCGGGACTGACGCTGGTGGCGTGGCTCGCCACGCGGCGCACACAACTGGTCCCCCATCCGATCCAAAACGCCTTGGAGTTGTGCGTCGAGCGGCTCGATGAGCTGGTGCACAGCGTCATTGGCGCCGACGGCCGGCACTTCACCCCCTTCATTGGGACGCTCTTTCTCTACATCCTCACGATGAACTTCGCGGGCATGGTGCCGGGACTGAAATCACCGACGTCGAATCTCAACATGACGCTGGCCTTAAGCCTCTGTGTGTTTGGCTACGTCCAGTACACCGGCCTGCGTCGCCTCGGCGTGAAGAACTACGTCCTGCACCTGTTGGGGCGGCCACACGGCACGATCGGGTGGCTGCTGGCTCCGCTCATGGGGCTCATTGAGACGATTGGTGAACTCGTCAAGCCGCTGAGCCTGGCCCTGCGATTAGGCTTCAACATCACCGCGGAAGATGCGTTGATAGGGTTTTTCTTGCTCCTGGGCGCTGGCGTCTTTGCCGTGTGGCACGCGCCTGTGGGGCTACCCCTCCACATTCTGTTTTATCCACTCGTCGTGTTGTTTAGCACCATTCAGGCGCTGGTCTTCAGTTTGTTGGCCAGTGTGTATGTGTCGTTGCAGTTGCCACAGGACGATGCGCGTCACGTCGAACACCAGGAGGTCTAATGGAACCAACCGAATGGACGTATAAGGCGATGTTGGGATTGGCGTTGCCCTTCGGTCTGGCGATCGCGGCCTTTGGATCAGCGCTGGGCCTCGGGCGGGCCGTGAGTGCGGCGATGGAAGCGATGGGCCGGCAGCCGGAAGCGGCGAATCGCATCCAGCTAGGGATGATCATTGGGTGCGCCTTGATTGAGGCGATCACGATTTACGCGCTCGTCGCTGTCTTCTTCTTGGGCGGCAAGATCTAAACGGCCGCGAGATGGAAACCCTCCAGCGGATCTTCCAACAATTTGGTGTGGAAGGCCCGCAGATCCTCACCCACGTGGTGGGGTTCCTGCTCGTGCTGTGGCTGTTGCGCCGCGTCGCCTGGAAGCCACTCTTGACGATGCTGGATGCCCGCCGGCAACACATTGAACAACGCTTGACGGACGTGGAACGGGCCAAGGTGGACATTGCGCGCCTGCAGGAGGAGTACGTCCAACGCCTCGCCAGCGTCGAGGAAACTGCGCGCACCAAACTGCGCGAGGCGACCCTCGACGGGAAGCGTATTGCGATGGAGATTCACGAGCAGGCGCGCGCGGAGGCTCGCCAGATCGTCGAGGAGATGAAGGCAAAACTCCATCTGGAGGTTGCGCAAGCGAATGTCGCACTGCGTGACCGCATTGCGGAGTTGGTGGTGGAGGCCACCGAACGTTTGCTCCGTACTCGGCTGGATACCCAGCAGGATCAGGCGCTGGTGACGCAGTTTCTCGACGAGTTAGAGGCCCAACGATGAGTGCGGTTGCTGAACGGTACGCCGACGCACTCTTTGAGGTGGCACAAGAAACCCATGTCCTCCAGGCGGTGGCTGACGGCGTCCAGCTCCTGCACCGACTGATCACGACGCTGCCGACCTTCCACGCGTTCCTACGCAATCCCGAGATCCTCCTGGAGGAGAAAACCACCGTGCTGCAGCAGGTGCTGGGCACACACCTGGCCCCTCTCGTGCAGCAGTTCCTCCGGCTGCTCATACGCCAGCAGCGCGTGACGGACTGGGACGACATCCAGCAGGCGTTTGTTACGCGTTACCGACGATCGCAAGGCTTGGAACACGCGGTGGTGCGCAGTGCGCGGCCGCTTCCCCCGCCGCTCCTCACACACATCACAACCCAGCTGGCACGTTGGCGCCAGACCACGATTACCCTAGCGCAGGAAGTGGATCCCCGCCTCATCGGGGGCATCCAAGTGCGCATCGGCTCACTCCTTGTGGATGGGAGCCTGCGCGCGCAGCTCGACGCCATCGCCCAGGCCTTGATCGCCGTTCCCGTCCACTGACATGGCACACGTCCATCCCGAAGAAGTCATCGCCGCCCTCAAACACGAACTGCAGAAATACGACAGCAAACTCCGTTTGGATTCCGTTGGCACGATCCTCCAAGTTGGCGATGGGATCGCCCGACTCTATGGCTTGGAGGATGTGCTGGCCGGCGAGCTGCTCGAGTTTCCAGGCCAGACGATGGGTTTGGCTCTCAATTTAGAGGAGCATAACGTCGGAGCCGTCATCTTAGGCGATGACACGGCGTTGAAAGATGGGGATACTGTCAAGCGCACAGGGAAGATTGCCCAAGTGCCCGTCGGCGAGGCCCTGTTAGGACGCGTGGTTGATGCGTTAGGCCGTCCCGTGGACGGGCAAGGCCCTCTGGCTGCGACAGCGACGCGACCAATCTTTGGGCAAGCGCCGAATGTGGTCCAGCGTCAGCCGGTCAAGGAACCGCTCCAGACCGGATTGAAGGCGATTGATGCGATGATTCCCATCGGCCGCGGCCAACGGGAACTCATCATCGGCGATCGGCAAACCGGGAAGACAGCGATTGCGATTGACACCATCATCAACCAGCAGGGGACCGGGGTCATCTGCATCTACGTCGCGATCGGCCAAAAACTCTCCAGTATCGTGGCCGTCGTCGAAGCCCTCAAACGTGCGGGGGCGATGGACTATACCATCGTCGTCTCCGCGCCGGCGGAAGACCCCGCGCCACTCCAGTACCTCGCGCCCTACAGTGGGTGTGCGATGGGAGAGGAATGGCTCTACCACGGTAAACATGCCCTCCTCATTTACGATGATCTCTCCAAACATGCACAGGCGTATCGGCAGTTGTCGCTGCTCTTGCGTCGCCCGCCAGGTCGTGAAGCCTATCCAGGAGATGTGTTCTATTTGCACTCGCGGCTGCTCGAGCGCGCGGCTAAGTTACGTGACAATCTCGGGAGTGGGTCACTCACGGCCCTGCCCATCATCGAGACGCAAGCCGGCGATGTCTCGGCGTATATTCCCACGAACGTGATTTCCATTACCGACGGACAAATTTACCTCGAGGGCGATCTCTTCTACGCGGGTGTCCGGCCAGCGATCAACGTAGGACTCTCCGTATCGCGCGTTGGTGGGAATGCCCAGACGAAAGCGATGAAACAAGTCGCCGGCCGTCTGCGCTTGGATTTGGCGCAGTACCGCGAGCTTGCCGCGTTTGCCCAGTTTGGTTCAGAGTTGGATCACGCGACGCAACGCCAACTCCGTCGTGGGGAACGGTTAGTGGAACTCCTCAAGCAGAATCAGTATGAACCGATGTCGCTGGCACATCAAGTTGCCGTCATCTTCTTAGGGACGCAAGGACACCTCGATGAGGTAGAAGTCACACGTGTCAAGCGAGCAGAGGGAGAGTGGCTGATGTTTCTCGAGCGGGAATTTCCCCACGTCCTCCACGAACTCGCCACGAAGCAGGCCCTCAGCGAGTCCTTGATGACGGAGTTGAACCGCGCCGCGACGCAATTCAAGACAACATTCCTGGCCTCAACGGAACAGGTGGCTTGATGGCGTCTCTGCGCCAGCTCCGTCAGCAGATCCGCAGCGTTCAGAACATTCAGAAGGTCACGCGCGCGATGGAGATGGTCTCCGCCTCGAAGCTCAAACGCGCGCAGAACCGCTTGTTCGCCGTGCGACAGGTGACGCAATATCTAACAACACTCTTGGAGCGGGTGGCTCCAACGCTCACGACGTTGGCGCACCCGTTGACGCGTGCCGTACCAACGACACCACGCCAGCTCCTCGTGCTCCTCGGCTCGGATACTGGTCTCTGCGGTGCCTACAACGAACGGCTCGTGGGCAAGACGCTGGAGGCGTTGGAACGCGTGCCGCGCCACATGACGATGGTTGCTGTCGTCGGAAAACGGACAGAGCGGATGCTGCGTCGCACACCGTACACCATCGTCGAACGGTGGCTGGGTTGGGCCGGGCGTCCTGAGCCAGCGCACGCCGCAGAGCTGCGTGATTATGCGCTGGCCGCCTACCAGGAGCAGCGTGCCGACCTCGTCTCACTCGTCTATATGCGGTTTCACTCGCCGATGGTCGCGCATCCCACGATCGAGCAACTCCTGCCGATTCCTGTGTCGGCGAGCGCCCGTGCCCTCGACTACATCTACGAACCCACGCCCACGCGCGCCCTCGAGGCGCTTGTGGATCAGTGGGTGCGGCTGAAAGTCTGGGTGACCGTATTGGAGGCGTTCGCCTCGGAACACGGGGCGCGGATGCTGACGATGCGCAACGCCACCGACAACGCAGGCGAGATGCTCGATGATTTAACATTAACGCGCAACAAAGTCCGCCAAGCGACGATTACGCGCGAACTGGCCGAGATCGTCGGCACGGCCGAGGCACTCAAGTGACGTCTCGCGTTACGCGTCGATCGGCAGCGAACGGCGTTTCGTCAAGCGTCGGACGTGGGACGAGGGACGATACGCCCCTCGTTGCCGCTGGACGCGAGACGTGGAACGAGCGGTAAAGGAGATAGCGTATGTCGCAAAACTACGGTGCAATCGTGCAAGTCATCGGGCCCAGCGTGGACGTCCGGTTTGCGTCAGGGGAACTGCCGCAGATGACCCACGCGCTACGGGTGGAGGATCAGGCCAAAGGCATTCACCTGACCCTCGAAGTCGCGCAACATGTGGGCAACGACACGGTGCGGTGTATCGCGATGGCATCCACCGACGGATTGCAGCGTGGGATGCCTGTGCAGGATACGGGAGCACCGATTTCGGTACCGGTAGGCCCCCAAACCCTAGGGCGGATTTTCAACTTACTGGGCGAGCCGATTGATGAGAAGGGGCCCGTCACCAAGGCCGATCAACGCTATCCCATCCATCGCCCGTCGCCATCATTTGAGGAGCAACTTCCGGTCTCCGCGATGTTCGAAACAGGCATTAAAGTCATTGACCTCCTCGCCCCCTATGCCAAAGGCGGCAAAGTGGGTCTCTTCGGTGGCGCGGGCGTCGGCAAAACCGTCATCATCATGGAACTCATCCGCAACATCGCGACGGAGCATGGTGGGGTGTCGGTCTTCTGTGGCATTGGGGAGCGGACGCGCGAGGGGAACGATTTGTGGCTAGAAATTAACGAGTCGGGTGTGGTGAAGAAAACGGCCCTCGTGTTCGGCCAAATGAACGAGCCGCCAGGAGCGCGGCTCCGCGTGGGTCTAGCAGGCCTCGCGATGGCGGAGTATTTCCGCGATGAGGAACATCAAGATGTCCTGCTCTTCGTGGACAATATCTTCCGGTTTATCCAGGCGGGCAGCGAAGTCTCAACGTTGCTGGGCCGGATGCCATCCGCCGTCGGCTACCAACCGAATCTGGCGACCGAACTCGCCGCGTTGGAAGAGCGCATCACTTCGACGAGACGCGGCTCGATCACGAGTGTCCAGGCGATTTATGTGCCAGCGGATGACTTGACCGATCCTGCGCCAGCGACGACGTTTTCCCACTTGGATGCGACGACGGTGTTATCACGGCCGATTGCCGAGTTGGGGATTTATCCGGCGGTGGATCCCTTGGATTCGACCTCACGCATCCTCATCCCAGCGATTCTCGGGGCGGAACACTGCGAGACGGCGCGGACGGTGCAGCGCATCCTCCAACGCTACAAAGATCTGCGCGACATCATTGCGATTCTCGGGATGGATGAGCTCTCTGATGAGGACAAACTCGTCGTGCAGCGGGCGCGCAAGATACAGCGCTTTCTCTCGCAACCGTTCTTCGTCGCGGAACAGTTCACTGGCCGTCCCGGCAAGTACGTGAAACGCGAAGACACCATCAAGGGCTTCCAGATGATCATTAACGGCCAGCTCGATCACTTGCCGGAGCAGTTGTTCTATATGCAAGGAGCCATGGACGATGTTCTTGCGGAAGCCGAGCGGACGAAGGCGAGTTGGCACGCTGAGCAACCTACAGGTGGCGTGGGCGCGAAGCCAACGTGAAATGTGGAACATTGTGTGGTGGGATTGAGGAATCGTTGGTGAGGGATCACACAAGAGATTCGTATGCCAGAGCCAACATTTCGAGTAGCAGTTCTTACTGAGCAAGGTCTCCAGTACCGCAGCGAAGCCGTCTCCGTCGTCGCGCCCGGTGAGCTGGGTTACCTGGGGATCTTGGCGCACCACGCGCCGCTCCTGACGACGCTCGTGCCTGGCCGGTTGACGCTCCGCACGCCGCAGCAGACGACGGAACGTTTTCTGCTTGGTCCAGGCCTCCTCGAGATCTTCCACAACCAGGTAACGATTCTCACCGAACAGCTACAATCAGCGGAGACTAGGCATGCGGCGTGAGTGGTTCTGGTATGCCTTCAGCGTGTGTTTGACGACTGGTCTCTTGGCCTGGCTGGGCCTTACACGCCAGCAAGTGCTCGCCGTGGCTGGATTTTCCGCCGTGCTCTTCGGGGCCATCTTCTTCTGGGAACGCCGGCTGACCTTTGCCTTCCTCGGTGTCGCCGGATTGCTGGCCACCAATCTGTTGGATGTGCCTCACCTGGTTGAATTTGCCGGCCTGGACATCATCGTCTTCCTGATCGCCATGATGATCGTCGTGGGTTTTCTCGAGGACAAAGAGTTTTTCGAGCACCTGATTGACCGCCTGCTCGTCGCCGTGGGACCCCATCCGAAGCGCATCATGGTGCTGCTGATGGTGGTCGCGTGCGTTGCGGCAGCCCTCGTGGATGAAGTCACCTCCATCCTCTTTATGACCGCGGCGATGCTGAGCTTGATTGAGCGGAGCGACCTCAAGCCAGGCCCCTACATTATGATGCTGGTCTTTACCACCAACGTCGGCTCAAGTGCCACGGCGGTGGGTAATCCTATCGGCGTCATCATTGCGCTGCGCAGCGGCTTGACCTTCCTGGACTTTCTCCGATGGGCCGCGCCCATCACCTGCGCAGCCGCAGCGCTGACGATTCTCCTCTGTGTGTGGATATTTCGGCGCGACATCAAACGTCTCAAGCCAGTGCTCTCCGGGCGGCGCGGGGAGCGGCAGCTCACGCGCGTCGCTGCGATGGATCATTCCACGCGGCGCGGCTTGCGGCAGTCGTCGTGGCTCTTGGGGCTCACCATCGTTGGCTTGGTGCTGCATCATCCGATGGAGTACGTGCTGCACCTGCCGCGGAATACCATGTTGTTAGGTGTGGCGCTCATCGGGGCAGGGGTGGCTCTCTTACTGAGCGGGGATCAGGCGCGCAAACTCGTCGAGAAGCGCGTGCAGTGGTGGACGCTGGCGTTTTTCCTGTTTCTCTTTGCCTCGGTGGGCACGCTCAAGATGGCTGGGGTGACGAGCGTGTTGGCGCAGCACCTGGTGCATCTCGCCCATGGCGATGTCGCGCTGTTGATGACGCTCGTTGCGTGGGCCTCCGGGATACTCACAGCGGTGATGGACAATGTCTTGGCGGTGGCCACGTTTGTTCCCATCGTCCATGATGCGGCAGCGATGGGTTTGTGGACGACCCCGCTGTGGTGGGCGATGCTGTTTGGTGGGACGATCATGGGCAACGCCACGCTCATCGGCTCCACCGCCAACATGGTGGCCATCGGCGTCTTGGAGCAGCGGGGCAAACCGTCGGTGACCTTTCGCGAGTGGTTGTTCCCGGGTCTCCTCGTCGGGATCTCCGCCTTACTCCTGGCCAATGTCCTCCTGTGGCTGCAACTGCCGCTCATGCCGCGCTGACCCCACCACCTGTTGGCGGGCCGCCAAGGGTGGCCCGTGCACGACCACACAGCCGATCGTTGATCGGCCCAACAGATGGTGGGGTGACCCGCCACTCGTGGTATAATCCTCGTCTAGGGCGAATAGCTCAGCTGGTGAGAGCACTCGGCTTACATCCGAGAGGTCACAGGTTCGAATCCTGTTTCGCCCACGTGCCTTTGAGGAGGGAGCAGTCCATGCCCGCGACGAATACCGCAGCGCTCGGCATCACGAAGTCAGGCTTGCAACCGCAGATGGCCGCCGTGTTGGCCTACGTGCTTGGCTGGATCAGCGGACTCCTGTTCGTGGTGATCGAGAAAGACAATCGCTTTGTCCGGTTCCACGCCATCCAATCCATCGGGCTCTGTGTGGCGTGGGTGGTGTTGCGGGTCCTCGCCGCGGTGCTGCCCCTGCTGGGCTGGCTGCTGGTGATCCTCCTCACCCTGGGTGGCCTCATCCTCTGGATCATCTGCATGATCAAAGCCGCTCAGGGCGCATGGTTTCATGTGCCCATTGTTGGGGATATTGCCGCCAAGCAGGCCGGCGTGACCCAAGGAGGGACGTGATGCGTCGCACCACAGCCACGGCAGGTGTGTCCAGCACCATCATCCTGGTAATCGTCTTGATCCTGACGGCGCTCTTCTGCCTCTGGACCTCCATGCTTTAGGGGGCGTAACTCAATCGGTTAGAGTGTCGGCCTGTCGAGCCGAAAGTTGCGGGTTCGAGCCCCGTCGCCCCCGT
>CAZWYX010000003.1:37623-39616 GCA_964638485.1 uncultured Planctomycetales bacterium | reverse complement strand
CGATCCACGGAGATCGCAAGCGGCTCATTGAAGTCTTTAGCAACCTCTTCAACAACGCGGCCCAGGCCATGCCCCAGGGTGGCGCGTTGCACGTGCGGTCACGCTACGCGCTGGCAGCACCAGCGAACACGCGGGCCGTGCTCATCGAGATCGAAGATACCGGCAACGGCATAGCACCAGAACATCTGCCGAAGCTGTTTACCCCCTTTTTCACGACGAAGGATGTCGGTAAGGGGACAGGGTTGGGATTGTTTGTCACGCATGGCATCGTCCGCAAGCACGGCGGCACCATTACGGTGGAGAGCCACGTCCACCGAGGCACGCGGTTTACCGTGGCCTTGCCTGTGTGGGAGAGCGACGAGGCGCTGGCGACTCCCCACGCCGCAACGTCCCAGCAGGACCACCGATGATGGCGTGGAGGTGAACCGGGATGGCTGAGATCAATATCAATCGCATTCTCATCGTAGACGATGAGGAAGGCATCTGCCTGATGCTCAAGGACTTCTTGACCGATGAGGGGTACGATGTGGCGTACGCGACCTCTGCCGATGCGGCGTTGGCGCAGATTCAGCAGGAGCGTCCGGCGCTCATCCTCCTCGACATCAAGATGCCGGGCAAATCCGGCATTGACTGTTTGGCCGAGATCAAGGCGTTCGACTCCAAGATCGTCGTCGTCATGATCACCGCCCTCAAAGATATGGAAACCTTCAAGCGCTGTCGCGACGCCGGGGCCACCGACTACATCACCAAGCCGATTGACCTGCGGTATTTGCGCGAGAGCGCGTTTATCTCGACCCTCATGAGCCGCGGCCGCCCCTCGGCGACGTAGCCCATCCGGCCGTCCACGTCCTCACCTCGTTCGGCGTTCAGCGTTGGGCGTTTGGCGAACGGCGTATCGTCAAACGTGCGGCGACTGACGTCAGACGCAGTACGCCAGACGAAACGCTATTCGCCAAACGCTGAACGCTTGACGCTGAACTCTTCGACGCCGTCCCTCAGCGGTCGCTCGGAGTGATCCTCCAGCTTCGAGCGCTCGTAGACGACCGACCAGTGAAACGGTGTGTCGTCGTGTGCCTCGAGGGAGAACCCCGTCGCATCCAGCGGGACATCGAGGTCGTGCCCTGGCGCATCTTCCTTGAGCGGCTCTGGGCTGGAGCGTTCACCTGACCCTGCCAGCACCGTCCCCCTGAGCCGGGCCACCGATGACGTCAGGGCGATTGACGTCGCACAAAGGGTTGTGGTAGACTGCCAGCGTTGTTTCACGCGTTTGCAGAGCGAGCGGTCCGCCACGCTGTTGCTGACGACCACCTACAAAACACAGTTTGCTGCCTTCACTGCCTACCCAGCTCGCCTGTTGGTGATGCTTCGAATTCACCCTAACCTACTGACACTCATCGGGTTAGCAGGAACACTCGCGAGTTGTTGGTACTACCTTGCCACCCGTAACACTTTAGTCTTTTGTGGGTTAGCGGTTGCCTGCGGCTTGTGCGATGCACTTGACGGAGCTGTCGCCAGAGCTTCTGGCCGGACAAGCCGGTGGGGGAGCTACCTCGATGCCATGGCGGATCGTTACGCCGAGGCGGCGGTGGCCCTCACGGTGGCATGGGTCACCGGCTACTGGTGGCTGGTCAGTCTCATGCTCGTCGGAGCGCTCCTCGTCAGCTACGCGAAGGCACGGGCGAGTCTGGAAGTGCCGGTGAAGAATACGGAGTGGCCGGATGTGATGGAGCGCGTGGAGCGCGATCTCCTCTTCATCGGCGGGTTGGCGCTCTCCGTCGTGGTGCCACGCACCGTCGGCGGACATGATCTGTTCTGGTGGACGTTAGCCGTGTTAGCGATTGCGACGCATCTGACCGTCGTGCAGCGCATCTGGCGCGCGCGACGGTTCATTCACCAACGTCAAAGCAGGGGGTCAGACCCCCAGTTTTTAACCCATTGATGGGAAAAAAGTTACGAAACGGTAAACATCGGGGGTCAGACCCCATTCGTGTAG
>CAZWYX010000003.1:0-37523 GCA_964638485.1 uncultured Planctomycetales bacterium | reverse complement strand
AGACCCCATTCGTGTAGCGATTGTCGGGGTGGGGAATTGCGCGAGCGCGCTCGTGCAGGGACTGACGTATTACCAGCAGCCGCCGCGTGACGGACGACCGATACCCCTCGGCTTGATGCATTACCGCATTGGGCCGTACCGGCCGACGGATCTCGACGTCGTGGCAGCGTTTGACATTGATGCGCGCAAAGTCGGCCAGCCGCTGGGGTCAGCGATCTTCGCGCCGCCGAACTGTACCACCGTGTTTGCGCGGCCCGCGCCAACGAGTGGTCCGCGGGTGTCCAAGGGGCCGGTGCTTGACGGGGTCGCGCCGCACATGAACCGCTATCCTGCCACCCAGCGGTTTATGGTGAGTCGCCAGCCGGCCGAGGATGTGGAGCGGATCCTCCGAGCGACGCAGACCGACATCGCGGTCAGCTATCTTCCCGTCGGGGCCCAGCGCGCCACGGAATTTTACGCCACGTGCTGTCTCCACGCCGGTGTCAGTGTCGTGAACTGCGTACCGGTGTTCATCGCCTCCGAGCCGACGTGGGCGCAGCGGTTTGCGCGCGCCGGCATTCCGGTGATCGGCGACGACATCAAGTCCCAGTTGGGTGCGACGATCCTCCATCGGACCCTCATGCGGTTGTGTGAGGAGCGGGGGATCCACCTCGAGCGCACCTACCAGTTGAATACCGGTGGGAACACCGACTTCCTCAACATGTTGGACCGCTCGCGCTTGGCGAGCAAGAAAGCCTCCAAGACCGAGGCGGTGCAGTCGCAACTCCAGGTGCCGTTGCCCTCGCAGCAGATCCACATCGGGCCCTCGGACTACGTCCCCTGGCAGCGCGACAATAAAGTCTGCTTTCTCCGCATCGAAGGGCGGGGGTTTGGCGGGGTGCCGATGGAGCTGGAGCTGCGGCTCTCCGTCGAAGATTCACCGAACAGTGCCGGGGTCGCGATTGACGCGATTCGCCTGGTGCAGCTCGCGCGCGATCGCGGCGTGGCCGGCCCCTTGATCGAAGCCTCGGCCTATTTGATGAAGCATCCTCCGCGCCAGATGACCGATGACGCCGCCCGTGTGGCCTTGGAGGCGTTCATTCACCGCTTGACGCGACGTCGCCCTCTCACAGCGCACAGCCCTTCCGCTCGACTTCCCTCTCCTTCGCTGTTATAATACAGTTCACATGGCCGGACACTCCAAGTGGGCTGGCATCAAGCACAAAAAGGCCATCGTTGATGCCCAGAAAGGCCAACGCTTCAGTAAGCTCATTCGGGAGCTGACCGTCGCCGCACGCCAGGGAGGCGATCCGGAAGCCAATCCACGCCTGCGCTTGGCCATGACCAAGGCCCGCGAGGCGAACATGGCGAAGGACAAAATTGAGCAGGCGGTCAAACGCGGGACCGGGGAAATTCCCGGCGTCACGTACGACGAAATGCCGTACGAAGGCTACGGTCCTGGCGGAGTGGCCATCCTGGTCAAGGCGCTGACGGACAATAAGAATCGCACCACCTCTGAAGTGCGCAACCTGTTTGTCAACCACCACGGCAACCTCGCCGGCACCGGCAGTGTGGCCTGGCTGTTTCAGCAGCAGGGGTACATCCTCATCCCGCGCACGGCCGTTACGGAAGACCGCGTGATGGAGGTCGTATTGGACGCCGGGGGGGAGGACGTCGCGATTGAAGGCGAGAGTTTGGCGGTCACCACACCGCTTGCGGCCTTTGATCGCGTCAAGCAGGCCTTAGCCGAAGCGCAGATTCCGATGGAGTCTGCCGAGGTCACGATGGTCCCCAGCAACACCGTGCGCGTGGAAGGTCCGAAGGCGAAGCAACTCCTCGAGCTGCTGGAAGCGCTCGAGGCGCACGACGACGTGCAGCACGTCTACGCCAACTTTGATATCCCCGAGGAACTCTTGCAGGCCGCAGCGAAGGGATAAGGGTGGGCTGACATGCGCGCTGAGCGGATCTTAGGCGTGGACCCTGGACTGGAAGTGACGGGCTACGGCCTCGTCGCGTGTGAAGGCCGCCACCTGCGTTCTGTGGCTAGTGGGACGGTGGTGACCGATCCCCACCGCGCCCTCGTCGAGCGACTCGTCGAGCTCCATGCGCGTTTTACGCAGGTGCTCACGGCGTGTGCTCCTGACATCGTCGTGCTGGAGGAGCTCTACGCGCACTACCAGCATCCGATGACGGCAATTCTCATGGGCCATGCGCGCGGCGTCCTGGCGTTGGCGGTGGTCCAGCAGGGCATTCCGCTGTCCTGCTATCCGCCGACGCACGTCAAGAAGGCCGTGACTGGTAACGGTCATGCCACGAAACAGCAGATACAGCGGATGGTCGCCGCGCTCCTCAAACTGCCGCAGTTGCCCGAGCCCAACGATGTGAGCGACGCCTTAGCCCTGGCGCTCACGCACGCGCATACGCTCCAGCAACCGTACGTCCCACCACCTCGACGCACACGACGGGCACTGTCCCCTGCACTGCAAGCGGCCCTCGCGGAGACGCGCTCATGATCTCACGGATCCATGGGACCATCAGCCAGCGGCATGAGACCAGCGTGGTGGTGGACGTCCATGGCCTCTCCTACGAGGTCTTCATTCCTCCGACGATTCTCAAGACCCTGGATCGCCACCTGGCAGCCGACGGGACCGTGTCCCTGGTGACGCTGCATTACCACCAGGTGGATGTCTCACGCAGCGTTCCCATCCTCATCGGTTTTGCCAACGAGATCGAAAAAGAGTTCTTCGAACGGTTCATCACCGTCTCTGGTGTGGGCCCGAAGGCCGCCCTCAAGGCGCTGGCGCTGCCGATTTCCGTCATCGCGAGTGCGATTGATGCGGGCGATATGAGTGTCCTCAAGTCCCTCCCCGGCATTGGGGAGCAGCGAGCGCGCGAGATCATCGCGAAACTCCAAGGCAAAGTGGGGAAGTTCGGCCTCATCAAAGATCGCGCCGTGCCAGCCTCGGCAACCACGCCGCCTTCTGCCGACGGTCTCGCGGAGGAGGCGATTGCGGTACTCCTCCAGTTGCAGTATTCCAAGCCGGAAGCGAAAGACATGGTCCACGCAGCACTCAAACGTGCACCACAGGCGAAGACGACGGAAGATGTGCTCAACGAAGTGTACCGTCAACACTCGCAAACGGCTGATGCGTCAGCCCAGCTACACGTGGGGCGTTAATGGCGACCAAGACCAACAAACCCTTGCCGTTGCCCGAGGCGCCGGTGCTGACCAAGCAGGAGACGGATGAGGATGTGGTGCTCAACCTCTCGCTCAGACCGAAGGCCTTGAGCGATTTCGTGGGACAGCGTGCGGTGGTCGAGAATTTACGCATCGCAATTACCGCGGCGACATCGCGGCAGGAACCGTTGGAACACATCCTCTTGGCTGGACCGCCCGGCTTGGGGAAAACCAGTCTCGCCCACATCATCGCGCACGAGATGGGCACGAAGATTACCGCGACCTCAGGCCCGGCGATCGAGCGTGCCGGTGACCTCATTGGGATTCTGACCAACCTGGAAGCGGGTGACATCCTTTTCATTGACGAGATTCACCGCCTCTCCAAAGTGGTGGAAGAATTTTTGTATCCGGCGATGGAAAATTTCCAGATTGATTTCGTCATTGATAAAGGGCCCTACGCCAAGACGATCAAGTTCAGCCTCAAGCGCTTTACGCTGATCGGCGCGACGACGCGCTCCGGCCTGCTCTCCAGTCCATTGCGCAGTCGCTTTGGCATGTTTCACCACCTCGATTTCTACTCACCCGAGGACTTGGTCCACGTCCTGACGCGCTCGGCCCAGATCTTGAGTATCGCCCTCGATGCGGCCGGGTCTCAGGAAATCGCCCAACGGTCTCGCGGCACGCCGCGGGTGGCGAATCGGCTGCTGCGGCGGGTGCGCGACTACGCCCAAGTCAAAGGCGATGGGGCCATTGATGCGGAGACCGCCCAGGCCGCGCTGACGAGTCAAGGGGTGGATCGGTGTGGGCTCGATGCGATTGACCGCAAGGTCCTCAAGGCCATCGTGGACTTCTACGGTGGAGGTCCTGTGGGGATCGAAGCGTTGGCCGCGGCGTTGAATGAAGAAGCCGATACGATCGTAGACATCGTCGAGCCGTATCTCCTCTCCATCGGGTTTCTGAAACGCACGGCACGCGGACGGAAAATCACGCCCCAAGCCTATCGGCATGTCGTGGAGTTGAAACGAGCGCCGGACACGACGGAGCTCTTTCGATGAGAGGGGTCTGCTCGTGAACCGTCATCCGCCACCCGCGAACCGCGTGTGTTCTCTCTTCACTGTTCACGGGGCACTGTTTACGATCGCTCACGTCTCAAGATGATTGGTCGCACGCTCATCCTCGTCGGAGTGCTGTTCGTCCTCACAGGGCTCCTCGTCTCCCTCATCCCGAAAATTCCTGGCGTGGGACGTCTCCCCGGTGACCTCCTCATCCGCAAGGACTCCTTCACGTTCTACTTTCCCATCACGACGTGCCTCCTCCTCAGTGTGGTGCTCACCGTTGTCCTGTGGCTTGCAGGTCGCAAATGAAGCACGCGAACCGTCACCAGCGAACCGTAACCCGACGGACCACACCGTATCTCGGTTCGCGGTTCGCGGGTTACGGCATACTCGCGTCGGCCTCTCTCCTCCTGGTGTGTTTCGTGTCCGTACGTCTGGCCGATGCGATGGGTGGGCGCGTGCCGACGCACTCTGGGTATTTCGTGCGCGTGGCGATTGTCCCTGAGACCGCCTCGCTGTTGCTCCACGTGCCAGGGAGTTACCGCCTGCGTGGGACGTCATCCTCTCCGGTACTGCACGAAGGGCGGGGACTCTACAGTGTCGAAGTGGTACCGACGAGCGACGGGTTACGCGTGGGTCATTTCGTCATCCCAGGGACCGGGCTCCACGTCGAGACGGCACGCGATGGCATCATCACCGTGAACGGCCAGCGCGTCCGTGGGCAACTCAACATCCTGCGCCTCGATGATACGCGACTGCGCGTGATCAATCGTGTGGATCTCGAGGACTACTTGGCCTCGGTCCTCGTGCGGGAAGTCCCTGCCCGCTGGCCAATGGAAGTCCTCAAAGCCCAGGCGATTGCGGCGCGCACCTACGCTGTCTTTCAGGCCGCCCAGCGCACGAGCTACGATTTCGATGTCACCGGCGACGTGAGCTCCCAGGTGTATGGTGGGCGGAGTGCGGAGCGTCGTCGGACGAACCAGGCGGTGGATGCTACGCGGGGACAGATCCTCGCGTATCAAGGGCAGATCTTTCCTGCGTTTTTCCATGCGGCGTGTGGCGGGCACACCGAAGCCGCACGAGCACTGTGGGCGATTGATCTCCCGCCGTTGGCGGGCCGTCCGTGCCCGTTCGATCAACACTCCCCGTATGCGACGTGGACGGGTCGCGTCTCTCTTGACCACCTCGCGCAGCAATTGCGAACGGAGGGTGTGCACGTGGGACGTCTCGAGCGCGTCGAGGCGACGGCGTGGACGTCGAGCGGACGATTGCAGCGTGTGCGACTCGTCGGCTCGCAGGATAGTCACACGATGTCTGCCAAAGATTTTCGCATGCTGGTCGGTGTGAACGTGATGAAGAGTACCCTGGTCAGTCTCGCCGTGCAGGAGGGCGAGTTGATCCTGAGCGGTCGTGGGTGGGGGCATGGGGTGGGCTTGTGCCAATGGGGGGCATTCGGGATGGCACAGGCCGGCTATGCGGCGGCCGACATCGTTCAGTACTACTATCCGGGGGCGGAAATTCGGTCCTTGCCGCCCGTTGAATCCCTCGCAGCACCTTAAGATACCGCGATAACGTCCAAGGAGGTTTCTATGAGCGTCATACCTGTTGCGCAAGTACCAGCCCAACCGCCACCGTGGGTGAGTTTCTTACCCCTCCTGGTCCTCTTTGGGTTATTTTACTTCCTGCTCATGCGGCCACAGCAAAAACAGCGTCGGGAACATGAGGTCATGCTCAAGGCCCTCAAGAAACACGATACCGTTGTGACGGCTGGCGGTCTCCATGGGACGGTGCTCTACGTGAAAGATGCGACCGTCGTGCTGCGGGTGGACGACAACGTCAAAGTCGAGGTTGATCGGTCAGCGATTGCGCGCCTCGAGAAGGCGGCTAGTTCCTAACATGCCCCGTAACCTGCGCTGGAAAATTCCGCTGATTCTGTTGGTGGTCGGTGTCGCCACGTTCTTTACGTTGCCGCTACAGCGTCGCATTAACTTAGGACTCGATCTCCAGGGTGGGATGCATCTCGTCTTACGGGTGGACACCTCGACACTGCCGCCAGACGCCCGCGCCGATGCGGCGGTGCGTGCGCTCGAGATCATCCGCAATCGCGTGGATCAATTCGGGGTGCGCGAACCGGTCATTCAGCGACAGGGAACTGAGCACATCGTCGTGCAACTGCCTGGCGTGACCGATCGCGAGCGCGCCCTCGAGCTCCTGGGCAAAACCGCGCTCCTTGAATTCAAGCTGGTCAGTGAGGATTTCAACTTAGTCGAAGAAGCGCTTGGCGGCCGCACCCCCGCTGGCTACGCGCTCTCGGACGATGAGCAGGGACAGCCACTCCTGCTCGAAGCCCAGCCAGTCATCACGGGGTCGTCGCTCACCGATGCGCGCGTGGACTTCGGCCAGTATGGCGAGCCGGTCGTCAATTTCACGCTGAACCATGAAGGGGGCCAGGCGTTTGCCCGCAGCACCTCGGCCAACATTGGCCGTCGTCTGGCGATCGTACTGGACGGCCAGGTGCAATCGGCACCCGTCATTCGCAGTCGCATTGCCAACCAAGGCCAGATCACGGGTCAGTTTAATCAGCAGGAAGCCCACGACCTTGCCATCGTGCTGCGCGCTGGTGCGCTGCCCGCGCCCATTCTCTTGGAAGAAGAACGCACCGTCGGTCCCACGCTGGGATACGACTCGATCCGCTCCGGCGTGCTCGCCACGCTCATCGGCGGCGGACTGATTGTGCTCTTCATGGTGGGGTACTACTTCCTCGCGGGCCTCATTGCGGTGCTGGCACTCGCCTTGAACCTCCTCCTCCTTCTGGGCGGCCTGGGATTCTTTCACGCCACGTTGACCCTCCCGGGTATCGCCGGCATCGTCTTGACCCTCGGCATGGCGGTGGATGCCAACGTCTTGATCTACGAGCGGATTCGCGAAGAGCTCAGGAGTGGGAAACCGTTGACCGCCGCGATCCATGCCGGCTATCAGAAAGCCTTTCATGCCATCGTGGATTCGAATGTGACAACGCTCATTGCGGCAGCCCTCCTCTTTCGATTTGGCACAGGTCCCCTCAAGGGTTTTGCGGTCACCTTGACGATTGGCTTGGTCGCGAGCATGTTCACGGCCATCGTCGTCACACGGGTCATATTCGATCTCCTCATCGGGAAGGGATGGATGCGTCAGCTCCCGATGCTCCAGCTCTTCAAAGAGAGCACGTTCGATTTCCTCGGGAAGCGACGACTGTTCTACCTCGCCTCAGGGATCCTCGTGGTGGCAGGACTCCTCGCGTTGTGGTTCCGCGGGGAACGGGCCTATGGCATTGATTTTTCCGGTGGGCAGATGCAGGAGTATCGGTTTGCCCAAGTGGTACCGATGGAACGTTTGCGCGAAACCTTGCGCGCCGCCGATGTCGGCGATGTCGCGATCCAGCAGTTCGGAAATCCCCGCGAAATTCTCGTGCGTACCGTCGGTGACACTGTCAAGACGGTGGAGGCGGCCTTCCAGCAGGTGGGGGTGTCCTTTACCCGGGAACGCGTGGAGTTTGTGGGTCCTGTCGTCGGGAAGCAGTTGCGACGCCAAGCCATACTCGCCATCCTCTATGCCCTGGCAGGGATCCTCCTCTATGTGGCGGTGCGATTCAAACAGTGGGACTTTGGTCTGGCTGGCGTGATCGCACTCTTCCACGACGTGTTGGTCGGCGTCGCCTTCCTCGCGTTCACTGGACGAGAGCTGTCCTTGACGTTGGTCGCGGCGCTGCTGACGATTGCAGGGTTTTCCATCAACGACACCATCGTCATCTACGATCGCGTCCGGGAGAACACGCGGTTGATGCGCAAGATGACGCTGCCAGAACTCATCAACCTGAGCATCAATCAGATGCTCTCGCGGACGATCTTGACATCGCTGATGGTCATCATGACGGTGGTGGCTTTGTACTTCCTTGGCGGGCAGGTGTTGGAGGATTTTGCTTTTTGTCTGTTGATCGGGTTCATCTCTGGCGTGTATTCCACCGTCTATATCGCGGGAGCGTTGGTCGTCAGTTGGCGACAGCGGAGGGCGCGTGTCCACGCCTAGCCGGTGGCACCTGCTGCCATCTCAGCCGACGGCCCAGCGCGCGTTGGTGGAAGCGTTGGACGTGCCACCGTTGGTGGCGCAGTTGTTAATCAACCGTGGCATCACCAGCGTGGAGGCAGCCGCCCAGTACCTGCACCCTGCCTTGGAGCGACTGCATGATCCGCTGTTGCTGCGGGATATGCCGCGGGCCGTGGCACGCCTCCAGCAGGCGCTGCAGCGACGGGAGCACATCATCGTCTTCGGTGACTACGATGTGGATGGCGTCACCGCTACGGCGCTCGTCACCTTGCTGTTGCGCGCGAAAGGCGCCAACGTCAGTTCGCTCTTACCGCATCGCTTGACCGACGGGTATGGCTTGAACGAGCAGCTCGTGCAGACGGCTCGTCAGCAAGGCGCGCGCCTGGTCATCACCGTGGATTGCGGCACGACAGCAACGGAAGAAATCAGCGCGTTAGCACGCGCCGGCATTGACACCATCATCCTCGACCACCACTTGCCGCGCCTCGATGCACTCCCGCCAGCCCACACGTTGATCAATCCACGACATCCTGCGTGTCGGTATCCCCATAAAGGCCTCGCGAGTGTGGGCTTGGCGTTCAAGTTGGCGCAGGCGTTGTGCCAGCAGGAGCCGGCCCACTGGCAGCCGTACCTAGATTTGGTTGCCCTGGGCACCGTCGCTGATGTGGTGCCGCTCCTCGACGAAAATCGTATTCTCGTCAAGCATGGCCTCGCGCAGTTAGCCCAGACGCCGCGGGTGGGCCTGCGCTCCTTGATGGACGTCGCCGGCATGTGCGAGGAGCGGTTGCGCCCGTTCCACGTGGGTTTCATCTTGGGTCCACGGATCAACGCTTCAGGGCGGTTGGGTTCGGCGGAGTGCGCTCTGCAACTGTTGTTGACCGACTCGTCCGTCGAAGCGGACGACTTGGCAGAGGCGTTAAATGGACAGAACCGGGAGCGCCAACGGCTGGAGCAACAGGTGCTCAGCGAGGCGATGCGCGAGGTAGAAGAAACGGTGGATTTTAGCCAGACGCGTGTGCTCGTCGTCGGCAAGGAGGGCTGGCACATCGGCGTCGTAGGGATCGTGGCGGCGCGGTTGGTTGACCGCTACCATCGCCCGAGCATCGTGATTGGTTTTGACGGCGAACGTGGCCGCGGCTCCGGCCGCTCGATTCCCGCTTTCCATCTGACCGATGCCCTGGCGCAGTGCGCGTCGTCTCTCGAGAGCTTTGGTGGTCATGCGGCGGCGTGCGGGTTGACCCTCCGGCGCGCGCGTCTGTCGGCGTTGCGTGAGACGCTCAACGCCCTCGCGCGAGAACTGTTACCGCCGGCCGCGCTGGTGCCAGCGGTGATAATTGATGCGGAGTTGCCGTTGGCAATCTGGCGAGAGCCGCTCTTCCACGCCCTCGAGACGCTGGAGCCCTATGGGGCGGGAAATCCCGAACCGGCGTTCCTCTCGCGGCGTCTCATCGTCAAACATCCCCCACAACGCGTGGGACGCAACCACTTCAAGTGTTGGGTCACCGATGGACAACTCACCGGCGAGGCGATGGGGTTTAGGATGGCGGAGCGGATTGAGGAGTTGTTCGAGGGCGCGGTCGTTGACTGCGTGTACACGCCGTCCCTCAATCGGTGGGATGGTACCACTACTACCCTGCAGTTGGTCTTACGAGATTTTCGACGAGCTGAGTGTTGAGCAGTGCAGCGCTTGGCACTCCACGGCATTCGCCGAACGCCCAATCTGTCTGCGTGCAACGCACAGGCAGGCGCTGCACGCCGAATGACGTCTAAGGAGCTTTGACCACGCGTCCGGAGCGTAAGCACGCGGTGCACACGCGCAGCCGCCGCACCGTCCCAGCGACGACCGCCCGGACACGCTGCAAGTTGGGATGAAAGCGACGGGGGTTTTTCCGCGTGACTTTGATCCCGACGCCGCCTTTAAACTTCGCCACGCCCCGCCGCGAATACATGCGGCCAATGACGGTGCCTTTACCGCAAATTACACACACACGTGCCACTGGGACCTCCAAAACACTCAGGTGAACAGCGAACGGTGCATCGTGAACAATCTGCCGTTCACCGGTACCGTTAAGCGTTCACCACGCTAGCATACGCGGTTGCCAGATGCAAGGAAAATCCGTCCTGGAGACTCCTGTCCAATATGTGCCCACCGTCGGGCCGGCCCGCGCGCGCCTCCTGTCGCGCCTCGACATCCGCAGTGTCGAGGAACTCCTCTACACCGCGCCGCGTCGGTACGAAGACCGCTCGCAGTTTACACCCATGGATCAGTTAGCGCCGGGCGTCGCACAGACGGTGTTGGGTACGATCGAGCGCGTGGAGGGGCGTCGCGCGCGCCGCGGGTTGGCCCTCGTCGAGATCGTGCTCCACGATGCCAGCGGGTCTCTCCGAGCCATCTGGTTCAATCAACCCTACTTGGCGAAGCAGTTCGTCATCGGTCAGTCGGTGCTGCTCTACGGGAAGGTCGAGGGGCAGACGTCTCCCCAGATGCTGTCGCCGGAATTCGAACTGGTGCACGCGGAGGAGCGGGATGCGATCCATATGGGATGCATCGTACCGGTCTACTCGACGACCGCCGCCTTAAGTCAGCGGCGACTGCGGCAGATGGTCCACGAGGCGCTGGGGCGGTTTTCCTATCGCCTGGTGGATCCGTTGCCGGCTGAACTCCGCTTGAAGCATGAACTGATTGATTTACCGACGGCGCTGCGCACCCTGCATTTTCCGCCTGACTGGGCGAGCGTGGAGCGGGCCCATCGGCGACTGGCGTTCGATGAGTGCTTGACCTTGCAACTCCTGTTGGCCTTGCGTCGTCGTACCGTCACGCACACACGCAAACCGCAACGGCCTGACGTCAACGGCCCATTGACCGCAGCGTTCCTGAAGCGTTTGCCATTTGCGCTGACCGCTGGCCAGCAGCAGGTGCTCGCAGAGCTGCGTGCCGACGTGAGCCGACCGCAGCCGATGAACCGGCTCCTCCAAGGGGAAGTGGGCAGTGGCAAAACGGTGCTCGCGACATGGTTGCTGCTCGTCGCGGTGCAGAGTGGCTATCAAGCTGCGCTCATGGCACCGACGGAGATTCTCGCTGAGCAGCACAGCAGAACGCTCAAGGCCCTGGTGGGGCCCCTGGGAGTCACGATCGCACTGGTGTCGCGGGGCGTGCGTCGTCACCACCGGCAGGCGGCGTACCGACGGATCACGCGTGGCGAACCACTCATTGTCATCGGCACCCACGCGCTGCTCCAACAGGCGGTGCGCTTCGAGCATCTGGCCCTCGTGGTCATTGACGAGCAACACAAGTTTGGCGTCGCCCAGCGGGCTCGACTGCGCGCGAAAGGTCACACCCCTGATGTCCTCGTCATGACCGCGACCCCAATCCCGCGGACGCTGGCGATGACTGTCTATGGCGACCTCGACATCTCAACGTTGAAGGAGCTGCCGCCAGGTCGCCAACCGCTGCAGACGCAGTGGCTACGTAGCGACGCGCGCGCGCTCCTTCACGAGCGGTTACACGCGACGCTGGCCAGCGGTCAGCAGGCGTATGTGGTCTATCCGCTCATTGACGAGACGGCGACCAGCGACCTGAAAGCGGCCACGCGCATGGCCCGCGAGTTACAAGCCGTGCTCCCGCAATGTCGCGTGGGACTGCTGCACGGCAAACTCCCCTCGGAGCAGAAGCAGCGCCTCATGCGCCACTTCGTGCAGCGTACCATTCATGTGCTCGTCTCCACCATCATCATCGAAGTCGGGATTGATGTGCCCAACGCGACGCTGATGGTCATCGAGCATGCGGAGCGGTTTGGCTTAGCGCAGCTCCATCAGCTCCGCGGCCGGATCGGGCGGGGGAGTGCGCCTGCCACGTGTCTCATCTTCTCTGACACGCAGGCTCCTGAGGCGGTGGCGCGACTCCAGGCCTTTGTGGAACTGCGCGATGGATTTGCGTTGGCCGAGCGCGATCTGGCGTTGCGCGGCCCGGGCGAAGCGCTGGGAACGCAGCAGCATGGCCTGCCGGCGTTGCGGTTTGCCAATCTCCTGACGGATCTCTCGACGCTGCAAGCCGCGCGTGAAGAGGCGCAGGCATTGGTCGAGAGTGCCGCCCATCCGTCCCGGCCGCAGGCCCTGAGGCGGTTGGCCGATCGCCTGCTCGCCAAATACCAGCACATTGATCTGGCCTGATGCGCATCCTCGCTGGGCAGTGGAAAGGTCAACTCCTCAAGTGCCCACGCACGATTCGGGCGACCTCGGATAAAGTCCGCGCGGCCCTGTTTAACATCCTCGGCGAGACCATCCGCGGCGCGCGGGTGCTGGAGGTGTGCGCCGGGAGTGGCGCGGTGGGCTTGGAGGCCTGCTCCCGAGGAGCGCAGGCGGTGACATGGATCGAATCCCAGCCAGTGTGCGTACGCGTGCTCCGCGCCAATCTGGAACGACTGATCCCTGCGTGGAGCAGACAACCCCATTTCCACCTCCTGCCGTACGAGGCGGTGCCAGCCCTCAAGCGTCTCGCCCGGGACAGGGCCGTGTTTGACCTCATCTTTCTGGACCCGCCGTATCGAGATATCTCCTTGCTGAAAAGGGTGTTGCATACCCTTGAGGCCTCTGCTATACTCGTCTCTACAGGCTGGGTGGTGGTCGAGCACCACCAGGCTACGGAGTTTCCGCAACTCCTTGGACAGCTTGAGGTAAGCACAAGTTACCGCTACGGAGATACGCGACTCACCTGCTTGCGGCCTCGCACGAGAGAGTGATTCCCAGGAATCGAAGGATGCGAACGACAGCATCAGCGCGACCAATGAGCCCTGTGACGCGCACAGGGTGGGCGATGTATCCCGGGAGTTTCGATCCCATCACCTACGGTCACCTGGACTTGATTCGCCGGGCGCTGAAGGTGTTCCCCGGCGTGGTGGTGGCGGTCGCACAGAATCCGGACAAGCGCGCCCTGTTTGCGCTGGAGGAGCGCGTGGCGATGGTGCAACGGGCGACCCAGACCTTGCGTCGCGTGACGGTGGAGCCGTTGACCACGTTAGCCGTCAAATACGCGCAGGCGCACCAGCTCTCGGTCATCATGCGGGGGGTGCGGATGGTGTCGGATTTTGAATATGAATTTCAACTCGCGCTGACGAATCGGAAGCTGAACCCGCGCATCGAGACGGTGTACCTCATGCCCTCCGAACGCTACACCTACCTCTCCTCGCGGCTCATCAAAGAAGCCGCCGCCTTGGGTGCTGACGTCTCGGCCTTGGTCCCGCCGTTGGTGGCGCGGGCGCTGAGCGCGCGGTCGCGGACAGCAATCCGCCGACAGGTGGTGGGGTGAAAATTTACGTCAACCGTGTCCCCGCCGAAGGCTTGGCCATCGCGACCACGTATGCACCCAAGGTGTTCGACACGGGACGGGACGATGCGCGGCCCACGGTCCCGATTCACATGGCAGCGCGTATCACCACCACAGAGGATGAGCTCTTCGTGCAGGCCTCCCTCCGCTGTGTCCTGGCGTGCACGTGTGCGCGGTGTCTCGTGGGTTTTGAGCACGTCATCACGAAGGACTGCGCGTTCCACTACGATGTGCGCGCGCGGGTAGTGGTGGATGTTACCGATGATATCCGGCAAGAGATCCTGTTGGAGTATCCGATGATCCCCGTTTGCCAGGCGGCCTGTCGAGGTCTGTGTGCCCACTGTGGGCACAACTTGAACGAGAGCGAGTGCACGCACCACGTCACCAGGAGCGAGGGAGCCCGTGGCGAATCCTAAACGACGTCATTCGCAGGCCCGGCGGGATATCCGTCGTGCCCAGCAGCGACTGATCCCACCGATGTTGGGGACCTGCCCGCAGTGCGGCACCTTGCGGCTGCCGCATCGCGTCTGCCCCCAGTGCGGCTACTACCGTGGGCGAGCCGTGCTCAGCATCGCCAGCAGCAAGGACGATCAGTCATCGGCACGCTAACTGCACGGACACACGCCGAGCAGCCATGCCACTGCGCATTGCCGTAGACGCGATGGGTGGGGATGATGCCCCGGGCTCGATCGTGGCCGGCGCGGTGCGTGCTGCGCGTGAACTGCCGCATGACGTCATCCTCGTGGGCATCGAATCGCGCGTGACCGAAGCCCTGCACCGCTATGCCCAACGACCCCCCAACCTCCACGTGCAGCACGCGGCGGAAGTCATCGAGATGCATGAAGCGCCCGCCGCCAGCGTGCGTAAGAAACGTGACGCCTCGGTTAGCGTGGCTGCGCAGTTGGTCAAAGAGGGGCAGGCGGACGCGTTGGTGACGGCGGGGAACACCGGTGCGTCGGTCGTCGCCGCGACGTGGCGCCTCGGCCTCCTCGAGGGGGTGGAACGTCCCGGCATTGCGATTCTGTTGCCCACCCTCCATGGGGTGACGTTGCTGATTGATGCTGGCGCGAACATTGACCCCAAGCCGGAGCACTTGCAGCAGTATGCGCTGATGGGCGCATCCTACAGTCAGCACGTGCTGGGCTGCGCGCAGCCCCGTGTCGGCCTCCTCAACGTCGGGGAAGAAGAGTCGAAAGGGACGGATGTGTTGCGCGAGGCCTACACCTTGCTCGAGCACACGCCCGGGATTCAATTTACCGGCAACGTCGAGGGCCGCGATCTCTTCGATGGAGAAGTCAATGTGATCGTCTGCGACGGTTTCGTCGGTAACGTGGCCCTGAAGGCCTCCGAGGCGCTCGCCCAGACCATCAGTCGGATTCTGCGTCGGGAGTTGACGCGCAATCTCTTGACACGCCTCGGCGCGTGGCTATCGCAACCCGCGTTTTCCGCCTTGCGGCAAGAACTGGACTACGCGGAGTATGGCGGGGCACCCCTCCTCGGTGTCGCAGGGGCCTGTATCATCTGCCACGGGTCCTCCTCAGCGAAAGCGATCAAAAATGCGATCCGCGTGGCTGCCGAGTTCGTCGAGCACGACTTAAACCGCCACATCATCGAGAGCATTCGACGCAGTACGACGTCACTCCGGGGCAGTGAGAGTCACCACGCATGAACCGCGTCGGACTTCGCGGCTTAGGGGTAGCGATTCCCGAACGGATCATGACGAACGCGGATCTCGAGCGGATCGTCGAGACATCCGACGAGTGGATTCGCGCGCGCACCGGCATCCGCGAGCGACGCATTGCCCCGAAGGGTACGCCCTCGAGTGCGTTGGGGACGCAGGCCGCGCTGGAAGCGTTGCGCGACGCGCAGCTTGATCCACGTGAGGTAGAATTGGTGATTGTGGCGACGACCAGCCCGGACATGATCTGCCCCTCCACCGCCTCCATGGTTCAGAAGAACATTGGTACCACGAAGGCGGCTGCGTTTGATGTGCTGGCGGCCTGCTCTGGCTTTGTGTATGGCCTCGGCATCGCGCACGGCTTCGTGAAGTCCGGCATGTATCGCCATGTGCTCGTCATCGCGGCAGAAGTGCTCTCCTCCATGATTGATTGGACCGATCGCTCCACGTGCGTCCTCTTCGGTGATGGGGCAGGGGCCGCCGTCGTCGGCACCGTGTCGCGTGGTGGGATATTGGCGCACTATGTGGGGTCCGATGGTTCGTGCGGTGATCTGCTCGAAATTCCCGCCGGCGGCTCGCGCATACCAGCCACCCACGAGTCGGTGGATCAACACTTGCACACCCTCAAGATGAAGGGTAATGAAGTCTTCAAGTGGGCGGTGCGTCGCATGGTGGAAGCGGCGCAAACCGCATTACAGCAAGCCAAGCTCACCATCAAGGATATCGCCTGTGTCATTCCGCACCAAGCCAACAGCCGCATTATTGATGCGGTGGCCAAACGGTTGCAGCTTGGTCGTGACCAGTTGTTTGTGAACGTGGACCGGTATGGCAATGTCTCGGCTGCCTCGACGATTATTGCCCTCTACGAAGCCGTCAAGCAAGGACGCGTGAACCGCGGCGACAAAGTGCTCATCATCACGTTCGGCAGCGGCCTCACCTGGGGCTCGTGCATTCTCGAATGGTAACCGCAGCGCACCGTCACCCGCGAACCGTCACCCGAACGATCGGTTCGTGGTGCGCTGGTGACTGGTTACGGGCGGTACCGTGATGAAATACGCGTTCCTCTTCCCTGGGCAGGGCGCGCAGTACGTGGGGATGGGCAAGGCGTTGTACGACACCTGTGCGATGGCGAAAGACACGTATCGCACCGCCAATCGTGTCCTCGGCTCGGATCTCGCCGCCCTCTGTTTCGAGGGAGATCCCGAGGAGTTGAAGCGCACCGACCAGTGTCAGCCCGCGATCTACGTGACCGCAATCGCCTCGTGGCGCGTCCTCGTGGAGCAGCGTGCGTGGCGCACACCGACGGCGGTGGCGGGCCTGAGTCTGGGTGAGTACGCAGCACTCACCGCAGCCGGTGCGTGGTCGTTTGAAGAAGGCCTCCAGCTCGTCCGCGTGCGCGGCGAGGCGATGGAGGAAGCCGCGCAGAAGACACAGGGTACGATGACAGCCGTGTTTGGGTTGTCACGTGAGGAGATCGAGCGCCTCTGTCGCGAGAGCGGCGCGGAAGTGGCGAACCTCAACAGTCCAGGCCAGATCGTCGTCTCAGGGGCGCTGGAGGCGATTACAGCGGTTGAGGGACTGGCGAAAACGGCAGGGGCGAAGCGCATCATCCGGCTCGACGTGAGCGGCGCGTTTCACTCTGCCCTCATGGAACCTGCCGCACGGCAGATGGAAGAGGCGTTGCGTCGCGTGGAGATCAAGCCGCTCACCGTTCCTCTCGTCAGCAACGTCACCGCGCACCTGACGACCGAACCGATGCAGCTCCGACGGAATTTAGTCGCGCAACTGACGAGCCCGACGCTGTGGGCGGACTCGATGCAACGCCTCATCGAGCGCGGCGTGACGCATTTCATCGAGTGCGCTCCGGGGAAAGTGCTCTCGGGACTGTTGAAACGGATCCAGCCGGCAGTTCAGGCAGCGACACTCAATGAACCGAGTGAGTACGCCCAGTTGGAAGCCATGCTGGTGACCTCAGGTGGAGGATAGATGTCGTATCTGCCCTTAGCCCGCAAATGGCGTCCGCAGTCGTTTGCTGATGTGGTCGGTCAAGAGGTGGTGACGACGACGCTGGCGAATGCAATTACCCAACAGCGCGTTGCCCCCGCCTATCTCTTCGCCGGACCGCGTGGTGTGGGCAAGACGTCAACGGCACGCATTCTCGCGAAGTGCCTCAACTGCGAACAGGGGCCGACAACGGCGCCCTGTCAACGATGTGTGAGTTGTGTGGCGATCACGCAAGGCAGCAGCCTCGATGTCCTCGAAATTGACGGCGCCTCCAACCGCGGGATTGATCAGATTCGCGAACTCCGTGAGAACGTCAAGTACAGTCCGAGCCATGGGCGGTTCAAAGTCTACATCATTGATGAAGTGCATCAGATTACACCGGATGGTTTCAATGCGCTGTTGAAGACCCTGGAGGAACCGCCGGCCCACGTGCGGTTTATCTTCGCGACGACGCAACCGCAGAAGGTGCTGCCGACGATCCTGTCACGCTGTCAGCGGTTTGATTTTCAGCGCGTGCCGGTCCGGACCATCGTGACAGCCCTGCAGCGCATCGCCCAGACGGAACAGATTCCCATTGAGGAGGCCGCCCTCTTTGCCGTTGCGAAAGCCGCCGATGGGAGTCTGCGCGATGCGGAATCCATGCTCGATCAGCTGCGGAGTTTTCATGGGGGCACCATTACCACACCGGTGGTGACTGAGCTGCTCGGCCTCGTCGAGGAGGAGGCCTTGCTGCGTATCATCACGGCGGTGATGGCTCGCGAGGCAGCGACAGCATTACGGCTCGTGGATGCGCTGATCGGACGAGGTAAAGATGTGACACAGCTCAGCCAAGGGTTGGTGGAGACCGCGCATCATCTCTTGCTGGCGCGCTCACTAGTGCCCGACGGCTCGGCCTCTCCACCATCGCCTCAGTGGGCCGTCCTGGAGCGGTTGATTGAGATGCCACGGGAAGTGCTGCACACGTATGTGACCCACAGTCAGTCGGCTACCGCGTCCGAGTGGCTCTACGTCGTGCAACTGCTGGCGCGAACCCACGAGACGATTAAGCGCAGTCAGCAGGGGCGGATCCATTGGGAACTGATGCTCGTCAAACTGGCCACGCGGGCCGATTTTACGACCCTCCAGACATTGCTGGCATCGGACGGCAAGGGGGCAGCGCTCGATGGACCATCGCCCTCGACGGCAAACGTCGCTGCCACATCGGCAGTGAAGACTCCCGCAGCTTCCACAGGAACACACGCCGAGATACCGGTGGCCGATTCACCGCCAGCGACGCCTCATCCAACGCTCATCTTGGAAGAGATCCAGCGGCAGTGGAGCGCTATCGTGGATCACGTGGGTCAGTCGCGGATGTCCATCGCGGCATGTTTGTCGAGCGGGAGGCCGCTGGAAGTCGTGGGTGAGCGCGTGGTGGTTGGTGTGCCGGATGTGGCGTTACATCGAGAGCTCCTCGAGTCGGCCGCCAATCGTCAGCGCGTTGAACGTGCCATGGCAGAGACACTGCACCTCCCACGCGTGGCCGTCATGTTCCGTCCCATCGCAGTGGCGGAGGTCCCACCCCCAACACCGCCACATCCGGAACCACCGACGGATATTATCCAGTCGGCCCTCAAGATGTTCGATGCGAAAGTCGTCGAGGGTCATCTCTAACGTGCGCGTGCAATGACACGGCTCGCACCACTGGGACGATTGATTGAGTGCCTCACGCGCCTGCCTGGCATTGGCCCGCGCAGCGCCGAGCGCATCGCGTTTCATCTGTTGAAGTCTGCACCAGAGGAAGCGCAGCAGTTGACGCAGGCGATTCAGGAGTTCATACGCACGGTGCGACCGTGCCGCGTGTGTCTGGGCTTGAGCGATGGAGAGCTCTGTGCGATTTGTCGTGATCCGCAGCGCGATCAGCATCTACTCTGCATCGTCGAAGAGCCGAAGGATCTCTTGGCGATCGAGAAGACCGGCGCGTTTCATGGTATCTACCACGTGTTGTGGGGCGCGATTGCGCCGCTGGACGGTGTCTCAGCCGCACAGCTCAAGATTCCTGAGTTATTGAGGCGGGTAGAGCAGCAGTCGGTGAGCGAGGTGATTCTGGCCACCGACCACGATCAGGAAGGCGAAGCGACCGCTCTCCACGTGGGGGAACTCTTGAAGGCACGCGGTATCACCGTCAGCCGCCTCGCCGCGGGTATTCCCGTTGGCTCGAATGTTGAATACACCGATCAAGCGACGTTAACCAGGGCGTTGGCAGGGCGACACCCCCTGTAATTGTTCCTTGACAGAGGTATTCCCCGGTAGCTCAGTTGGTAGAGCGGGTGGCTGTGCTTTTTAAGCGCAGCTTTCTGCCGAAAGGCAGATTGACACAGCGGGAGAATTCAGGGGAGCCTTCGTTCGCGCCTAGTCCAGCGCGGACATGGTAATCCTGAGCGGAGTCCCTCGATACGGTGTGTCGGGGGGAACGTGCAGAGACTATGCACCCGCCACCCTAACGTGAAGTCGAGGGTGAAGAGATAGTCCAGGCCTCGCGGAAACGCGAGGGCACCCTGTAACCACTAGGTCCCAGGTTCGAGTCCTGGCCGGGGAGTTGTAGTGGCAGTGAACAGTGTAAAGTGTACAGTTGAAAGTGATCGCGTGAAATCTCTGCGTTCAACTGGAGGCTTTGCACTGGCAGCTGCTCTTGGGGCGCTGAGGCGTGGCGGAATTCTGTCGCGCAGGCGTCGTTGTGAGGTAGTCGTGGAAGGGAAGTGGGGATCGTCGTTTTCACACAAGGAGGTCACAAGTGGGGTTTCAACCAGGTGGTGGGTTCGGTGGTGGTGGGTTCGGTGGACGGCCGCGGGAAATGTTCAAGGCGACCTGTGCCGACTGCAAGCAGGAGTGCGAAGTGCCCTTCAAGCCCAGCGGCGATCGGCCGGTCTACTGCAAGGAGTGTTTCTCGAAGCGCAAGGGTGGTGCCCCTCGCTAACCGCGGAATTCACTGCGACAGAACTCCTCTTAAGGTAAGCGCACACGGAACGAGGGGTCTGCCACGTCTGGGGGCCTCTCGTGGGCGGAGGGCGGCGCGCGTCCCCAGTGCCGCGTGGCACTGAGAGGGATCGCATCTGCAGGCGTCCTGCTCGCGGCGTGTCCTTTTGCCGTGGGTGGACCGGGGTCTCTAGCACTGTGCCCGTGTCTGTACGAAGCGCACAGTCCGCGAGAGCACGGCACATCACGGCAGACCCCGAGCCCCTGAGCGACGTCGAGCTGACCCCGGAAGGAGCGGCACGGGCAGAGGAGGGAAGCGATGTGGCGTATCGTCGCGACCATCATCGGAGGGACCGTGCTTTTTGCGCATGCTCCGCAGGCGCGAGAGGTGGATTTTGCCACTCTTGAAGTCCGCGTGGAAGGCATCCGACCGACACCAGGAGAGATCGGTGTGGCTCTGTTTGACAGCCCCAAGGGCTACCCCGTTCATATCGAGCATGCCTACGAAGAGGAGTGGGTCCCGTTGCAGGCACGACAAAAGACCGTCACCGTCGTCTTTGAAGGTGTCCCCTTTGGGGAGTATGCGGTCTCTGTGATCCATGATGAAAACGGAAATCGGACACTTGAGCGCAGCCGACTGGGTTTTCCTGAAGAAGGCGTAGGGTTTTCGAACGATCAACGAGTCAAATTGAGTGCCCCAAAATTTAGCCCAGCCAAGTTTCCGCTGCTCGAGGGAGGGCAGAAGACCATCGTCATTCAGCTCGAGTACAGAGATTAGTGGTCAGCAACGCTCGATGCATGACGGGTCGTCATATCTGACCTGCGTGTCAGGAGGCTAGCTGAGTCGGTGCAGTCCCTGTGGTGTCGCAGAGTGTGAACATGGAGGTGGCTCATGGAATCGCTGTTCCGTGTGGCGCTGTGCAAAGGCTGCGGGGGATGTCCAGAAATCGTGGTGGATGCCACCCGCGGTGAAGTGCGCATTGGCGAAGAAGGAAACCTCGTGCGGTTGAGCAAGGACGAGTGGAATCTCCTCGTCGAGAAAATTCACGATGGCGAGTTGACGGTACTTCCCTAACACGCCTTCGGCACGACGGCACAAGCCCCTTCGAGTGAGATGACTTCCTGGAAGGGGCTTGTCTGTTTCGATGACCACCGGCCGCCGTTCCTCAGACCGAACCGCAGTAGGCAGAGATCCACCGTCAGCAGTCAGCGGGTGGGAGGGTCGAACTTAGCGAGGGGTCGGCTGCTTAGATTGTCTGGCGTGCCGCACGATCAGCCAGCTCATCCCGCCGACCAGAGCGAATGGCATACTCAGGAAAAGCAGGATGCTCCAGTAGAATCCTCGCGCCAGACCAGCGGGTGCTGCGGCATCGGTAGACAGCATATCGCTACACGTCGGACAGGCCTCTGCAACGCCGCACGCCAGTAGCCAGTAACCCATAGCCAGTAGCCAGCACCTGACGGGCCGTTTGCTGTCCACTGTGCGCGGTTCACGGGTCACGATTAGGTCTCCCACCGCACGCGATAGAGTATCCAGTAGATGATGACCCCTGTGACCGACACGTAGAGCCACAGCGGGAGCGTCCACCGCGCAATCGCCTCGTGTTGCGCAAAGCGGCCGCGGATCGCGAGGTACAAGGTGCGCAGCGCTAAGGGCACAATGACGATGGCGAGCACCGTATGGGAGATGAGGAGCGTAAAGTAGCACGGCCGCACCCACCCCTGACCTGGAAACGGTTGGGAACCGACGTGCACATGGTAGAGCACATACGACGTCAAAAAGAGGAGCGATGTCACAAACGCCGCACTCATGCAGATGGTGTGGGCTCGGATGCGGTGTGTCTTGATGCAGACCAATCCGATGACGAGGAGGATCGCACTCAGGGCGTTGAGCGAGGCGTTGAGCGTTGGTAGCAGGTCATAGCGAATCATGAGGCACGCTCGCGTAGCAACCGTTTGATATCACGGCGCAACTGCTCGCGGGCCGCTGGATCAGTGCCGTCATAGTAGCCACGAATGTGGCCACGACGGTCCACCAGACTCAGCCGCACGCTATGCGCGATGGGTTCTGCGCCGTCGTCGCTGGCGCGTGCTGCGCTCAAACGAAAACCCTCCGTGGCAAGACGGTGCAGGAGCGCCTCCGGTCCAGTCACAAAGTGCCAGCCATCGCGCGCCTCCACGCGTGCCGCATACTGCGCCAGTCGCTCGGGCGTATCCCACAGCGGATCCACGGTAAAGGAGATGAGCTGCAGTTGGGAAGCGAATTCTGTTTGGAGCGTTTTCATGGCTTCCGTCATCGTCGGGCACTGACCGCCGCAACGGCTAAAGATAAAATCTGCCACCCACACGCGGCCGCGCAGGTCGTCGAGCCGTAGCGGCTGCGTGCGATGATCCACGAACTCAAAGGCTGGCACTTCGCCATAGAGCGGCAGTGGTGTTTCTGCGTGGCGGTGCGCCACGTGCAAGCCCACGAGTGCTGCGCTCAGCCCCACCATCACACCCACGAGCAATCCCCAGAGAAACGTGTCTCGTCGCAGGCTCATACGCGATCCAGTGCCATGAGCGTCAAGAGGAGCGGCAGATACGTAATCGAGGTCATGAAGAGCCATCTGGCTTGGCGAGCGGATTTTACCAGCGCCACCCGCCATCCCATCCCCACGAAGACCAGCCCGAGCACGAGCGCTCCCACGAAGTAGACTGCACCCGTCAGACCCAGCACCGTCGGCACCAGGGTGACAGGGACGAGGGCGATCGAGTAGAGGACGATTTGCCGACTAGCGCTGGCGCCACGCGGATCGAGCGACGTGAGGAACCGGAAGTCGGCGCGCGCATAGTCTTCACGGTACAGCCACGCGAGTGCCAGGAAATGGGGTAACTGCCACAGAAACAAAATCGCACCGAGAATCCACGCTGGTGAATCCAGGCTGTTTCTCGCCGCAGCCCACCCCGCCATCGGTGGAATGGCGCCAGGGATCGCTCCAACGAGCGTACACAGCGCGGTGCGAGATTTCAGCGGCGTGTAGACAAAGAGATACAAACTCAGCGCGAGGGCTTCGAGGACGCTCGTCAACAAATTGACGCCCATCGCCAGGCTCACCAGTCCCACCACGGCCAGCAGGACGCCGCACGTCAAGGCCTGCTCGGGTCGCAGCCGTCGTGCAGGGAGCGGGCGGGTGTTGGTGCGCGCCATTTTCGCATCGGCCTCCCGTTCGAGGTACTGGTTGAGCGCCTGCGCGCCAGCGACGACACTCAGCGTCCCCAGGAGCGTGAGCACCAAGCGAGTGATGGCGAGACTCCCGTCAGCAGCCAACAGGAAACCCACCAGTGTCGTCATCACGGCCAACAACGTGAGGCGTGGTTTGGTCAGCTCGAGGTAGGTGGCGATGCGACGCCACGACAGCCATGGAGCGAGTCGGCCAACCGTGTGACGGGTGCGTATGGTCAGCACCACGCTGGTGGCGAGGAGGAGCACCCCTCCTGCCTGGTGAGCGGTGCGGATGAACACCGACGGCCAGAACCAGGCGCTCACGACACCGAGCAGCAGTTGCCAGCACCACAACGTTACGAGCCACACGATCAGGCGTGTCACCACGGGATCACGACGGTGCTGTCGGCGTACACGGAAGGCCATCCACACGACGCTCACGCTGACCAGCCCGGCGCCGATGAGATGCGCTGTCAGCCCCATGCCGGTGTGACGTCGGATCGCCCCCACAAATAACTGGAGGAGGAGTAGGCCGGTCGTCGCGCCTGTCAGATGGGCCAATCGCGAGTCACCGTGGCCTGTCAGTGGGCATGACCAGGAAGGCGACAGCACATATGCGAGACTCGCGAGCGCGCAGAACACCAACGATCCAACGCAGGCATGTGCGATGGAGAGGCTGCGTGGCAATTCCTGGAGGACGGTCAGCCCTCCCAGGACCGCTTGGAGGACGATCCCACTCAACGCGAACAGCCCGAACCATCGGACACTCCGATGCTGCTGTGTTCGCCAGAGTCCGATCACGAGCATGACCGTCAGCAGTCCCACGAGTGCTGCGATCAGGCGATGCGCGTATTCAAAGCGGATGCCACCCACCCAGGGGGGGACGAGTTGGCCGTAGGCGAGCGGCCAGTCAGGAATCGCCAAGCCTGAGCCAGTCGAGGTCACCAAACCGCCAGCGACGATCAAAACGAAGGCAGCCAGAGACGTCCATTGAGCCAAACGATGCACACTCATCAGAGCTTTCGGTTTTGTGGGAGGTAATCCTCGGCCACGAGAGGCGAGCTGTACTCGTACGGGCCGTGATACACCGTCGGCATCTCTGCGAAATTGCCATGCGGTGGAGGTGATGACGTCTGCCACTCCAGTGTCGTGGCTTGCCACGGATTATTGCCAGCACGTTTCCCCCGGAAGAGGCTCCAGCAGAAATTCACGAAGAAGATCACTTGCACCGCGCCCAAGAGGAAGGCGCTCACCGTCATCATGCGATTCAATGGACCCATCTCGGCGAGATGTGCGTATTGGGTCCAATCGTAAATGCGGCGCTGCATTCCACCCATCCCGAGGTTAAACATGGGAAACATCGTCGTGTTGAAGAAAAGGAAGGTGAGCCAAAAATGGAGTTTGCCCCAGCGTTCGTTGAGCAGCCGTCCGAACATCTTGGGAAACCAGAACGCGATCCCGGCGAACGCCCCGAAGAGGCTGCCGCCAAAGAGCACGTAGTGCAGATGCCCGACGATAAAGTAGGTATCATGGATGTAGATGTCTACCGGCGTGGAAGCCATGAAGATTCCGGTGAGTCCTCCAATGACGAACATCGAGACAAATCCCAGCGCATGCAGCATCGGTGTGGTCAAGTGAATGTTCCCGCGCCACAGGGTCCCCAGCCAGTTAAACGTCTTCACGGCCGACGGTACCGCCACGACCATTGTCGAAATCATGAAACTCGTGCCGAGGACAGGGTTCATCCCGCTTTGAAACATGTGGTGGCCCCACACAAACATGCCCAGGATCGCGATGGCGAGCGACGCATAGGCAATCGCGCGGTAGCCAAAGATGGGTTTGCGTGCAAAGACCGGCAGGATATCAGAGACCATCCCCATCGCCGGTAGAATCATGATGTAGACCGCTGGATGTGAGTAGAACCAGAAGAGGTGCTGCCAGAGGAGTGGCTGGCCACCGACGTGGGCGAGTGACGCACCGTCTACAATGAGTCCTGCAGGCAGGAAAAAGCTGGTGCCCACAGTTTTATCGAGCAGGAGCAAAATGAGCGCGGCTGCGAGGATCGGTGTCGCAAACAAAATGAGGAGCGCCGTCGTGAACAGCGCCCAGAGAGTCAGGGGTAAACGATGGAACGTCATCCCTGGCGCGCGGAGATTCACAATGGTCGTCACGTAGTTCACCGCGCCCAGAATGGAGGAGGTGCCCAGGAAGATGAGACTCACCAGCCAGCACGTCTGGCCCGCGCTCGAGGAGACGGCACTCAACGGCGGATACGACGTCCAGCCCGCTGCGGCTGCGCCACCTTCGACGAAAAAGCCAGCGAGCATGATGAGAGCCGACGGCGGGATCAACCAGTAGGAAATCATATTGAGCCGCGGGAAGGCCATGTCGCCAGCCCCAATGTTCAACGGAATCAAATAATTTCCAAAGGCGCCGACGAGGATGGGAATGATGGCAAAGAAAATCATCAGCGTGCCGTGCATCGTGAAGAGCACGTTGTAGTACTCGGGGACCATGATCCCGCCGGGCATGCCCTCGGGGGCGATCTTCTCCATGAACGGCAGGGGCTGGCCAGGATACCCGAGTTGCCAACGCATCAGCATTGCCAGCAAGCCCCCGAGGATGAGCATCGTGAGTCCGGTGAACAGAAATTGCACACCAATCACTTTGTGATCTGTCGAGAACACGTATTTGCGAAGAAAACGTGGTTCGCGATGGGGGTGCGTCATGGGGCATACTCCGCCACTCGTTGCTTGCCTTGACTCGTTAACCACGCCTGCCACGCCTCAGGCGATTCGAGCGTGAGAAACCCGCGCATCCGATAATGGCCGAGACCGCAGAGTTCCGCGCAGGCGATTTCGTGTTGGCCTGGTTGCGTGGCCTCAAACCACACGCGCGTGGTCAACCCCGGGACGGCATCTTGTTTGACGCGCAGCAGGGGCAGGAAGAAACTGTGAATCACATCTTTGGAGCGCAAGTGCACGACGACCGGTTGGTTGACCGGCACGTGGAGTTGATTAATTGTGGTGACGTCATCCTCGGTGTTGAAGACTTCGTCCGGACCGGGGTAGCGGATGTTCCACGCAAACTGTTCGGCGAGAATCTCGATGCGCGTGGCGTTGGCGGGCACCCGTTCACGCAAATTCGCCCAGGCGCCTTGACTCGCAAAGCCAAGGACTACCAAGATGATCGTCGGCACGACCGTCCAGATAATTTCGACGGGGGTACTGCCGTGGATGTACGCCGCTGTCCGTCCTGGGCGGGCGCGATACAGGATCACAAAGAGCAGCAGGCACACCTGCACCACCACAAACGCGATGCCGGTGATCCACAGGATCACGTAGAAGAGGTGGTCAATGGTGCCACCGGTGGTGGAGAAATTGTCAGGGAGTAGTTGCACGTCTCGCCTCGGTCAAGCGCCTCGAGCGGATCACTTCGCTTGGAAACTCAACTCGAGCGTGTGCGTTGCTCCATCGCCAAGCGTAACGGTCTGTGTGGTCGTGCCAAACCGTTCATGCCACGCCTCAAGGACGTAGGTTCCTGCCGGCAATCCGGTGAGCTGGAAATTCCCCTGCGTGTCGGTGACAGCGAAGAAGGGATGGGCGACGACACCAACGTAGCCGCTCATCCAGGGGTGGACGTTGCACTTGAGGGGAATCATCACCTCCGGCTTCATGAACTTCTTCGTCGTCTTCATCCCCTGGACTGGCTGGGCGATGTTGAAGGGTTGATTTCCTTGCGGCTTGGCATTGATGTTGTGGAGGGTCGCGTCGCTGTTGCGAATTTCGAGCGGTTGATTGACTTGCACGCCTGTGACGTGCGGCGCGTAGAGACACCCTTTCTGGTCCAGCACCACGGGTGTCGTCGGTGGCGTCAAGGGATAATTCGCCAATCCCTCTTTCACATAGACGAACACGTTGGCCAACCGCCCGTTGGCGACGACGACATCATCAGTGCGCACAGGGCTGGTGTGTTGTTGGTGGCAGACTGGATCCGCTTGCATCTGGATGGTCTGTGGCGCAGACGGGGGTCCTTTGAGCGTGGCGGTGCCGGTGATCGCCGCCGTGCCGTGACTCGCCGTGGTGGCAGGAGGGGCCGTGGTCTGGGGTTCCGGCGCTGAGATCGCCTCCTGTTTACCGCCACAGCCAATGGCCACGACGAGGAACATGATTCCCATCCGTTGACACCGTTGCATCCGTGCGGTCATTCCACCCTCCTTCGCGTGTTGAGATCATTCGCGCAGGGTGAGTGTTACCCACGTGGACGACGCGTGGTAGCGCCCCTGCTCTTGATTACCGCCATCGTAGGCCGCCAACGCCACGTGAATCGTTACCCCTGGCGCGAGCGCCACTGCCTCAGAGAGTTCCGATTTGAGCGGTCGTTGAAACACGAGCGACCACCGGCCATCCGTAAACACCGCCTGCGTGGGGAGTCGCGTTCCCGTCGTCAGTGGTACCAGACTGCGTCCGACCTGTTCGAGCACCCTCGCGGTCTCACTCGACCAAGCGCAGACATCAAGCGGTGGCGCCTCCGGCAGCGGCCAGTTCTGCAGGGTGAGCGTATGCCCGGCGAGGTGCGGTGGCCGTAGGACCAGCGCGAGGACATCCGGGCACTCCCCACGTGTGTCCGTACGATCATCCCAGATCACGCGGAACACAATCGCCTCCGCATCATACACCGCTTGGAGTGAGGCCGCGTGCACCATCGTCGGCTGCACCTCACCCTGCTGGTAGACACGACTGGCCAGCCGGATGTGCGCGCGAGGGATCTCCTCCCAGCGCGGATCGGTGATGGTCGTCGGCAACGGCGCTCCAGTGAGTCGCTGGGCCGCCACAGCGTGCGCCCAGACGGACGACTCCTGCAGGGTGTGCACATATGCGGCGAGGTGCCAGCCATCCTCACCGCTCAGCGCGTCCGCATACGACGGCATCGGTGTGCCATCCAGGCCGGTGAGCATCCGCCAGAGGATTGCTTCCACACTCGAACCGCCGCGATAGGTCCAGCCTTGGGTGAGATTGGCCGCGACGATCGGTTGGCCGGCGTCATCCATGAGGGTAGCGGCTGAGGGACCATTCCCACGCCCTGTCGGTCCATGACACTGCACACAGCCGAGATCGCGAAACAGTCGTTGGCCCTTCGCCACTTCCAGTCGCTGAGGACGGGGGGGCAGTGTCAGCGGTTGCGGAGCCACATCCTGCAACCCCGTCGAGAGACGCTGCAGATAAGACACCAATTGCCACCGCTCCTCGTCGCTTAAGTTGCGCCAGTCGGGCATGCTGGTGCCTGGCAGCCCCTCGGTAATGGTACGGAACACATCCTCCTCGGTCGGTGGGGTTCCGCTGGCCGTCGTCCGGAATTTGTAAGCGCCGAGGGTAAAATTGCGTGGACGGGGGTAGAGGTGTGGCGCATCCGGCCCGTCGCCAGCGCCGGTGATCCCATGGCAGCGCGCGCAGTTCCGCTCATAGAGTGCGCGGCCGATCTTGATGTCAGGGGAGGGTTGCTCCGCTGCCGCCAAGTTTGTGAAAAAAATCACAAAGATGATGCTAAAAAAATACCCTAACACGTATCGCATCAATAAGTTGTGATGTGAGGCCATCCGTTTAAGAGAAAAGCTGACTCCGTAACTGCAACATATTCTATCCAAATGCTTACGACATGTCAACGCCGCCGCGTCAGCCACGTCACGACCTGTTCTGGCGGCCAGAACAGGGCGATCTGCGCGGGAAACAAGAAGAAAAAGATGGTGGGGACGTGGAGCGTGACGAGGAGCAGGACGTGGAAGCACCAACCGATGAGGATGGCGGCCAGGCGAGTCCGGCGGATGAACCAGAGCACGGGCAGTGCCAGTTCAGAGATGATGACCGTGAGGCCGATGACATAGCAGAGCTGGGGTTGTGTCGCTAGCCACTCGCGACCCCAGAACTCTTTGACCACGCTGCCTTCCGGCGAATGCACCAAATAGTAGATGGGATTGTCGGTCAGCCAGTTGCCGCCCCCAATGATTTTGTTGAGGCCGGTAAAAAAGTAGGTACTCGCCATCTGGAGCTGCAGCAGGCGCTGCAGAAACAACGGCCGTGGGCGAATCACCAGCAGGCGTTGATCTCGTCGGAGCGCGTCCAGCGAGAACGCATCACCGTGATACGGCGTGAGGCACATGAGGACGAGCGTCACCAGCAAGATGTCGAAGGAGAGTGTGCCGATGTGGAGGTCGTTGAGGGCATAGAAATAGTAGCAGGCCAGTGTCATCAGGATGCAACTCATTTGCGCGTAGCACCCGACGGTAAAACTCAGCCACGTCAGCAGGAAACATCCCACCATCACGTAGACCAGCGCATCGGGACTGTGCGCAACCCATGCGAGGAGCGGTGGCGGAAAGAAGGAGGGATTCTGCGTTTTGAAGGCGGTCGAGAGGTAGTTGTCAGCGAGGGGAAGCAAAGAGGGAATCATGTGGCAACCGACGGTGAGCGCCACGAACCACCGGAAGAGGGCGAGACTCACCGAGGGTCGCTCAACGAGGAAGGCCCGCTCCCAGAGCGCCGTTAGGGTTCGCATCGGTACGCCAGCGCGCGACGTGGTTGGTGGGGGTGTTCGATCACCGAGGGATACTCGAGGTACGTCACCAGAAATCCCTCGTACTCCGGAAACTTCCGCCACAGGAAGCGACAGAAGTCGCGGGCCTGTTCGCGATAGAGGACACTGACGAGGACGTTGCGGCGGATGTTGTCATAGCCCACAAAGCGGGTGGTAAAAATATTGTGGGGATCAATGAGTACAGGCTGCCCGCGCTGCAGGCCGTACACTTCCGCGCGGCCTTCGGTCTCGTCCACGCGGAAGAACATAATCCAGCCCGCCGGAGGAAACAGGAGCGGCAACTTAGGGAGCTCGCGGTGGAAGAGTGGCGAGAGGTAGTGGTAGCGCACCGTCTCGTAGTGGAACACGAGCAACCACGCGATGACGAACAGACTCATGGCGCGCTTGCGTCCAGGCGACACAAGGTCCTCCACAAATAGTACCAGATACATTATACTTGATAGTGATGGGAAAGACAGCGCTCCTGATTGTAGATGTGCAGAATGACTTCTGTCCTGGCGGCTCACTGCCAGTGCCGTGCGGGGATGCAGTGGTGCCGGTCCTCAACCGCGCCATCGCGGCTGCCCACCAACGCGGCTGGCCCATCATCGCCTCGCGCGATTGGCATCCCCCGACCACCAAACATTTCAAGACGTTCGGCGGCCAGTGGCCTGTCCACTGCGTGCAGGGTACGGCTGGCGCAGCTTTTCATCCGCAGTTGCAGTTCCCCCCTGAGACGGTCATCATCTCGAAAGGTGCGCGGCCTGATGAGGAGAGCTACTCCGCGTTTGAGGGCACCGATTCCAAGGGGACGAAACTGGCCGAGCATTTGCACCTACTCGGCATTCAGGAGCTCTACATCGGTGGCTTGGCGACGGACTACTGTGTCAAGTGCACGGCCCTCGACGCACTCACACACGGCTTCCAGGTGCATCTGATCGCGGACGCGGTGCGCGGCGTGGACCTGACGCCTGGTGATGCGGCGCGCGCGTTAGAGGCATTGCGCGCGCAAGGCGCCTCCATTGCTCCGTGGCGCGAGTGATGATATGATGAAGCACAGTCAACAATCAGCCGTGAGCCGTACGCAGGGAACAGACCGATAGAGATTCGTATCATGCAAGAGAAAGCACCCCTCCAGCAACTGTATCAATCGGCGTCAGCATGCTGTGCTGCGCTGCGGAAAAAGCTGGGACGGCCGCTGACGCTGTCTGAAAAAATCTTTGCCACGCACGCGACCGACCTCAAACGTCAGGAATTCACGCGGTGGGCGAGTTATCTCTCGCTCATGCCTGATCGCGTCGCGATGCAGGATGCCACCGCCCAGATGGCCATCTTGCAGTTTATGCTGGCCGAGCGCACAACGGTCGCCGTGCCGACGACGGTGCACTGCGATCACCTCATCCAAGCCCGCGTCGGGGCGGCCGAAGACACTCAACGCGCACTGGAGCAGAACCGCGAAGTCTACGACTTTCTCCGCAGTGCCGCGCAAAAATATGGCATGGGCTTCTGGGAGCCTGGCGCAGGGATCATCCATCAAGTCGTCTTGGAACAGTACGCGTTTCCTGGCGGTCTCCTCATCGGCACCGACTCGCACACACCGAACGCTGGCGGCCTCGGGATGCTCGCGATTGGCGTCGGTGGTGCGGATGCCGCGGACGTGATGGCGGGACTTCCATGGGAAATCAAGTGTCCGAAACTCATTGCGGTGTATCTCACCGGTTCGCTCAACGGCTGGACCGCGCCGAAAGACGTGATCCTGAAAGTGTGCGAGCTGTTAACGACACAAGGTGGTACCGACAAAATCCTCGAGTACATCGGCCCAGGCACGCAGTCCATCAGCGCGACAGGGAAGGGCACGATCACCAACATGGGCGCTGAGCTAGGCGCGACCACCTCGATCTTTCCCTTTGATGAGCGGATGACTACCTACCTGCGCGCCACACGACGCGCAGCCATTGCTGATCTCACCGAGCCGTATCGCGACTGGCTCGTGCCGGATCCAGAAGTGCTCGCCGATCCGAAGCGTTTTTACGACGAGGTGATCGAAATCAATCTCTCGACGCTGGAACCCTACGTCGTGGGCCCACACTCGCCAGATGTGGCGCGGCCGGTGTCCCAGTTGAAACGCGATGTGGAGCAGAACAAATACCCTGCGCAACTCCGCGCAGCGCTCCTCGGTAGCTGCACCAATTCCTCCTACGAAGACATCGGACGCGCAGCCGCTGTCGCTCGCCAAGCCCAACAGGCAGGACTCAAAACGCACTGTTACTTTTTAATTACGCCTGGCTCGGATCAGATTCACAACACCATTCGACGCGATGGGCAACTCGCCCTGCTTGAGGCGATCGGTGGCACGGTGTTGGCGAATGCCTGTGGACCGTGCATCGGTCAGTGGAAGCGCGATGACATCAAGCCTGGCGAGCGCAATTCGATCATCACCTCGTTTAATCGGAATTTCCCTCGTCGCAACGACGGCAACGCTGAGACCCTCGCCTTCATCGGGAGTCCAGAAATTATCACCGCGTTTGCGTTGGCAGGCGATTTGCGCTTCAATCCGCTCACCGATCCCCTGATGACTCCCGACGGCCGACGCATCACGTTAGAGCCTCCGGTGGCACCAGAGTTGCCGTCACTGGGGTTCGCCATCGGTGAGGCAGGGTATCTTCCCCCATTGCCGGACACAGAGCGCCAACGACTGCACGTGCGAGTCCCCCCCAACAGTGAACGCTTGCAGCAACTCCAACCGTTCCCCGCGTGGGGCGGACAAAACCTCGAGCGCATGCCCATCCTTCTCAAGGCGAAAGGCAAATGTACGACAGATCATATCTCGCCCGCCGGGCCGTGGCTGAAGTACCGCGGTCATCTGGACAAAATTAGCGACAACCTCTTTGCCGGTGCGGTCAATGCGTTTACCAGCGAGGCGGGTACTGGCGTGGACCAACTCGATGGGACGACGCAAGCGCTGCCGAAACTTGCACGACGCTACTACAACGAAGGGATTGCCTGGGTGGTGGTGGGCGATGAGAATTATGGCGAAGGCTCCAGCCGCGAACACGCCGCGATGTCACCGCGCTACCTCGGCTGCAAGGCCGTGATCGCGAAAAGTTTTGCCCGCATCCATGAGACGAATTTGAAAAAACAGGGGATCGTGCCGCTCACCTTTACCGAGCCGTCCCTCTACGACCACGTGCAAACGAGCGACCGCGTCAGCCTCCTCGATTTACCCGCCCTCGCGCCGGAGCGCCCGGTGCGCATGATCCTGCATCATGCGGATGGGGCTGACGAGACGATGCCGCTCCAGCACTCCATGACGAGCGAACAGATCGCGTGGTTCAAGGCAGGTTCGGCGCTCAACCTCTTGCGCATGCAAGGGCGATAACCTGAGCAGATGACCTCGCTCATCTTGTTGTCGGCCGTCATCGGATTTGTCGGGACGGTCCTTTTTACTGCAGCGCTGTTGGTCCTCTCAACGCGACGATTGGCACCACTCCTCCCGCCCATGTGCCATGTGGGGCGGTGGGGACGTGCAGCGCTCGTAGTAGCGATGGTGGCGTCCCTCACGTTAGCGGCGACATACCGCTTCATTCGCCTACGGCCAGTGTGATACAATACTCCAACGATGGCTGACATCGCTTCAGCGCATTTCGCACAAGGACAGCGCGAGGCCCTCGAAGTTGCCGAGGCCGCGCGCGAGACCGAGTGGCACTATCCCAGTTTTGTTGCTGATCTGTTCCTCGGGCGCGTCCGGCACGATCTGGTGTTCCCCTACCCCCAACAATCACCCGAGGACAAACGCGTGGGCGACGAGTACCTCGCGCGCGTGGAAGCCTTCCTCAGAGCCCAGGTGGACCCTGATGCGATTGACCGCACGGGTGAGATGCCGCCTGCGGTCATTCAAGGCCTCGTCAAACTCGGCTGCTTCGGGATGAAAATTCCGAAGGAGTACGGTGGCTTGGGGCTATCCCAAGTCAACTACAACCGCACGATCGCCCTGATCGCCAGCTACTGTGGCTCGACCGCGGTGTGGTTGTCCGCCCATCAGAGTATCGGGGTGCCGCAACCGCTGAAGATGTTTGGGACCGAGGAGCAGAAGCGAAAATTTCTACCGCGCTTGGCGACTGGCGCGATCTCCGCCTTTGCCCTCACCGAGCCCGATGTTGGCTCGGATCCAGCGAAGATGTCCACCACCGCCACGCCCACGTCCAACGGCGAGGCCTATCTCCTCAATGGTGACAAACTCTGGTGCACGAACGGCCCGGTCGCCGATGTCATCATCGTCATGGCGCGGACCCCCTCCCGGGTGATCGGCGGCAAAGAACGGAAGCAAATCACCGCGTTTATCGTCGAGAAAACGATGCCAGGGGTCGAGGTCGTGCATCGCTGCGACTTCATGGGGCTCAAGGGTATTCAAAACGGCTTGCTGCGCTTTACCAACGTCACAGTCCCCAAAGCCAACATCCTCTGGGCACCGGGACGAGGACTCAAACTCGCCCTGATGACGTTGAACACGGGCCGGATGACGCTGCCGGCAGCGTGCACTGGTGTGGCCAAGCAGTGTCTGGCGATTGCGCGACGGTGGGCCAACGAGCGCAACCAGTGGGGCGCTCCCATCGGCAAACACGACGCCATCGCAGCCAAGCTCGCAGGGATCGCGGCCGACATTTTTGCGATGGAGTCGGTGACGTGGCTGGCTTCCGCGCTGGTGGATCGCGGCGACGTGGACATTCGCTTGGAAGCGGCGATGGCCAAGGTCTTCTGCTCGGAGCGCTGTTGGCGGATCGTAGATGACACGATGCAAATTCGCGGCGGGCGCGGCTATGAAACTGCGGATTCTTTGAAGGCGCGCGGAGAACCACCGCTCCCCGTTGAACGGATGATGCGCGATGCTCGCATCAACCTCATCATCGAAGGCACGAGCGAAATCATGCGCCTCTTCATCGCGCGCGAGGCGCTCGATGCCCACATGCACGTCGCCGGCGATCTCCTCAAACCTAAACTGGCAGTCGGCCTCAAAATCAAAGCGGCCCTCCGTGCTGGCCTCTGGTATGCGCGCTGGTATCCGCAGCAGTGGTTACCAGCGGGGATGTGGCCACAGTATGCGTCGCTAGGACCGCTGGCTTCGCACGCGCGATTTATGGAGCGGTCAGCCAACCGGTTGGCACGGGCCACATTTCACAACATGCTCCGCTACCAGGTGCGCCTGGAGCGACGCCAGATGATCTTGATGCGGCTCGTAGATATCGGGACGGAACTCTTGGCGATGATCGCGAGTTGCTCACGCGCGCAGATGCTACAAGCCGCACAGCCAGAAGATCCCACGCCGGTGCAGCTGGCGGATTTGTTCTGCCGGCAGAGCCGACGCCGCATCACAACGCTCTTTCAGACGCTGAGTCACAACGAGGATCGGAGGGAGTATCGTACCGCGCAGGCGGTGTTGGCAGGGCGCCTGCAGTGGTTAGAGGAGGGGATCGTGACATGAGAACGTCTCTAACACTGGTGGCGGCAGTGCTCGTCTTGAGCGGCACTGTCAGCCTCGCTGCAGCCCGAGAGCAACCGCCCCCACCGCGAGGGAGTGCAGTCAAGAAATTCGGGCGGGGGATGGCCAATGTCGCCACGGCGCCGTTAGAAATCGTACACGACGTCTCCATCCACACCCAGCGCGGGGTGCAGGCAGGCCAGTATCCGTTTACGGCCTTCCCCGAGGGGTTGGTCAAGGGCCTTGTCACCGGCACCGCTCGCACACTCTTGCGCCTCGCCTCAGGCCTCTATGACATCGTGACGTTTCCCTTCGAAGCCCCGCCCAATTACGACTCCCTCATCCAACCCCCGAGCGTCTTTGCCGCGGGCTACTGGACGGTTCCCAAACGCCCTAGGCAGAAATAATGTATAATTTTCAAATATTATATTAATAAATTTTCAATATACGCCGCTTTCCTTTGCCTGATCCCTCCGTCTTTGATATGATACAAGGCGGTGCACGAGAAGTAGACAGCAGCACTCATCTTTCGGACGGAGACATCTCCTGTGCACCGCCCACAACGTCACCACTCCTATTCGCTGTGCACGATTGGCTGTTCACGGGCATGCCGCGTCTTGACGTGCGCCCTCGCGGCCGCCCTCGCCTGCTCCGCGTGTCCCGTGCCACTCGCCGTGGGCAAGGCCGAAGGACTGATCTGGAGCGCTGAGCACGCCATCCGCCGACGACCGGTCCGCCACTCAACAGACCGTTTCCGTGAACTGGGGGCCATCCTCCTCAACGGCCTGTTGACCATTCAAGAAAGCAAAACTCGCATCGAGGCAGCGCTACAGGAACGCGGTACTGAGCGCAATGCTCTCGAGGACCTCGCAACAGCCATCGAAGCCAATCCCAATCTCCGCTCCAACCCTCGGACGGTGTGGCATGTGATTGCTCAAGCGGTGGTCGAAGGGAAGCTGGCGATCACGCAGTTTCGAAACGAGGTGGAAGCTGCACGCAGTCCCCGCGACCTTCGTGTCCGCTTAGAGAGCATTGCTCGCGTGAGGACCTCGCTGCTCACGTCAGCCACACAGCCCACCAAAGGTGTAGGGAAACGTCACCGACGCGCATCCGGCAGTCGTGGAGCGAGGGATCCGTTGAGCCGAGGGATGGCAGAAGAAGATGCGGCATCGCCTCGCGTCAATCCCGGCGTGGACTCGCTCCTCGGTGGGACGGTACCCTCCCGCGGCCTGCGCGATGCGGAGAAGTTGCCGCCACCGAGCGAAGGAGAAGAGCTTCCGCGACCGATCGAACCAGTTCCGCTGAAAGTCTTCCAGCAGTGGCTAGAGCAGTGGGATGCTTATGCACGCCGGCAAATCGTCGCAGACCTGGAGCGTGGGGGGAAGGAGCTCCATGAGAAAACAGAGGCCCTGGTAGCGCATCTCAGACAACATCTCGAGCGTACCCCAGATGTGGCAGCCATGATCAGACAGGCAAGGAGCACCACTCATCCATATGACGCGGCAGCAGTCATCTTGGAGATGGCCTACGAGCAGTTGCCAGCGATCTATCGTGAGCCGCTCACTGGTGAGCTACTCATTGATGGGCTGCGCAGGGAACGGATGGTGAGGATTATCCTGCAGGAGCAGCCGCCACCAGCTCCTCGACGTCAAACACCGCTCAGCCGGTCAGAGGGGGAAACGCCGGGGCCAACCGTGCCGCCTCTGCCAGTGCCGCCACGCGAATCGCGCTCCCTCCTGGCGAGCAACTAACGGGCAGGTGACGTGGTGGCCACCATGCGCTATCATACCTCACCACCGATGAAGGGGTTGTTGCGAACGAGTCTCATAGCGGTTGTCTTCCTGGGAGGTGCGACGATGAGTCTGCGAATCACGAGCACGGCGTTTGAACAGGGAAAACCGATTCCGAGCGTCTACACGTGTGATGACAGGGATATTTCACCGTCATTGCAATGGACCGACTCGCCATCGGGGACGAAGAGTTTTGCGCTGATCTCGGATGATCCGGATGCGCCGATGAA
>CAZWYX010000002.1:11357-40534 GCA_964638485.1 uncultured Planctomycetales bacterium | reverse complement strand
TCGAGGAGTTGCGAGATCTTCACCTCGTCATCCGCGACCAGGAGTTTGACCATGATCGCTTCACCCTACCACAGGCGCTGCGGACTGTCAATCAACAGTGCCGTGCTTCGTGCGTGGTGCAGAGGCCATCGGGCGGCGTGGCAGGACGTTACAGCGCGGGCGGGGTGGTCATGACGAGACACTTCACGGCGTGGCCGGCAGGATTGCGCAGCGTGTGGGGCAGATGCGCATCAAAGTAGACCGTCTGCGTCGGTGCCAAGATGAACGGCTCCTCGCCGATCTGGAGGTGGAGTTTGCCGTCGAGGACGTAGATGAAGCGCTCACTGCCAAACGGCAGCGACTCACACGACGTCGTCCCGCGCGGATCAACGGTCACCAGGACCGGCATCATCTTTTTCTTGAGTACCTCGCGCGTCAAGAGTCGCCAGTTCGCCTGGCCCGCGGCATGGACCGCGACCTCCGCCGCCGGCGCTTCGGTCTGGACGGTGATGCGCTCAGGGCCCTCCTCCTCGATCCCTTCGTACAACTCAGCCAGGGTCAGCCCCAGCGCTTGGGCGAGGGCCTGATGAGACTCCAGCGTCCCGACCATGCGGCCGGTCTCAATCCGACTGATGGTGGCTTGATCAATGCCCGAGCGCTCGGCGAGTTCCACGAGGGTCAGATCCCGCTCTTTCCGCAGCGCGCGAAATCGTTTGCCTACCGTGAGCATCGTCCACCTCCTCCACTGCCGCGTACTGTAGCATACCGATTGCAGAACTGTCAATACGTGATCGCTGATGGCGCGTTGGACAGTGGCATACCCCGCGCATCGTGAGCGATGCATGCTGTTCCTCAATGCTGTTATCTATTGGCATTAAACTTGTTACAATCCATGAGCTATGCATTGAATTTTTATCATTTTACTATTGACAAAATATAAAACACTATGCTACACTCCTTACACAATACACAATTCCCCATACCGCATCGCACTCCTGGAGGACGGACATGGTTAGATCTCACCACGTGATTCACGCCACCATCGCCGTTGTGACGGCGACCGTCTGCACGATGGCTCCCTCCGCGACCGCTGAGGAACTCCAGTGGCTGTGGCGTAATGTCACCCACAACCTCCACGAGCGGGAGGTGCGTGCGGTCGCTGTGGATCCACGCGATCCATTACGGATCCTCGTCGGGACGACGCGGGCGATCTACCGCTCCAGCGACGGTGGTCGCCGCTGGGAGGAGCGGTTGACGTTGCGCGGCGAACACACCGCCATTCACGCGCTCGTGCTCTCGCCGCAGCAGCCAGCGCGGTTCTATGCCGCCACCGCGCACGGGGTGTTTCGCAGCACCGACGGCGGTGCGTCCTGGAAACACCTCCATCGTGAGCCGTCGTTTGCGGTACTCGTGGACGCTGTGCCATCGGAGCGCCTCTGGAGTGGGACAGCCGAGGGCCTGTGGCTGAGCGAGGATGCGGGACGGCACTGGCGACGCGTGACGGGGTTGCCCTCGCACCGCACGGTGTTTGCCCTCGCGCGCGATCCGTACTACCCGGAGCAACTCTATGCCGCCACCGACGCTGGGTTGTACCGCAGCGATGATGTGGGGCAGCACTGGCAGTCGGTGTTCCTGGTGCGCACCACCAGTGGTGAGGAGGACGATCCGACGGCAGAGTCCGAGGAGGCGTCATCGCCCGACCGCATCACCGCGCTCGCCTTCCATCCGACGAAACCAGGCCACGTGGTGTGTACGACACTGCACAGCGCGTTTGAGAGTCAGGATGGCGGGCGTTCGTGGAGGGCGCTCCCCGAGAGCGGTTTAGCGACGGAGGCCCTCCATCACGTGCTGCTGACGCATGCCTCGCCCACCCACCTCTACGTCGCCAGCAACCGCGGCGTCTTCCACTACGACGACACCGCGCAGCGCTGGGAGCCGTTGACGCGTGGCCTGACCGCCCAGCAGATTTATCACCTCACCATCCAGCCGCAGGATGGCTCGCTGTGGGCGGCTACCGACCGCGGGGTGTTTCACGGCGTCATCGTGCCGCAGGGCGCGGAGGGCGCGCAGCAGCCGCTGCAACTCTTCGCCCTCTTCCAGCATGAGCCGACGATCGCCGAGGTGCAGGCCATGGCCGTTCGCTACGCCGAAACCGATCCGGAGAAAATCGCGCGCTGGCGTCGGGCCGCCGCGACCCAGGCGCTGTTGCCGACGGTGAGTGTGGGCTTTGACCACAATAAGACCATCAGCGATCAGTACGACGAAGGGACGTTTCCTAAATTTCAACTCGTGCCGACGCGCGATCTGGATCGCAATTGGGATGTGTCGGTGTCGTGGGATCTGGGCGAGCTCATCTGGAACGATGATCAGCTCTCGATTGACTCGCGCTCGAAGCTCACCACGGAGCTGCGCGAGGAGCTGCTGGATGAGGTGACGCGCTTCTACTTTGAACGGCGGCGGCTGCAGGTGGAAGTGGCGCTGGAGCCGCTCGAGGATCCGAAGCTCGCCTTCGAGAAGGAGCTGCGGATCCAGGAGCTCACCGCCCAGTTGGACGCGTTAACGGGTCGCGGATTTTCGCGCGCCTTGGAAGGCGCGCTCTAACCGCCCCAGTCTGTTGAGCAGGTACGACCTCCTCTCGGTTGGCCACGCAGGGCTGGGGCGGATTACATTCGCCACGACAGAAGTCGGGGCGCTATGGCACAGGAGGTCACGATGGACCACGAACTGTCGGTCACCGTTGAACGCGTGTACACCCTGAACGGCAACGGTCAGCTCAAGGCGTTTGTGGATGTCGTCGTCGCCGGCGTCTTGCTGGTGAAAGGCTTTCGCGTCGTCGAGGGCAAGCAGGGCCTCTTCGTCGGGATGCCGAGCCAGCCCAACAAACAGGGCAAGTGGTTCGACAGCGTCAAGGTCCGCTCGCCAGCCCTGCAGACGGAATTGAATCGCCTCATCCTCGAGGCCTACCGCAAGGAAACCAGCGGGACCACTGGTTAAGGACTCGTCGGCCATCCTACGTCTCTTACCGTAGGACGTCAAGCGTCCAGCGGCAACGGAGGGCGTAACGTCTCGCGTCCGACGTCAGACGCCTGACGCCGAACGAAACGCCCATCGCTGCCGCTTGACGCTGAACGAGATTGTCGCCCCTAGGGGCGACAATGTGTCAGGGCGAGGTCAATTCCTCAGCGAGGGTTTCGAGGCGCAAGAGCCGCTCGGCCGATGTGGGATGGGTGCTGAGCAAACTGGTGTGCAGCGTCTCGGGGACTTCGATGGCCAACCGCTCCCATATTTTGACGCCGCGCGCCACATCAAACCCGGCCTGCCAGGCGTAGCGTAAGCCCACGGCATCCGCGGCGCGCTCCAAGTCAGACGCGAAATGGCCGCGCAGCAGTTGCATGAGCTGCTGACTCACTGGCCCGCCACTGCCGGGCACAATCACTTCCGAACCCAAGCCGAAAGTCCCGCCAATCAACCCGGAGAGGAGATCGCGTGGGGTCGCGCGCGGGACATGACCGAGGAGGACATGCGCGAGTTCATGTCCGAGGACGATCGCCAACTCATCGTCGGAGGTCATAAAGCGGAGCAACCCTGACGTCACCACGATGGTCTGACCGCTGGCACCCGCGGTCATGTCCTGATGGTTGAGGACGTGAAACCGCACCGTCGCTGGCAGCCACGCCGGGGTGACGACGGTCTGGTGGCGCGTGTCGGCGCGCTGGTAGTCAATCGCCACCGGCTGCTCGACGCCCTGCGCGCGAATGACTCGTGACACTTCGCGCGGATCCAGCACCGGTACGTGGTGGATGGTGAGCATCTGATCGCCTGGCACCAGTCCTGCTTGGGCTGCGGGACTTTCCGGTGTGATGCCGACGATGAGAACGCCCACATCACTGGGCTGCAGCCCAAAGGCTGGAGCAAACGGATGCACCGGCTTTGCCAGCATCCACCCGTAGTACGGGGTGGGCCGTGTGGGGGTGTCCTGTGGGAGCGCCTTGAGCAACCGCACACCGACGGTGTTCACGCGCCCGAGTTGTTCGAGGTAGCGCCACGTGGCCTTGACCTCGAGGGCCTGTGTGAGTTGAGTGATCTCCTCCCGTGGTGGACTCGATGAGCTCATCGTCGCACAGCCAGCGAGCAGAACACTCACCAGGATCTCCCACCAGAGCTGTTTACGCATGGGTAGCTCCGGTGGCGCGACAGGCCTGCATCGCAGCGATCTCCTCCTCGTAGGTGCGGACATCCTGCGGAAACCGCTGGGCCATCGTCGGGACATGCGCGCGTAGCACCGCTTCGATTCGTGGCAATGCCTCGCGACCATGACACGGGCTGTACGCGATCCACGTCCGCCGAAAATAAAAATCACTCAGCGTCTGCGCCAGCTCCTCCTCAAAGGCGTAGCGCACTTCCGCCGCGAGATGCGGATGGTGCGGACACACCGTCGGCAGGAGCTGGCTGTCCTTCGCGATCCAGTCGAAGAGGATCCGACTGCGCACCCCGTAGGTGCGCACCAGATGTTCGGCCGATGCCATCGCCAGGCCACGCTGGATCGCTTCGCGGCCGTGCGTCGTGGCGTACGATGTCGGATCAGGAACAACGCCACCGTAGAGCGGTTCGTTGGCGGTGCGCGAACGCTGGCGTCGTCCCAGCGCCTGACAGACGCGATCCACGACGAGCGCGGCGAGTGCACGGTAGGTGGTGAACTTGCCGCCGAGGAGACTGATCAACCCGTGCCGATCAACTTCAAGGGCATGTTCCCGCGATGCTGAGGTCAGTGTCTTCGCTCGTGTATCCACCAGCGGACGCACGCCAGCAAACGTCGCGATGACATCGCTGCGCGTGAGTGGTTGTGTGCCAACGATGCGATTCACCACGCGCAGGAGGTACGCAATGTCTTCTGGCGTCACCTGCGCCGTGTCTCCGGCGTGATGTGCTGTCTCCGTTGTGCCAATCAACGTCTGCTCACCCCACGGCTGGACGAAGACAATCCGCCGATCCTCCGGCACCATCAGCAGGAGGGCGCGTTTCAAACCGAGTGAGCGCACGACGAGATGGACGCCGCGCGACAGGCGTAGCCGCGACGCTGCCGTGGCATCGCTCAAACGCCGCACGGTATCCGACGAGGGGCCAGTGGCATTGACGATCACGCGGGCGCGGACGGTCACACGCTCTTTCGTCCAGTGATCCTCGATGATGGCTCCGCTCAGCCGTCCGTCCGTCTGCAGCAGCTCGCGCACCGTCGCGTAGTTAATGCACACCGCTCCTCGCTCGCACGCATCCAGGACGTTCTCGAGGACGAGCCGCGCATCGCGCATCTGCGCATCGCCGAAGATGGCACCTCCTTGCAAACCGTCCGCCCGGAGCGTGGGTTCCAGCTCGACGACGAGCGGCCGCGTGAGGCAACGATGCAGGCGCATGTTCCGGAAACCAGCCAGCAGATCATAGAGCGCCAGCCCAAGGTGGATCAGGAACCGCCCGCGCGGATCATCGCGGTACACCGGCAGGAGAAATTCCTGAGGATGCACGAGGTGCGGTGCCAGTTGCAGAAGCAGCCGCCGTTCGCGGCTGGCCTCACCGACGAGGCGAAACTGTGCGTGTTCGAGGTAGCGTAAGCCCCCGTGAATCAACTTCGAGGTTTTGGAGCTGGTGCCGCTCGCAAAGTCGCCTCGCTCGACGAGGGCCACCGACAACCCGCGCAGCGCTGCATCGCGCGCCACCCCGGCCCCCACGATCCCGCCGCCGATGATGAGGAGATCAAACGTCTGGTGCGTGAGGGCTGCGAACTTACGTGTGGGCATCTCGTCTGCTACGGACACGCGCGACCGCCTCCTGCCAACCGGCGTAGAGGCGGTCCCGCTCGCGGACGTTCATGCGCGGGTGAAAAACACGCTCTCCCGTCGCATCAAAACCACCACGCCAGAAGTTCGCCGCCAGACCCGCCAACCGCGCTGCACCCAGCGCCGTCGTCTCCACAAGACGTGGGCGCACGACTGGGCGTCCTAAGAGATCCGCCTGAAACTGCATGAGCCAGTTGTTCTGCGCTGCACCGCCATCTACACGCAACGTGCGCAGCCGCACGCCACTGTCCTCTTCCATCGCCTCGACGACATCACGCGTCTGGTACGCAAGTGATTCCAACGTCGCGCGGATGAGGTGGGCGCGCGTGGTGCCGCGTGTGATCCCGACGACGGCGCCACGCGCCTGCATATCCCAATACGGCGCTCCGAGTCCCACGAGGGCAGGGACGACGTAGACGCCGCCGGTGTCTTTGAGCGATCGCGCGATCGCTTCGGTGTCGGCAGCGCGTCGAATCAGTTGCAGTCCATCGCGCAGCCACTGGATTGCCGCACCCGCGATGAAGACGCTCCCCTCGAGCGCATACGAGGGTTGTCCCGTCGGATCGCAGGCCAACGTGGTGATGAGGCCGTGGCGGCTCAGCGTCCAGCGGTTTCCCAATTGTAAGAGCAGGAAGCAGCCCGTCCCGTACGTATTCTTGGCGAGTCCTGCGCGCGTGCAGCCTTGGCCGAAGAGGGCGGCCTGCTGATCGCCGGCGATGCCGGTGATGGGAATGCCCCTGGGAAGTCCTGAGCGTTTCGCCGTCGTACCGAATGCTCCACTTGAGGGCAACACGGTGGGCAGCAGGGTGCGCGGAATGTGGAAACGTCGCAGGAGTTCAGGATCCCACCGACGTGTACGAATGTTGAAGAGCAGGGTGCGCGAGGCATTGGTAAAATCGGTCGCATGGACCGAGCCACCGGTCAACTGCCACAGCAGCCACGTGTCAATCGTCCCAAAGGCGATCTCGCCTTGCTGCGCCCGTCGGCGCACACCTGGCACGTTGTCGAGGAGCCAGCGAATTTTCGTTCCCGAAAAGTAGGCGTCGAGGACCAGGCCGGTTTTCCGACGGATGAGCGGAAGAGAGCCCTGACGCTTCAACTGCTCGCACAGCGGTGCGGTGCGCCGACACTGCCAGACGATGGCGTTGGCGACAGGACGACTCGAGCGGCGATCCCACACGACAGTGGTTTCGCGCTGGTTGGTGATGCCGATGGCGGCGAGTTGCGTCGGCTTGATGCACGCCGTGCGCAAGGCCTCGCGCATGACGTGGCGGGTGACCTGCCAGACGACATCGGGATCGTGCTCCACCCAGCCGGGTCGTGGATAGATTTGGGGGAACTCGCGGTAGCCACGTCCGACGACACGTCCGGCACGGTTGAATACTAACACCGTGGTCCCGGTCGTGCCTTGGTCAATGGCCAACACGTAGCGCGGCATCGTTGTTACCGTCGAGTGGTGACGCCGACCTGCGGGCACCAGCGTGCAATCGGACACCGGCTGCACCAGGGCGAAATCGGCCGACAGATCGTGCGGCCGAAACTCACGAACAGCTCATTGTACTCGATCCAGTAGCGCGTGGGAAGCGTACGGCGCAGGGCAAACTCTGTGTGCTCCGGGGTCTTGGTGCGTACGAGCCCTAAGCGATTCGAGACGCGATGGACGTGCGTGTCCACGCAGATGCCCAGTTGGTGGAAGCCCAACGTCACGACGAGATTCGCGGTTTTGCGACCCACGCCTGGGAGTGCCAGGAGTTCGTCTAGTGTGTTCGGCACGCGGCCGTGGTACCGCGCAAGCAAGAGCCGACAGATCCGTTTGATGGTGCGCGCCTTGGTGCGGTAGAACCCAACGGGGTAAATGGTCTTGGCGATGCGCGACGTCGGCAATCGAAGCATCGCCGTGGGCGTGCGTGCCAACTGAAACAAACGCGCTGAGGCGACGTCGGTCACCTCATCTTTCGTGCGCAGGCTCAGGAGGCAGGAGATGAGAATTTGAAAGGGATCGCGGGAGGTGCGTTGGATTTTCGAGACGACGGGAAGCGTCCACTGGGACTTGACGCGTGTGAGTGTGCGTAACAGATGGGTCAGGGTCGTTCTTGTCAAGCGACAGGCCCTCTGCTAGAATGCCACTCATGCTGACGCGACGACAGGTGCGCACGCATCTCCGTGTGGCCGAACGTGCGGCGATGTCCGTCGGGCCGCTGCTGCGCCGCTGGGCGGGACGGCCACTGCAGATTGCGACGAAACGCTCGCCCATTGACTTGGTGACGGAGGTGGACCGTCGGGTGGAACGCCTCATCTTTCAGCGCCTGCATCGGCCGTATCCGTCGTATGGATTCCTGGGAGAAGAGCTGGGTCACCGGCAACGCGAGGCGCCCTACCACTGGTGCGTGGATCCCATTGATGGGACGACGAATTTCGTCCATGGGGTGCCGATGTTCTGCGTCTCGATTGCGCTCATCGAGCGCGGCCAGGTGCTCCTCGGAGTGATCTACGATCCGACGCGGGAGGAGGTGTTCACGACCATCCAGGGTGCGGGGAGTTGGTTGAACGGGCGACGCATTCGCGTGTCGCGGGTGCGGCATCTCCGGGATGCCCTCTTCTCGACGGGATTTCCACCAGAGTTCCGTCGTGCACCGATGAAGTTCTTGCGACCCTTCCGGGCGCTGCAGCTCACCACCCACGCGGTGCGTCGGATGGGGTCGGCGGCGCTGAATCTCGCCTATGTCGCCTGCGGCCGACTCGATGGCGTGTGGGAGGAACGGATCTGGTCGTGGGACGTGGCGGCAGCGATGCTCCTCATTCGAGAAGCGGGTGGGTGCGTCACCACTTTTCGCGGCCGTGCCTTTCAGCTCTCTGACGCCCACATCCTCGCCACCAACGGCCTCCTGCATCGCGCCAGTCTCGCCGTCCTGCGTCGGGCACGTGCCTCACGGCACGCGTGACGTCACTCACCGACGATAAAACGCCTGAATGGTGCGCAGAATCTCCGTCGGTGTCTCGCGGATCTGAAAGAGTTGGAAATCACGCCGGTCAATGTAGCCGCGTCCCACCAGCTCGCGCTCCATCCACGTCAGTAACCCCTCCCAAAATGGGCGCCCGACGAGGATCACCGGAATCGGCGGGATCTTGTGGGTCTGGATGAGGGTGACAATCTCGAAAAATTCATCCAGCGTGCCGTAGCCACCAGGCATGACGATGAAGGCCTTCGAGTACTTGACAAACATCACACGCCGGCAGAAAAAGTAGCGGAAGTTCAAGAGTTTGCCAATGTAACGGTTCGGCTGCTGGACGCTGGGGATGTCAATGTTGAGGCCGATGGATTGGCCGCGTCCTGCACTCGCTCCACGATTCGCCCCTTCCATGATGCCTGGGCCGGCGCCGGTGATCACGGCGTAGCCTGCCCGCACCAACCGCTTCGCCATCTGGGTCGCTAAACGGTAGTACCGATTACGCGGCCCAATCCGCGACGAGCCAAAAATGGCCACGGCGGGACCCACCGGTGAGAGTTCCTCGAAACCGTCCACAAACTCCCCCATGATGCGGAAGAGCCGCCAGGGTTCTTCGAGGTGGAGGTTGTTATTGGTCGCGAGAGCTGTTTTCCGTGCCATGCGTGCTCCTGTAAAGATACAAAAGGCGTGGCTCGCCTTCCGCCACGCGCGTCACAGCAAGGTCAAGTGTACCACATCCCGCTGCGGTTGCCAAGCCCACTGACCTCACTACCTGTTGGATCCGCCGAAGGCGGATCCTCTGGCCTCCTCCGGTCTAGCGGCCCGTGAGGCCGCCCGACAGGTGGTGGGGTTACCGTTCCAGGCAGACGAGGGTTTCCAGATGCGCGGTGTGCGGAAACATGTCGAAGGCCTGGGCCGCGGTGAGGCGGTAGGACGGCACGAGCGACCGGAGGGCCTGGAGATCTGCGACGAGTGCCGTGGGGTTACACGAGAGGTAGATGAGGCACGGAGTCGCGTGTTGGGCGAGCGCGCGAATCACGTGCTTGTGCAGCCCCGAGCGTGGCGGGTCTACGACGATGCAGTCGGGCGTGGGCAGGGTGCTCCCCAAGTAGCGCAGGTACTCTTCGGTGCGATCCGCCCGGCAGGTGAGCCCCTGTAGGCGGTTGAGGGCGGCGTTGTGCTGGAGGAGCTGGACGTTCTGCGGCTCGCTCTCCACACACAGGACCGCAGAGGCGACGCGCGAGAGGTAGAATGCAATCAGCCCCATGCCGGCATAGAGGTCCCATGCGGACCGCACACCACGGGCGCGCACCCACGCCTCCAGCGTCTCGTAGATGCGTTCAGCCTGGGCCAAGTTCGGCTGGAAAAAACTGAGCGGATGGAGGTCTACGTCAAACGGCCCCACGCGCTCACGCAGATACGGTTGGCCAGCGAGCAGCACCAGCTCGTCAGGCACTGCGATGTCGGCCAGCTTCGCACTCACGCCCCAATAGAAGCTCGTGACGTCCGGATGCGTCTGGCTGAGGCTCGCAGCGAGTGGCGCCACGGCCTCGCGGGGTCCAGGACTCGTGATGAGGCAGACGAGGATCTGTTGGGTCGCGTGGCTCCACCGCAACAGGAGGTACCGAAAAAATCCTGTATGCCGTTTGGGATCATACGTGGGGAGCCCCGTGGCTTGCGCCCAGGTGCGCACGGTGCGCATCACGCGCGCCAGCGGTTCCGGAATTAACCAACAGTCGTCGAGATCCACAATCCGCCAGAAGGAGTTGATCGCATGGAGGCCGAGGGTGAGCTGTTCCTGCGACGTTCCAAAGGTCAGCTCGATTTTATTCCGATAGCGCCAGGGATCCGCCAGGGGCGCCACCGGGACGGACGGGATGCCCAGCGGCTGCAGGGCCTGCGCGAGGAAGCGTTCTTTCAACAGCAGTTGATGCTCGTACGCCAGATCCTGGAGATTGCAGCCCCCACAGCGACCCACATAGGGACAGCGCGGTGCAATGGCGGGAAAGGTGGCTTTCTCGGCTTGCAGCCACTGGCGTTGACGGTGTTTGGTATCCAGGAGGACCGGCATGGGTTAGAGTGCGACGATCGCGAGGTGCGCCTGATTCGCCTGGGTCATGAGCGTCTCGCGCTCCAGGAGCAACGTTTTCTTGGCTTCCACGGCGAGGCAGGTGGCCCGTGCGCTGAGGAGTGCCTGTAGTGTCTCTGGGCCGACGACAGGGACGTCGAAGCGCATGTCCTGTTGCGGACGCGCCATCTTGACAACGACCAGTCCACCGTCGCTGTAATCGCCTCCCCGTCGAATCGCCTCATCCGTGGCCTCTGACGCTTCCACCGCGAGGACCACGCCGCGCTTCAGGACCACCGTCTGTCCGATATCAAAACTCGCCAGCGCCTTGGCCACCGACTGGCCCAACCAGATGTCGTCCCACTCGGCCGATGTCGGTTCACGCGTGGTGAGCGTCCCCTGTGCGGGCAACCAGCCGTGCAGAAACTGAGTCGCGTCCACGAGGGTAATCCCCTCGCTGGCCAGCCGCTCCGCGACAGCCCCGAGCAGCCGATTGACCCGCAGATCTCCACCGATGGTTGCGAGGAGTCGCAGCGCTTCGCTATCCAGTCCAGCCAGTCCGTGGAGGAGCGCTTCTTTGGTGACTTTGCCAGCGACGGTCGCGGTGGTGATCTGCTGCGTGTGCAGCGTCTCGATGAGCTTCCGGAGTTCCCCCAGTCGCAGCCACACACACGAATCTACGGCCTGTTCGAGTTGCACATCAGCCCAACTCGTGAGGCCCACAGCGTGCACCGTGTAGCCTTGGGCCTTGGCAGCCTTCGCCACCCACAGAGGAAACTGGCCACTACCGGCAATTAACCCGAGGATGGTGGTCGTCATGGGCCTGTCGTTGACGTGTGGCGTTGGTTGGGATGGACTGTCGTCGGGCCGTCGTCGTGGCGAGGGCGCCGTTAGCGGGCCCGGCACACACCACGTTTGGTGGTGCAGATGAAATCCAGGAGGTGACGCACTTCAGGACACATCGTCACTTCCCGCTCGACGCGTCCGACCGCGTGTTCGAACGTCAGTTGCGATTGGAAGAGGAGGCGAAACGCCCGTTTCAGGGTCGCCCGCGTCGCTGCGGTCACGTCTGCTCGCCGTAAGCCCTCGACGTTTAAGCCGTAGATTCGCACGGGGTGCCCATCGCACATCGCATAGGGCGGGACATCCTGCACGACTTTCGAGCAGCCTCCGATGATGGCCAGCGTTCCAATTCGGACAAACTGATGCACCGCCGCCAGCCCCCCGAGGATCGCGTGATCCTCCATGACGATGTGCCCGGCAAGCGAACCGTTGTTGGCGATGATGGTGTGATTGCCGATCAAACAGTCGTGGGCAATGTGCGCGTAGGCCATGATGAGGTTGTCATCGCCGATGATCGTCTTGGAGCCGCCGCCGGAGGTGCCGGGATTGATGGTCACATATTCGCGAATCCGATTGTGATCACCGATGATCAGTTGGCTCGGTTCACCGCGATACTTCAGATCCTGCGGGATACTGCCGATGACCGCGCCGGTAAACAGTTGACACTCGGCACCAATCGTCGTGCGCCCGTCAATGACGCAGAACGCGTGGATCACCGTGTTGCGCCCAATGACAACGTGCGGCCCAATGAGGGTGGAGGGTCCCACCTCGACACCGTCGGCTAACTGCGCCTGGGGATGCACAATCGCTGTCGGATGGACGGTCACCGTGTTGGCGCGACGCACCGCGTGTGGTGCGGTGGGGAGTGTCACGTCAACCCTCCACGAGCGCAAAACCCAGTTGCGCTTCGGCCACGACTTTCCCCTCGACGGTCGCGGTCGTTTGGACAAAACCCGTCTTGCCACGGAACCGCTCCACCTCCGCCGTGAGGACTAACTGATCGCCAGGAACGACGGCCTGGCGGAACTTGACCTTATCCGCACTCATGAAATAAACGTACTTCCCGAAATTTTCCTGCTTGTTCAAGATCAGCACCCCACCGACCTGCGCCATCGCTTCAATCAACAAGACGCCAGGCATCACCGGCCGGCCAGGAAAGTGGCCCTGGAAGAACTGCTCGTTGGCGGTCACATTCTTGATGCCGACGGCGCGGCGATCTTCCACCAACTCCACGATACGATCCACCAAGAGGAACGGATACCGATGCGGCAGGATGCGCTGGATCATCGTGATGTCGAGCGTCGGTCCGGGGAAGACATGCGGAGCCGCCGAGCGGATCGCGCTGGATTTGGCGCGCTCCATCGCTGCGTAGAGTTTCTCGACGACGCGCAGGTTGAGGGCATGACCGCTCTTGAGCGCAATCACATGCGCCTTGAGATGCTCCCCGAGGAGATAGAAATCCCCCAGGAGATCGAGGATCTTGTGGCGCACGAACTCATCCTCGAAACGGAGCCGGTTCCGAATCACGCCGCCATTCCCCACGACGAGGGTGTTGTCGTAGGTAGCGCCCTTGCCCAGCCCGCGCTTCTGGAGTTCCTCGGCCTCTTGTTCGAGACAGAACGTCCGGGCAGGAGCCAGGTGTTCAAAGGTCTCAGTGCCGTTCGCGTGAAATGAGACAAACTGGGCCTTCAGGAGCGGATGGTCGTAGCTCAAGGTGTAGGACACGCGGAAGTCCGTATGCGGCAGGACCGCGATCGCCGCGTCGTCGCTGTCGAGCCAGATAGGCTCCTTCACCGCAAAGACACGTCGCGGACTGTCCTGTGCGACGATGCCAGCCGACTGGAGCGCCGTGACAAAAGGTTGGGCGCTGCCGTCGAGGCCCGGGAGTTCCTCGCCCGTAATATCCATTTGCACGTTGTCAATCCCCAGGCCCCACAGGGCCGCCATCGCGTGCTCAATGGTGTGGACTTCGGCGCGTCCATTCGCGACCGCTGTCCGTCGTGGCGCGTGGGCAGAAGCGAGGAGCGCGGAGGCGTGGGCCCGCACCCGCGGGCGGTCAGGAAGATCCACTCGCACGAACACGACACCGGTATCGGCCGCTGCGGGCTGGAAGGTCAGCGTCGCCGCCAGGCCCGTGTGCAGCCCCACCCCCGACACGCTGACCGGCCGGCCGATCGTACATTGGTGTGTCACCCGCGCTACCGCTTGTACTGTTTGTTCAGCCATTGGATGAAGGCATCCGTGATGTCGAACTGCGTAGTTTTGTAGACGAGGGCCTGCTCATTGAGAATGAGATCGTACTCATGTTCTGCGGCGTACTGTTGCAGCGCTTGATCAATCTCTTGGAGGATTCGACGCACCATCTGCTCCCGGTCACGTCGGAGCTCAGCGTCGGTCGCGCGCTCGAATTCTTGGAGCTTCCGCACTTTCTCCTCAAGCTCCCGCTGCCGTGTGGTTTTCGCATCGTCACTCAAGAGCTCCAAACCCTCGCGGAGCTTTTTCAGTTCCCCCACCATCCGCTGGTGCTCTTGTTCCTTCTTAGAGCCTGTGGCCGCAAGATCCTTGTCAAACTCAATCGTCCGCTGGTAGGAGTCGAAGGTTTTCTCGACGTTGAGATAGGCAACTGAGTACTCCTCCGCCACTGCGGTCCCGCTCATCCCACTCGCCACGAGCAGGGCGAGACTCCATAACCTCATACGGCGCGATCCTGTCATTGTGCGCATCGGTTAAAATCCTCGACTGATGTTGAAGTGAAACCGGAGCTTCTTCTCCTCATCCTTGACCTGCGTCAACGGATACCCGAGATCCAAGCGGACCGGCCCCAAGGGTGTCTTCAGGCGCACGCCCACACCGGTCCCTGCCTCAAACTCCTCGGCGTAATCGCTGACACGACGCCACACGTTCCCGACATCGACAAACACCGCCCCTTTGAGCTGTTGGACGATGGGGAAGACCCAATCCGCGTTCGCCATCAGCATCGTCTCGCCGCCGATCGGATCGTTCGAGGCGGAATCGAGGGGACCGACGCGACGTTCGCGAAAGCCGCGGATGGTATTGGCCCCCCCGCCGAAGAACCGTTCAAAGATCGGCACCTCCCCCGAATCACCGTAGGCCTCCACGACGCCGGTCCGTGCCCGCAATTCCAGGACGAAGTGTTTCGCGTGCGGCAGATACACGCTGCTGGCGGCGATCATGCGATAGAAATCGCGGTCCGCACCGAGGAAGCCCCCCGCGACGTCGCCGGCCGCCGAGAGCGTGAAACCCCGCGTCGGCTCGAACCGGTTGTCACGGTTATCGAATGTCAACACGCCACCCACCAGGCTAATCGTCTTCGTTCCTGCCTCCGCCCGCAGATCAGCCGAGGCCTCGGTGGGGATGTCAGAAATCTTGACGCGCTCCAGCCGATAGAGCGCATCGCCACGGATGTAGTCGGTAAACTCGTGGCCGAGACGCACGTCGCCCCCGCGGTGCTCCTCATCGTAGCCCAATCCCAGCGAGCGATTCCGCGACAGGGAGCGGTGGTACACATCGAACCCAAACGAGAGCGGGTGGCCCAACCACCACGGCTCTGTAAACGAGAGCTCGTAGTTGCGCCGCACGGTGCCCAGTTCCGCGCGTGCCCGCACATCTTGCCCCGCGCCAGTGAGGGCCGGCCAGTTGCGCCAGTCGAAGTTGCGCTGCTCCACCTCCACAAAACCGAGCAGCCGATCCACAGAACTAAAGCCGCCACCAAAACTGAACTGGCCGGTCTTCTGTTCCTTGACGTTGACGACCAGATCCTTCTGGGCGGGTGTGGAGCCCTCTTCGGTGGCGAAATCCACTTCCTCGAAGAACCCGAGGTTCATCAGCCGCTCGCGGGAACGTTTGAGCTTCGTGCCCAGCAGGGGTTCACCGGGCCGCACGCGCAGTTCTCGTCGGATGACGACGTCCTTGGTGCGCAGGTTACCGCGGATATCCACCCGCTCGATGTACCCCAGCTCGTTCTCGGTGATGCGGTAGGCCAGTACGACTTGATGCGTCTGCGGATCAACGGCGGGTTCTGGGGTCACGTCAGCAAAGATGTACCCGCGGTCGAAGTAGAAACCCTGGAGGGCGCGCGTATCCGTCTGGAGCCCTTCGAGACTGTACGGCGCGCCGGTGCCCATCGTGAGCGCTTTGCGGATCTCCTGCTCAGGGAAGAGCACGTTCCCCACGAGCTGCACCTGCTCGACGCGGTAGAGCGGCCCTTCCTCCACCGTCATGGTGATGGCCATGCGACGACCACTCGTGTCGAGGTCGGTCGTGGCGCTCACCGCCGCATCTTGATAGCCCTGGCCGCGGTAGAACGCAGCCACCCGTTCCACATCTTCGGCCAGGACGGTGCGTTGATATTTCCCCGACCGGAACCAGTGCCACCGTTTCGTCTGCATGACCTTGCGGACGCGCCGATCGGGGAATGCCTGGTTGTTGGCCACCTCGATCCGTCGGATCTTCACCCGTTGGCCTTCATCCACGAGGAGGTAGACGACCGCCTCGCCGGTCGCGGGATCGGTGCGGATGGTGTACTCGGCCATCACGTTGGGATAGCCGCGGCGCTCATACTCCTCACGAATGGCCTGCAGTCCTTGCGTGAGCTTGCGCTCGTCCAAGAACTCGCCAGTTTTCAGCGGAATGAGCTCTTGCAGTTTCTTGGGCTTGAGGACGCGTACCCCTTCCCACTCGACACGGTGGTAGAGCGCCTTCTCGCTGACGGTAAACACGACCTCCACCCCCCCGATGACTTCGAGCACGCGCACCTGCACGTCCTCAAAGAACCCGGTCTGATAGAGGCGCTTGACATCTTCGTTGGCGATGATAGGCGAGAAGGGCCGTTCCTCTTGGGTCTGGATCTTGCCCAAGAGTGCGGTGGTCGAGATGGCACGGGTCCCCTCGAGACGCACCCGACGTACGATGGGGCGTCCCTCATCCTGAGAAAGAGCAGGCGAACTCACGTAGCCGACGATGAGACAAGCAGTTACAAGGGCTACTAGTCCGCCTCGAGGCATCGGATGATGCTACCACATTCCTGCGGGACTGTCAATTCTTTCACGCGGGGAACGCTTGGACACGCGGATGGTGGTACTGGATCGCGGAAGGCGCGGCACGCGGGTTAGGCTGTTCGCGCCGCCAAGTTTTCAAAGCGGACAAACTCTTTCAGGAAGGTCAGCTTCACCGCCCCCACCGGCCCGTGGCGCTGCTTGGCGATGATGATTTCCGCCTGGCCCTTGTTCTCGTCGGTGGGTGTGTAGTATTCTTCCCGGAAGAGCAGGAGCACGAGGTCGGCGTCTTGCTCGATGGCACCGGATTCGCGCAGATCCGACAGGCGCGGCCGGAAGGTCTCGCGGCGCTCAGGCGCGCGGGAGAGCTGACTGATGGCGAGGACCGCCACGTCGAGTTCGCGCGCGAGGGCCTTCAAGTTGCGGGAGATGAGGGCGATCTCCTGCTGCCGGTTATCCGCGAATGACAATGACCGCTCCTCCATGAGCTGGAGGTAATCAACGACGAGGAGACGAATCTGATGGCGCGCGGTGAGTCGGCGGGCCTTGGCACGCAGTTCAAAAATCGGGAGGCTCGGACTGTCATCAATGAAGATCGGGGCTTCGGAGAGTTTGCCCGCAGCGTTCGTGAGTTTTGGCCAATCGCTTTGGCTGAGGATCCCCCGCCGCACGTTGTGGGCATTGATCCGCGCGTGCGAGCAGAGCATCCGCTGGACCAGGTGGTCGCTCGACATCTCCAGACTAAAAATCGCGATCGGCACGCGCTGCTGCACCGCCAGATGCTCGACGAGTCCTAGGGCAAACGCGCTCTTCCCCATCGAGGGGCGCCCTGCGACGATGATGAGATCGGAGGCGTGCAGGCCGGCGGTCATCTGATCGAGGTCGTCGAACCCCGTGGACAATCCTGTCGTGGCACCTTTGCGTTGGTACAGGCGATCAATCGTCTCAATCGAGCCCTTGATGACGTCCTTCATCGGTACGACTTCGCGCGTGACTTTCCGCTCGGCGATCTCAAACATGGCATGTTCTGCGCGATCGAGGAGGGTCTGCGGCTCGGCCTGGCCGTTGTAGCTGTCGGTGACGATGCGTGTGGCCGTGCGAATGAGCTGGCGGAGGAGCGATTTATCCTTGACAATCCGCGCGTAGTGGGCGACGTGCGCCGTCGTCGGCACGCTCGACGCCAGCAGGGCGAGGTAACTGGCCCCACCCACGGCATCCAGGAGATCCCGTCGCTTGAGTTCTTCGGTCACGGTCAGCAAGTCCACGGGTTGGCGCTGATCGTAGAGGTGCATGATAGCGCGAAAGATCTGCTGGTGCGCTTCCTTGTAGAAGGCGTCATCGTCCACCATCTCGAGGACCTGGGCGATGGCCTCCTCCCCCAAGAACAAGGCGCCCAACACCGCCATTTCGGCTTCGATGTTCTGCGGCGGGAGACGTTCCAGTGAGAGGTCTTGGATTTCTTCCATGGCTGTGTTGTGGGTTAGGCTTTCACCACCCACGCTTTGATGGTGGCCGTGACGTCCGCCGCCAACCGGACGGGGACGTGATAGACGCCTAAGGCCGTGATCGGTTGGGCCAGTTCGATCTTGCGCTTGTCAATGGGCAGGCCGTCGTGTTGTAACGCCTCGGCAATGTGCGTCGTGGTGACCGAGCCGAACAGTTTGTCATCGGGGCCTGCGGCCATGCGAATCGTCACCGACCGCTGGGCCAGCGTCGCTTTCAGGGCCTCTAGGTGCGCGCGCTCTTGCGTGCGTTGTGCCTCCACGACCCGTTGCTCCGCGACGACCTGTCGCAGGCGCTGCGGGGTCGCGGGCCACGCCAGGCCACGCGGCAAGAGAAAATTGCGCGCGAAGCCGTCGCGGACCTTGAGCGTCTGTCCGGCCTTGCCGACTCGCTCGACATCCTGTCGTAAGATGATCTCCATGGTCTACTCGGCGATGTACGGAATCAACGCAAGCCACCGCGCCCGCTTGACCGCCTGCGCCAGCATCCGCTGATGCGGGGCACACGTGCCCGAGATCCGGGCGGGAACGATTTTGCCGCGTTCGGTCAAGAACTTCTGCAGCCGGCCCGGTTCCTTGTAGTCGAGCTGCGTGACGTGATCCAAACACAACTTACACTGTTTCTTCCGCAGAAACCCGCGACCCTTCCGTTCCTCCCGCTCGAGCCGCTTGGCTTTGGATTCAGTGCGTAGTGGTTTTCTCACAGAGGTCCTCGATGTGCGTTAGAAGGGCGGTTCATCGTCGCCTGTCGCCGGGGGAGTCGCCAGCTTCCCAGCGGGTTCCTCGGCACTGGCTGGCTCAGGGCGGCTGCTGTCTTCCACCGCATCGCTGATCTCTTTCACCGCGTCGCTGGTCTCTTTCGGCCGACCCAAGAACTGCACGCGATCCGCCCGCACTTCCAACGTGGTCCGTGTCTGGCCGTCCTTTTCCCAACTGCGATAGATGAGGCGCCCTTCCACGAAGACCGGCCGGCCCTTGCTTAAGTATTGGGTACACTGCTCGGCCTGCTTGCCCCACACGACGATGCGGACAAAACAGACATCCTCTTTGCGTTCGCCCGTGGGGGTGGTGTACACCGTGTTGACGGCGAGCCCAAACGTCGCGACGGCGGTCCCACTCGGGATGTAGCGCAGTTCGGGATCGCGTGTGAGGTTGCCCATCAGAAACACCCGATTTAAGCTCGCCATGTGCCACCCCCTGTGAGCCGTGGTCCTTCGTGTGCGGTGGGGGCGCCCGCCGGTGTGGTGCTCGGTTGCCCGCCAGCGTGATTGAGGCGGAGGATGAGTGTGCGCAGGACGGTGTCATCCAAGCGATAGGCCTGGCGCCACCGCTCCACGACGGCTGCCTCGGCCTCGACGTGGAAGAGCTGATAGGCCCCCTCGCGCTGTTTCTTGATCGGATAGGCCAACCGCCGACGGCCCCACGCTTCTCGGGTGAGGATCTTGCCCCCCTCTTTCATGAGGATCCCCTCGGCCTGTGTGAGATATTGCTTGATCTGGTCGTCCGTCCCGTCAGCGCGCACGATGAGGACGACTTCATAGGTCTGTACCATGTTCTGCTATGCTCCTGTTGAGATGCTCCGACGATTACACTGATTCATCGCGACGGTAAGCCCCTCGCGAACCCACGTCTCCAGGACGTCGGTGGCGCGCTCGATGGCGGTGCTGATCGTCGGCCACTCTGTCCGCGCAAACGGCGTCAGCACATAGGCGGTGGCATCCGTGCGTGGGGGCAGCACCCCAATCCCCAGCCGCAGGCGGGGGAACGCCGAGGAACCCACCGTGCGAATGATGGACTCGAGACCATGATGACCGCCTGCACTCCCCTGGCCGCGGAGCCGCAACGTTCCTAGCGGGAGATTCAAGTCATCAGAGACGACCAGGCACTCGGCTGTCTCGACAGGCCACGTCGTCAGGGCGCCGTGGACAGCGCGTCCGGATTCGTTGACCATCGTCGCAGGCTTCAGCAGGATGACCTGCTCCTCCTGGCCGCCGGACAGCCATGCAAAATCGCACACCATCCCGAGCGGCCGTCGGGCCTGGCCCCACGGGGTGGTAATCCGCTGCTCGTGGCGTGCGGCCCAGCGATCCACCACCAGAAACCCCACATTGTGCCGCGTCTTCGCATAGCGCGGACCCCAATTGCCCAAGCCAACAATCAATTTCACCCGATTACTTGCCTTCCTTCTCTTTGTCCTTCTTGGCCTCGGGTTTTTCAGGTTTCGCTTCTGCCTTGGCCTCACCGGCGGGGGCTGCCGCCGCCTCTTCTGCTTTCTTCTCCTTGCGAATGAGCTCGGGTTCTGTCGGTGCGGCTTCCACCACTTCTGGGGCTTTCTCGATGTGCGGTGGCAGGACCGACACGACCACGGCCGCTGCATCGGTCAGGATGTGGATCTTCCGCGATGGCGGGGTGATATCTTTCACATGGAGGGCATCCCCAATTTTGAGGGCGCTCACATCCAACATCAGATGGGACGGAATGTCGGTCGGCAAACACTCCACTTCGATGTCCCGTAGGAAGTGCTCGAGGATACCACCGTCTTGTTTGACACCCACCGGTTCGCCTTGCGTGACGAGCGGGACGTGGACGGCGATCCGCTCCGTCAGGGACACCTGATGGAAATCGACGTGCAGGATTGCGCCGCTGACCGGATCGTGTTGAATCGCTTTGACAAGGACGGTACGCTCACCACTGGCCGATTCGCCAGCGACCTTCAGCTTGATCAAGACGTTCTCGCCTGCGGTGGTGCGGACCGCACGGAGGAACTCTCGCTGGTTGACCAGCAAGCTCACCGGCTGGTGGCGTTGACCGTACACGACGGCGGGAATCTGGCCGGCCCGCCGAGCCCGCCTCGCCGTCGGTGTACCAACCGTTGTCCGTGGCTGTGCTTCCAACAACAGGCGTTCCATAACAGGCTACCTCCTATTCACGTGACGGATGGTGCGCGATCCTGCGCGGCGGTGGCTCGGCCATGAAGGACTCTTCGAAGAGCGAGCTCACCGACTCTTCGTGATGGATGCGTCGGATCGCCTCCGCCAACACGGGGGCGACACTCAACACCTTGATTTTAGGATGCCGCTGGTGGTTGCGCAAGGGAATGGTGTCGGTCACGATGAGTTGTTTCAAGGGCGAGCGGTCCACGTTGCGAATCGCCGGCCCCGAGAGCACCGCATGGGTGATGGCGGCCATCACCGTTGTCGCACCCGCCTTGCGCAGCGCGTGCGCGGCTTCCACGACGGAACTCCCCGTCGCAATGAGGTCGTCTACGATGAGGGCGGTTTTCCCTTTGGCCTCGCCGAGGATGTTCATGACTTCCGCGGCTTCGGGACTGACGCGCCGTTTGTCCACGATGGCCAGCGGAGCACCCAACCGTTTCGCGTAGGCCCGCGCCATTTTCAGGCCCCCGACGTCAGGGCTTACCACGACGAGGTTGACGAATTGCTTGGGGTGTTTGTGCACGTAGTCCACGAACACGTTGATGGCATAGAGGTGATCGAGCGGCAAATCGAAGAAACCTTGGATCTGGCCGGCGTGCAAGTCCATCGTCAGGACGCGGTCGGCACCCGCCGTCGTGATGAGATTGGCGACGAGTTTGGCGGTGATGGGGACGCGCGGCTGATCCTTGCGATCCTGACGCGCGTAGCCATAGTAGGGGATGACCGCCGTGATACGTCGCGCCGACGCCCGTCGGAACGCATCCAGCAGAATCAGCAGTTCCATCAGCGTCTCGTTGGGCGGTGGACAGGTGGGTTGGACGAGGAACACGTCTTTGCCGCGCACGTTTTCATTGATCTTGACCCGAATCTCGCCTTCGCTAAACCGTCCCACCAAGACACTGCCCACGGGGACCTCGAGGGCCCGACAGATTTTGCGAGCCAACGCGGGGTTGGCGTTGCCACTGAAGACCGCCAGTTCGCCGTTCGTCACAGGCGTCACGATGTTACCTCCGTCGTTTCCGTGGTGCTGCTGAGGAGCGGAGTTCGCGTGCAGGGACCCCCACGACCGTCGTCCCACGACGGACCCGCGTGCCTCGCGTGATGACACAGCCAGCCCCTGTCACCGCGCGCTCACCAATCGAGGCAGGAGCCACAACCACCGTGCCACTTCCCACGAACGCGCGCGTACCAATCCGCGTCGGGTGTTTCGCCAGCCCATCGTAATTCGCGGTGATGGTGCCGGCGCCCACGTTCACATCGGCACCAACGGTCGCATCACCGATATAACTAAAATGTTGCATCCGCGTCCGTGCGCCCAGACGACTCCGTACCGTCTCGGTGAAATTCCCGAGCCGCACACCATCCGCCAGGCGTGAGCCGCTCCGCACACGTGCAAACGGCCCGATGGTACACCGCCGCCCAATCCGCACCTCGCGCTCGATGACCGTGCAGGGAAAAATCGTGGTGTCCTCGCCGATGGACACATTCGCTGCCAGGTACGTGGTCTCTGGATCCACAATGGTGACACCGCGCTCCATCCAGTGCAGGGCGATCCGTCGTCGGAGCACGCGCGCCGCCGCAGCGAGATCCGCGCGAGAGTTCACGCCCAGCGCTTCGGTGGCATCATCGGTGCGATAGGCGTACACCGTTCCCGCCGTGTCCTCAGCGAGCCAGGTGATGGCATCGGTCAAGTAATACTCATGTTGACGATTCGTCGGGGTCACATGGCGCAAGGCCGTCAGCAACGCCTCGCGCTGAAACACCGCCACACCAATGTTGACTTCCTGGAGCGCACGTTCCGTTGGCGTCGCATCGGTCTCCTCGACGATCTTGAGGAGCCGATCGCCGTCCCGTACGATGCGTCCATAGTGCTGCGGATCAGCGACCACGGCGGTGAGAATTGTGCAGCGCGCTCCGGATGTGCGATGCGTCTCAAGGAGCCGTTGGACCGTTGCGGTGGTGACCAGCGGCTGATCGCCATACACGATGAGCACCGATGGAACGCGTGGTGTCAGGTGCTGCAGGGCGAGGCGCACCGCATGGCCCGTGCCCCGCCGCACCATCTGTTGCACCGTCCGCCACCCTCGTGGGAGGCGCGCACGGACGTCACGTGCCCCAGCGCCGATGACCGCGACGACGGGCCGGCAGCGCAGTGTCGTCACGAACTCTACGACGTAGTCGAGCATCGGCCGCCCGCAGAGCTCATGCAGCACCTTCGGGACGCCAGAGCGCATCCGCGTCCCTTCCCCCGCGGCTAAGATAATCGTTGCTACCGACGGCATGATGACTTAGCGCCTTGACTCATGCTGTATGCTTTCAACATCTTGATGTCGCCTTGAATGAGCGCTTGTTTTTTGGCATGGGACCAGCCCTTCAGTTGTTGCTCTCGTCGCTCTGCTGCGAGGCGTGCAGGATACGACTCCGTGTAGACTAGTTTCGCTGGGCGATTTGTGTACGTATACCAACCGCCATCACCTTGTTCATGATATGTCCATCGTCGCTGGAGATTGTTGGTGACACCAACGTAGAATTCGCCATTCGCACATTCAAGAATGTAAACAATGTGCTCCATGTGTGTAGCATCGTTCGATGCATCTCCATGCAGTTGCGTGTACCCTTCGACTCGCTGCGCTCGCTCAGGATACTTCGCCTCGGCCACCATCGAGCGAGCGTCTCGGGATACTGAGCGAGGCCGCGAAGCGGCCGAGTCGAAGTACTGGGGAGTCAGGATTCGAACCTGAACGCCGGGCTCCAAAGGCCCGTGTGCTACCATTACACAACTCCCCAACGAGCTGTGTGTGTTCGTGTGATGTGGACCTGCCACGTCGGACATCGCTGGGTTATCGTCGTCGCCAGGACCTGAGCCGTCGCTTCATCGCGCAGGAGTGCCATGACCGTGGGGCCGCTACCGGACATGACCACGGCCTCAGCGCCGGCACGCCGCAGGAATTCTTCGGCCTCCTGAACTTCTGGGGCGAGTCGTATCGCCGCCGGCGTCAACTGGTTCCACAGCATCTGCCCCACTAGCGGCACGGTGCCGATGACCAACCCCTCGATGAGTTGCGTGAGTCGCAACAGATTCGCTCTCCCGGCAGCCGAGCCGAGTGTATCCCACGTGGCATATACGTCAGCGGTCGAGAGGGCGACGGGTGGCGTGACTAACACGTGCCACAAGACGAAATCCGCTGCCGTCGGGAGCGGGATCACCACATCGCCACGGCCCACGCCGAGCCCAAACGAGCTGTCCTGCAAGAAAAAAGGGATATCCGCGCCGAGCTCTCGTCCCAACGAGAGGAGGTCTGCTGCTGAGAGGCCCAGCTCCCACCACGCATTCAGCGCGCGCAACGCCGTCGCTGCATTGCTGGAGCCACCGCCTAAACCGGCAGCCACGGGAATGCGCTTGTGCAGCGTGATGGCCACGCCACGGCTGATCCCACAGTGCTGCTGGAGGAGTTGCGCGGCTTGCACGATGAGATTGCGCTCGTCGGTCGGTACCTGTGGCGCATCGCACTGCACGTGGACGCCTGTCTCGCACGGCTCCAAGATCAGCTCATCCGCCAACGCCAACCGCTCAAACACCGTGACCAGCTCGTGAAACCCGTCCGCGCGCTCTCCTGCCACCGCGAGGTACAAGTTCACTTTGGCAGGCGATGCCACGCGCAGGACGGACAAGACCTGTGGCGGCGCCACCGTGGTTTTAGCGACGGAGAGTGGGTTGAGGTCTGGCATGCGTTTTGTGCTTCACCACATCGAGGGCGGCCGCTGTGATCGCCTCCGGCGTCAATCCAAACGCGCGGAGGAGTTCGTCGGGACTACCGGATGTGCCGAAGCGATCTTGGATACCGACCAGTCGCATCGGCACGGGATGCTCCTGGACGACGAGTTCGGCCACCGCTCCTCCGAGCCCGCCGAGCACGGTGTGTTCTTCGGCGGTGACGAGTGCCCCTGTCTCGCGCGCCGCGGCGAGGATCGTGGCGCGATCGAGCGGCTTGACCGTGGGGCAGTTGATGACACGAGCACTGACGTGTTGCGCCTGCAACAGCTCAGCCGCCTGCAAGGCGTAATTCACCATGATGCCTGTCGCGATCAGCGCGACGTCCTCGCCATCGTGCAGGACATGGGCTCTCCCAATCGTAAAGGGGGTATCGGCTTGGGTGAGTAGTGGCATGGGGTTGCGTCCCAAGCGAAGGAAGACCGGACCCACATGGGCTGCTGCGGCGAGTGTGGCTTTTTTGGCTTCGATGGCATCGCACGGCGCGAGCACCGTGAGGTGCGGCAGCGCCCGCAGCGTGGTGAACTCTTCTAACGATTCGGCAGTGGCCCCGTCTGCCCCGACGGAAAGCCCCCCATGCGAGCCGATGAGTTTCACGTTGGCTTGCTGGTAACAGACGGCGAGCCGAATCTGCTCCCACGCCTTGCCCGTCAAGAAGGTGCTGAACGAACAGGCGAAGGGAATTTTCCCTGCCAGTGCGAGGCCCGCCGCCATCGCGACCATGTCCTGTTCGGCAATGCCGACGGAGATGAAGCGGTTAGGATATTTTTGTTTAAACCAGATCGCGCGCGTCGAATCCTCGAGATCGCCGGAGAGTGCGACCACCCGTGGATTCGAGGCGCCTAGTTCGAGTAGTCCTTCCCCGAATCCATCGCGGATCGGTTTGAGGTCAGGCATGATTGAGCTCCGCGAGGGCTTTCGCCAACTGCTCCGTCGTGGGTGCGACGCCGTGCCAGCCAGGTTGACCTTCCATGAACGAGACCCCTTTGCCCTTCACCGTGCGCGCGATGACGACGGTGGGTTGCCCCGTCGTCCGCTCCGCCGCATCATAGGCCTCGAGCACCTGGGTGATGTCGTGACCGTTGATTTCCAGCGCGTGCCACCCACACGCGGTCCACTTCTGCGCGAGCGGCTCGATGTTTTTGACCTGCGCGACCGGCGCATTCTGCTGGACGCCATTCGCATCCACGATCCCGCAGACGTTATCCAAGTGGTGATGCGCGGCTGTCATCGCCGCCTCCCAGACTTGGCCCTCTTGCATCTCACCATCGCCCATCACGCAGTAGATGCGACGACGCAGCCCATCCGCTTTCGCGGCCCACGCAAACCCATTGGCCATCGAGAGACCAAGACCCAACGAGCCAGCGGCGATCTCCACCCCTGGTGGTGACCAGCGCTCGGGGTGGCCTTGCAACCGCGTCGGATACCGTCGCAGCGTCTGCAGTTCCGTCTTCGGAAAGTAGCCGCGATCGGCCAGCACGGCGTAGAGCGCCGGACAGCCGTGACCCTTCGAGAGGAGAAACAGGTCGCGCTCGGGCCACTCCGGACGTTGCGGATCGTGGCGCAACTTGTCGTAGTACAATCCCACGAGCAGCTCGACCATCGAGAGGGAGCCGCCCGGATGGCCGGAACCCGCGTGCGCGATCATCCGCAGGATATCCATGCGCAGTTGGCGGCACTTGGCCGTCAACTCAGGGCGTGGCGGTCGTGGGGACACGTAGTAAGGCGTCCAGTTTCTGACGGACCTTCGGTTGCTCCGCGTTGAGTCGTAACGACCGCTCCCAGGCCTGCTGCGCCTCCTCAATGCGCCCGCCGGCCGCGTAGACCTCGCCGAGATGATCGAAGACCACAGGATCTTCAATGAGGGTTGCGGCGCGCTTGAGTTCCACGATGGCTTCTGGCACACGCCCCAGGCGAAAATAGGCCCAGCCCAAACTGTCCACGTAGGCGCCATTCTGGGGGTCAATCTCGAGAGCCCGCTGGATCAAGGTCACGGCCTCCTCCAGCTCGACCCCCTCCTCCGCATTCATGTAGCCGAGGTAGTTCAAGGCATCGGCGTGTTTCGGATCGAGTGCGATCGTCTTGCGCAGGACCGTGCGCGCCGCGGGCCGCTGGCCGGCCTGATCGAGCATCGCGCCCAAATAGAAATGCGCGTGGGCGTTCTCGGGATGGCGCTCCACGGCCTGACGGAAAATCGCCACCGCCTCCTCGCGTTGCCCGCGCTCCTGGGCGACGAGCCCTAACGCAATCCAGATCTCCACTTGCTCGCCGAGGCGTGGGAGCGCGGCCCGCAGCAGACGATCGGCCTCGTCCAAACTGTCGCTTTTCAAGTACAGGCGCGCCAAGGCCAAGACGGCGTTGGCATCGGCGGGATCGAGCTCCAAGATCAAGCGGTACTGCCGTACGGCATCGTTGATTCGCTCCTGCTCCGCGTAGATGCGCCCGAGTTGGTGATAGACTTTCGGATTCAACGGATCGAGATCGGCGGCGGCCTGAAACTGTTCCAGCGCCGGCGAGAGCTCCCCCTGCAACTCGTAGATGAGGCCCAGCGCTAGGTGTGCCTCGACGGAGTTCGGGGTGAGGGCCACCACCTGCTGGAGATGCTGAATCGCCTCGGCAAACCGCTCCAGCCGACTCGCCAAAATCCCCGCGTTAAAATGGTGGATCGCGGAGTCGGGCTCAAGGACGATGAGCCGCTGGTAGATCTGGCTCGCGTCCTCCAGCCGGCCGCTCAACACGTAGAGATCGGCTAAGGCGTTCAGCGCGACCTCTGCCTCGGGTGCCCCGGCGAGGATCGCCTCATACTGCGCGATCGCTTGCGGGAGCTGGCCCTGTGAGGTGTGGAGCAACGCCAGCAACGTGCGCGACGGGATGTGCTGGGGATCCAGGGTCAACGCCAGCTCCAGTTGCTCGAGTGCTGGCGTGGGCTGGTTGTCTCGCAGGTAGAGCGAGGCCAGGCGCATGTGGAGCGCCGGTGACTGCGCATCGAGCTGGAGGGCCCGCTGAAACTGCGCGATCGCCTCCTCGGTCTCGCCGCGCTGCTCAGCGAGGAGCGCTTTCGCGTAGTGCGCGTAGGCCTGCTGCCGCTGCGTCGTCTGCGAGCGCTGCAGCCACGTCGAGGTGTAGTGTTTCAGCGGCGCCTGACAGCCCTCGAGCTGACTCCCCACGACCAGCACCACCAACATCCAGGTCATCACGCCACGCTCACCATCGCTTGCCACTAGGGAATGACTTTGTTCAGCGGATACTCAATCAGTCCCTGCGCGCCTGCTCGTTTGAGCTCAGGGATCAGGGCGCGGGCCTGTACCTCATCAATGACGACCTCCAGCGCCAGCCAGCCCCGTTCGGTTAAGTGGGCCACCGTGGGTTTGCGCAGCGCCGGCAACAGCCGCAGCACCTGCGGCAAGTGGCGCTCCGCGACGTTGAGCTTGAGGCCCACTTTGCCCTCCGCCGCCACCGCGCCGGTCAACAGTGTCGCGAGACTTTCCATCTTGCGGCGTTTCCAGGAGTTCTTCCAGGCGGTACGATTCGCGATGAGTTGGGTGGTGGACTCGCAGATGGTATCCACGATCCGCAGCCCATTGGTGCGCAGCGTCTCGCCCGTCTCGGTGAGCTCGACGATGGCATCCACCAGCCCGCTGCTGACTTTCACTTCTGTCGCCCCCCACGAGAACTCTACACTCGCGTCAATGCGGTGCTGGCGGCAGTAGTCCTTGGTGACGTTGACGAGTTCGGTGGCGATGCGCTTGCCCGCCAAATCGTGCGGCCGTCGAATCGCCGAGGCCGTGGGCACGGCTAACACCCACCGCACCGCGCGGTTGGAGCGCTTCGCGTAAGTCAAGGCGGTCACGTGGTGGACGCGCGAGTGGTTCTCGCGAATCCAGTCCTCGCCGGTAATCCCGCAGTCCAAGGCACCGTCCTCGACGTAACGCGACATTTCCTGCGCGCGGATGAGGACCGCGGCGAGCTCCGGATCATCAATCGTCGGGAAGTAGGAGCGCTCACTGACATGGGTGCGGAATCCGGCGCGGTTGAGCAGTCGCACCGTCGCTTCCTGGAGGCTCCCCTTGGGTAAGCCGACCCTGAGTTGTCGCGCTGATGACTTGGGTTGTCGTCGCACAGTATTGCTCCTGCGAAAACTTGCTGACGGGCTTGTGACCTTGTGATGCTGGGAGACGCGTTGTTGACGCTCACGGAGCTGGGTGGCTGGCTGGCGACCCAGGGAAGAAACTACCGCGTACAGCTGGAGTAGTATAGCGAGAGATGGCGGTGCTGTCAACGAT
>CAZWYX010000002.1:0-11257 GCA_964638485.1 uncultured Planctomycetales bacterium | reverse complement strand
ACGATGGCTTACTTGAGGCCCCCCAAGCAGATCGGTCACTGCCTTGCGGAGGGCGGTTGCGTCTGGTAAGATGCCAGCATGCTGCGGTTCATCAGGAAACGTAAGACCCTCCAATTCCTCATCTTCGGTGGGCTCTCTGCGCTCTTCATCTTGTGGGGCGTGAGCGGGACCCTGGCCCGTGGTCGGGCGGCCATCGCCGGGCGCATCTTTGGCCGGAACGTGTCGCTGCGTGCATTTCAAGAACAGGAGTTGCGTGTCGTGCGCCACATCCGTCAGCGCACGCCAGAAGCGGAGCTGAGCCCTGAGCTCATCGAAGGCCACACGTGGCTGCGGCTGCTCCTGCTTGAGGAAGTCCGCCGCCAGCGGTTGACTATTCCGGATACCGAGGTGGTGGAAACGATTCAGCAGATGCCGTTTTTCCAACGCGAGGGGCAATTCGATTTCGATCGCTATCAACAGTACCTGGCCTTCCAGCACCTGTCTCCTCGGCAGTTCGAGGAGGAGACCCGCGAGTGGCTGCTCATCACGCGCCTGCGCACGCAGGTCCTCACGGACGTCGCAGCGGATGCGGTGGAGGCGCAGTGGCAGGCGTATCTGACCGACCTCCTGCAGCAAGCTGACATTCAGTCGTCTGTCTCGGAGTAACCCGGCGAGGGTCAGACCCCCTGCTGTGTTGGACGCTTCCCAACAGCGGGGGGTTTGACTCCACGCATGGGCGTGGGTGCTGGGCTCTGGTGATTCAGCGACTGGCCTTTCTGATTGAGGAGGTCGCGCAGCTCGTGCAAGAATTCGTTGATGTCGCGGAACTGCCGGTAGACCGAGGCGAACCGGACGTAGGCCACTTCGTCGAGGCGATGGAGGCGCTCCATCACCCACTCGCCGATCGTGCTCGCGGAGACCTCGCGCTCAAAGCGCTTCAGCAGCTCGCGCTCGAGCGTGTCCACGAGCGATTCGAGTTGTTCCATGCCGACGGGCCGTTTCTCGCAGGCCTTGAGCAACCCGGCGAGCACTTTTTTACGGTCGAACGGCTCCCGGCGCCCATCTTTTTTGATGACCATGAGCGGGGTCAGTTCGATGGACTCATACGTCGTGAACCGCTTGCCGCACTTCAAGCACTCCCGCCGCCGACGAATGACCTCCCCCTCCGCGCTCCCGCGCGAGTCAATCACCTTATCTTCAATGTGGCCACAGTACGGACACTTCATCGTTGGTCCACTTGTGCGAACGCCGCACGCAACTCTGGGTACAGCGGAAAGCGCTCAACGAGCTCCAGCACCTGCGTGCGTACTCGGGCAATCGCCGCCTCATCCGTGCGATGCTGCAGGACGTCATCCATCAAACCAGCGACGTGCTCCATCTCGGCTGGTCCCATCCCGCGCGTCGTCAGACACGGCGTCCCTAAGCGAATCCCTCCGGCTGTAGCGGGCGGCTGCGTGTCGAAGGGAATCGCATTTTTATTGACGGTGATGTGGGCGCGCTCGAGCACTTCCTGGGCTTCTTTGCCGGTGAGTTGCTGGGGCCGAAGATCAACGAGGAGCAAATGATTGTCTGTACCGCCGGAGACGAGCCGATAGCCGCGCGCCATCAGCGCCGCCGCCAGGGCCTGTGCATTCGCCACAATCCGACGCTGATACGCCTTAAACGAGGGCTCGAGGGCCTCTTTCAGCGCGACCGCCTTCGCCGCAATGACATGCATGAGCGGCCCACCTTGCGTGCCGGGAAACACTTCCATGTCAATCGCCTTCGCAAACGCTTGTTTGCAAAAGATCATCCCTCCACGCGGGCCGCGCAAGGTCTTATGCGTCGTCGTCGTCACAAACTCGGCATACGGAATTGGGCTGGGATGAATGCCGGCAGCTACCAAGCCCGCAAAGTGCGCGATGTCTACTAACAGGTACGCGCCGACGGCATCGGCAATTTTACGGAAGCGTGGAAAATCGAGTTCCCGCGGATACGCGGAGTAGCCCGCAAGAATCAGTTTGGGTTTGTGCTGCCTGGCAAGCGCTTCCACTGCGTTGTAGTCAATCCGTTCGTCCATCTGACTCACGCCATACGGGACGATGGTAAACGTTTTACCCGAGAAGTTTTTCGGGTGGCCGTGTGAGAGGTGGCCCCCGTGGGCGAGGTTCATCGCGAGGATCGTGTCGCCCGGTTTGAGCGCCGCGCAGAACACCGCAATGTTCGCCTGCGTCCCCGAGTGGGGTTGGACGTTGACATGCTCCGCGCCAAAGAGGGCTTTCGCGCGCTCGATGGCCAGACGCTCAGCGGTATCCACGTGTACACAGCCGCCGTACCACCGGGCCCCCGGGTAGCCTTCAGCGTATTTGTTCGTCAACACCGAGCCTTGCGCCTCAAGGACGGCCAAGCTCGTGGCATTTTCACTCGCGATCAGCTCGAGCTGCTGATGCTGGCGCGCCGTCTCCGCCACAATCGCGGCGTACACTGCAGGGTCGGTGCTTTTTAGATGTTGCACGGTTCTCCTCTGTTTCTAGCAATCCGCTGCGGCGCGAGGGGGTGTAGCCGAGCAGGCCCTGTCGGAGCCGAGCGACCATGGTGCCTCGCTAACGAAAGATTTTGCTCGAGTATGCTTTTTCGCACCGCGGTCATCTCTGCTTTCCCCTTGTCCGCGGTGCGGCGGGGCGAGCGAGGCGAGACCGGGAGCGCGCCCGCCACGGTGGGGCGGGCGACGCGTCCTGCGAGGCCACAGCCCCCGAGCAGCCGCAAACAGTGACTGACGATACCATCAGCGAGACCTCCGAAGCAAGTGGCGTTCGAGGGCGGTGATTTGGCGGACGCGGCGCTCGTGGCGGCCTCCGGTTTCAAACGGGGTCTTCAACCACGTCGAGACGATCCGGCGCGCCTGCGAAGTCGAGAGCCGCGTTGCTCCAAGAACCAAGACGTTCGCATCGTTGTGCTCTCGACTGAGTCGGGCATCCCGCACATCGTGACAACTGGCCGCGCGCACGCCGGGCACTTTGTTCGCCACCATCGCAATGCCGACACCGGATTTACAGAGAAGCACCCCGCGCTCCGCTTGACCCTGAGCCACAGCCTGCGCGACGGTCACACCAATTTTGGGATAATCGCACGGTGCAGGTGAATAGGTGCCCAGATCAGTGACGGCGTGTCCATGGGCGCGCAGCCACGACGAGAGCCTCTGCTTCAGATGAAAGCCGCCGTGATCAGCGCCTATCGCGATTCGCACGTCGCCTCCAAATATTTCACCACGCGTTCCACCGCTTCCTTAATCGTCGTAAAGCAGACCTCGTAGACTTCGAGCGGTTTTCCGATTGGATCCAGCACGCTGGAATCCTGTGTGGTCGCGGTGTCGAGGCCGAATGTGCGCAGGAAGTGCACCTTGGATTCCGCCTCCGGCACGCGCTTGACGATCTCTTCTTTGTGCGACGTTTCCATGACGAAGATGTGCTCGGCTTGACGAATCATCTCATCGGTCAACCGCACCGCGCGGTGGCCGGAGATATCCATCCCATTGTTCCGCAGGACACTCCGTGTTTCAAACGTCGCGGACATGCCTTCCGCGGCCGCCACGCCGGCCGAGAGGACAAACATCCGTCGTGACGGCTCGCGAACCGTCGGGTCACTCCCGTGGAGGTGGCGCGTTTTCAGGAGTTGTTCGCAGATGGCCTTCGCCATGACGCTGCGACAACTGTTGCCGGTGCAGACAAAGAGGATCAGCCGCACGACAGCGGGACTCCGTGCGCACGCAGTGTCTCCACCGAGATGCTGCCTTCGCGCAGTACGCGGGCCTGCTCGCCAAGAATTTGCAGTACCGTCGAGGGACCACGATACGTCGTGGGGCCACTGTCAATGACCGCATCCACACCGTGACCCAGCGCTGCGATGGCGCTCGTCGCATCAGTTGGTGGAGGATCCCCTGAACGATTCGCGCTTGGTGCAGCCACTGGCACTTGGCAGAGTGCCAAAAATTTCCTGGCCACCGGATGATCGGGAAGTCGCAAACCGACGGTGGAGGTGGTACGTCCAGGCAGCACCAACGTCAAGGGTCCTGGCCAGAAACGTGCCATCACACGACGTGCTAACGGAGAGACTTCCCGCGCAACAGACTCCACCTGCTGTACCTCCCACAGATGGATTGTCAGTTGTTTGTCCTGCGGCCGACCTTTGAGTTGATACAACCGTTCCACCGCTTGCGCGTCGTGCACGTGCACCGCCACGCCATACACCGTCTCCGTCGGAAACACCACCAACCCGCCACGCCGCACCATCGCTGCGGCCTCAGCCAGTCGTGTCATATCCATCGCCTGGGGGGTGACGGCAAATATCGGTGGCGAGACAGTCACGGACACTCGCGACCTCGCAGTTGCCGATCTTTCACTAAGACGCCCTTCGCCTGGGTGCGTTTGAAGCGCTGCAGCTGCTGGCGCAGACGGCTATTCGTCAGTGCCAAGATCTGCACGGCGAGTAGCCCGGCATTCGCAGCGCCGGCCTTGCCGATCGCGAGCGTGCCAACGGGCACGCCCTTCGGCATCTGCACCGTCGAGAGGAGCGAATCCATCCCTTTCAGCGCCTTCGTCTCCATCGGGACGCCGAGGACTGGTAATGTTGTGTGGGCCGCGACGACGCCACCGAGGTGCGCCGCCCCACCAGCCCCGGCAATAAAAATTTTGACGCCACGCTGCGGGGCCTGTAGGACATACTGCCGCACCGTCGCTGGTGTGCGATGGGCCGACAAGATCCGCAGCTCATAGGGAACGCCAAATTCTCGCAGGACGTTGGCCGTCTCTTCAAAGGTGGGGAGATCCGAATCGCTCCCCATCACGATGCTGACGACTGGCTTTGTGCTCATGTCCGACTCCTGGCATGACGACGGACCGCTCGCCACGCAATGTCTCGACGGTACTGCATGCCCTCAAACGTGATGTGCTCCATCGCCTGATACGCTTGCTTGACCGCCTGCTCGACGGTAGGCCCGAGGGCGACCACGTTGAGGACGCGTCCCCCCCACGTGAAATAGCGCTGGCCTTCGCGCTTCGTGCCGGCGTGGAAGATCACGACATCCGGCAGTTGGGCCGCCTCCTCGAGTCCACTGATTGGTTTGCCTCGTTCATACTCGCCCGGATACCCGCCCGACGCTGCCACCACGCACACACACGGCCGCGGATCCCATTCCAGCGTTAGATGTTCCAGCGTGCCGTTGACACTCGCTTCTAACACCGTCACGAGATCCGTCTTCAGGCGGGGCAGAATGGTCTGCGCTTCCGGATCGCCGAAGCGCGCGTTGAACTCCAGGACCATCGGCCCGCGGCTCGTCAACATGAGGCCCGCGTAGAGGATGCCGCAATAGGGAAGGCCCTCGCGCGTCAGGCCGGTGAGCGTCGGCTGAATGATGTGCTGCGTGATCGCCGTCAGCATCATCTCGGTCAGCACCGGCGCCGGCGAGTAGGCCCCCATGCCACCGGTATTGGGCCCTTTGTCACCCGCGAGGAGGCGCTTGTGATCTTGCGCGGAGGGCAGGATCGTGGCGGTCTTGCCGTCGCAGATCGCCAAGATCGAGACCTCATCACCCGTTAACGCTTCTTCAATCACGATGCGACGGCCCGCTGCGCCAAAGATCTGATCTTCCATGATGAGACTGACCGCCCCGAGGGCCTCGTTCATCGTCGTGGCGACGATGGCGCCTTTGCCACCACAGAGGCCATCCGCTTTCACGACGATGGGCACGCCCTGTTCTTTGATGTAGGCCTTCGCCGCTTCGGGTTGATCGAAAATCGCATAGCGGGGCGTGGCAATTTTGGTGCGATGGCAAAATTCTTTGGCGAAGGCCTTGCTCGTCTCGAGCTGGGCGGCCTGGCGCGTCGGGCCCACGATGGGGAGGTGGCGCTGGGTAAATTCATCAACGATCCCTTGGGCGAGTGCTCCCTCAGGGCCGACGACGGTCAAATCAATCCGGTGCTCTGCCGCCCACTTGGTCAACGCGAGCGGATCTTCTGGCGAGAGATCCACCAATTCAGCCAACTGGGCAATGCCGCCGTTGCCCGGAGCGCAGTAGAGTTTCTTGACCCGACGGCTCTGGGCTAGTTTCCACACGAGTGCGTGTTCCCGTCCCCCACCACCGACGACCAGTACTTTCATGCCTGTCTCCCTTCGTTAACCACATCCCCAATGATCCATGAAGCCACGCCCCACCGTCGAACAATCCGTTGCACGATGTTCGCGTCTCGCGGGGCACAGACCACGGCAAAGCCGATGCCCATGTTGAACGTCTGGTGCATCTCGTCGCGGCTGATGTGACCACGTTGCTGGATGAGCTGGAAGATCCTCGGCACCGGCCAGCTCTGCGAGCGTAGCGCCACCCGGAGGCGACGGCCCGTGTGTGTGGTGAGGCTCGGCAAGCGGCGGGCCAGTCCTCCGCCAGTCATGTGAGCCATCGCCTTCAGCCGCACATGGTGAAGTGCTGCTCGAATCGGTCGCACGTAGATCCTCGTCGGCGTGAGCAGTCGCTGCAAGAGTCCGCGATCCCGCTGGAGTTGCGCCGACGAAAAAATCCGACGCACGAGTGAAAACCCATTCGCATGCACCCCGCTGGAGGCGAGTCCCACCACCACATCACCCCGATGGACGGCCCGACCATCTACCAGCCGACGACGGTCTACGATGCCGACGGCAAAACCCGCCACGTCATACTCGCCCGGGCCGTAGCACCCAGGCATCTCGGCGGTCTCGCCACCGAGCAGCGCGCAGCCGCTGTCGCGACAACCACGCACCATGCCCTGCACCAGCTCCCGCATCACGCGACGATTCAACGTGCCCATCGCGAGGTAATCCAAGAAGAAGAGCGGCTCAGCGCCAAATGTCAGGAGGTCGTTCACATTCATCGCGACCACATCCACGCCGATCCCAATGTGACGCTGGGCCAGTTGCGCCAGCTTTACCTTCGTGCCTGCACCATCGGCTGATGCAACAAGGAGCCAGTGCTGTCCTCGACGCTGTGGCAGGCGAAAGAGCCCTCCAAAACCTTCCAGTGATCCGATGACCTCGGCCCGCTGTGTGGCGCGCACCATCTGCTTTAATTCCTGTACCCAGCGATCGGCGGTACCGAGATGGACACCGGCTGCGCGATAGCTGAGTGGACGCCGTCGCGTGCGGGTTAGCATTGCTTCTCGAGTACGTACTTATCACTCGCTTCTGGAACAGGGAGCGGATACCGACCGCTAAAGCAGGCGGTGCAGTAGTGCTCCTTCTTCCCTGAGACGGCGCGCAGCAACCCCTCAACCGAGACGTAGCCGAGACTATCCGCCCCTAAAAAGGAGCGAATTTCCTCCACCGAGTGGTTCGCGGCGATGAGCTCCTTCCTCGACGGGAAATCAATGCCGTAGTAGCATGGATGCCTTGTCGGTGGGCAACTGATGCGCATGTGGATCTCGCGCGCGCCAGCTTGCCTGAGGGTCGCAATGCGGAGTTTCGAGGTGGTGCCGCGAATGATCGAGTCATCCACGACGACGACGCGCCGCCCCTGCAGCACGGACTTCAAGGGATTCAGTTTCACACGCACCTGAAAATCGCGCTTCGCTTGATGCGGCTGGATGAACGTCCGCCCGATGTAGTGATTGCGCACCATCCCCCACGCGAACGGAATGCCTGAGGCATGACTGAATCCCAGCGCCGCGAAGTTCCCTGAATCGGGAACCGGCATGACGAGATCGGCGTTCGCCGGATGCTCTTTGGCGAGCTCCTTACCCAAACGATAGCGCACCGTTTCCACCTGTTCACCGAAAATAATCGAGTCCGGCCGCGCGAAATAGACGTGCTCAAAGATGCAAAACGCCGGTTTGATGTCCGACGGCGCGAAGGGTTTGAGCGAACGCATCCCATCGCCAGTGATCCAGATGATTTCGCCCGGCTCCACTTCACGCACGAACTCCGCACCGATGAGGTCGAGGGCACACGTCTCGGACGCCAACACCCATGCGCGATCCACCTTGCCCAGACAGAGTGGACGAAAGCCGTGTGGATCGCGGACACCAATCAGGGCCTGTTCCGTCAGAATGACCAGCGAGAACGCCCCTTGCAACTCGCGGACGCACTGGATGAGCTTCGCCTCGAGTTCGTGGGGTGCGGACTTCGCCAGGAACTGGAGAATGATTTCACTATCCACCGTCGTCTGAAATTTGATACCACGCGCCTCCAGTTGCGTGCGGAGGTCGGTGGTGTTGATCAAGTTGCCGTTGTGCGCCACCGCGATCGAGCACTGGGGCACATCATCGAGGAGCGGCTGGGCGTTGCGGATGTGACTCGACCCCGTCGTCGAGTAGCGCACATGCCCGATCGCCAAATGCCCTGGCAACGTCTGGAGGCGTTCCTCATCAAACACATCACCGACGAGGCCCATGCCCTTTGCCGAGTACACCTGCTGGCCATCGGAACTCACGATGCCGGCCGATTCCTCGCCGCGATGTTGCAGGGCGTGGAGGCCGAGATACGTGAGCTTCGTCGCCTCGGGATGCCCGAAGATCCCGAACAAACCGCAGTGTTCGCGAGGGTGGTCTGGTGAACGGTTCACTTGTGCACCACGCCTTCCACATGCATCGCAAGCGCGTTGCGCCACAACCGATCGAGTACTGTCACTTCCATATCGAGCCATGGCCGACACTGCAGACGTGACCCACCGACGCTGCCCAGCACCACACACGGCACGGCAGCCCGTTGGGCAAGTTGTTCGATACGACGACGGTGTGCTTCACGACACGTCACGACGATCCGCGACGGCGCTTCACCAAACAACACGACATCGCCGCGACGGGACCGCGTGAGGAGCCGTGCACAATCCAGGCTTGCACCGAGACGACGGGGACTCGCGCACACCATCTCAGCGAGGGCGAGGAACAACCCACCGTCGGCACAGTCATGGGCGGCGGTGAGGAGACCGCGGCGGCTGAGCGCCAGGACCACGCGATGGAGTCGGTGTTCGACTTCGAGATCTACCGGTGTGGGGCGGCCACGCTTGAGCCCATGCACGACTTTGAGATATGCACTCCCGCCGAGACTCGGCTGGCCGCTGCCCAGGAGCAGTACCCAATCCTCATCGTCCTTGAACCCCGGCGTCAGCCAGGGTTCGTTCGGCGTTGGGCGTTCGGCGTTAGGCGAGTGGCGTATCGTCAAGCGTTCGTCGTCTAGCGTTAGACGCGTGACGCCAGACGCCTGACGAAACGCCGATCGCTGCCGCTGAACGCTCCACGCTGAACGACCGATGACACCAATCATCCCAATGACCGGTGTGGGATCAATGGCGCCGCGTGGCCCTTCGTTGTAGAAACTCACATTGCCGCCAGTTACCGGCGTATGAAAAACGCGGCAGGCCGATGCCATCCCAGCGATCACCTGCTGGAACTGCCACATGATCTCGGGATCTTCTGGATTGCCAAAGTTCAAGCAGTTCGTCACGGCGAGCGGGGTGGCACCGACGCACACGAGGTTGCGCGCGGCTTCCGCGACGGTGAGCTTCGCACCTTCGTAGGGATCGAGGGCGCAGTACGTGCCGTTGCCGTCCATGGTGGCTGCGAGCAATTGGGAGGTGCCCTTCAACCGCAGCACCGCCGCATCCGCGCCGGGATAAACAACGGTGTTCGTCTGGACCATGTGATCGTACTGTGCAAAGACCCATTCCTTGCTGGCGAGCGTCGGCGCGGTGATCATCCGCTGGGCAGTCGCGTGATAGTCGCGCGGCTCGCTCACGCGATGGAGGTCCAGTTGTTGCCGGCTGACGAGGTTCGCCGGCCGCTTCGTGGGCCGGCGGTAGACCGGCGCCTCGTCGGTGAGCGCACGGGCCGGGATCTCCGCGACAACGCGGCCGCGGTCCTTGACACGGAGAACACCATCGTCGGTGACCCGGCCGATCACGACCGACTGCAACCCCCACTTCTGGAAGATGCGCTGAATCGCGCGTTCGCGGCCTTTCTTCGCCACAAGCAGCATCCGCTCCTGCGATTCCGACAGCATCAGCTCGTAGGGCGTCATGCCGGTTTCCCGCCGCGGGACGCGCGCCACGTCAATCTCCATGCCCAACCCGCCGCGGCTGGCCGTCTCGCACGTGGAACATGTGAGCCCGGCCGCGCCCATGTCCTGGATGCCGACGACATCGCCGGTCGCGAGCGCTTCGAGCGTCGCCTCCAGCAAGCATTTTTCCGCGAACGGGTCGCCGAGCTGCACCGCCGGCCGGTCGGCTTCGGATGCCTCGGTAATTTCGCGCGAGGCGAAACTCGCCCCGCCCAATCCGTCGCGCCCTGTGCTCGATCCGACGTAGAGCACGGGATTGCCGACGCCGCGCGCTCGGGCGCGTGCCAGTCGCTTCGGATGAACCAGACCCACACACATCGCGTTGACCACGGGGTTGTCGGTGTAACTCTCGTCGAAGACCAGCTCGCCACCGACGGTGGGGACACCCATACAATTCCCGTAGTCCGCAATACCACGGACCACACCATTCAGGAGAAATCTGGTGCGGGTGCCCTCTTTCAGCGACCCGAAGCGCAGGCTGTCCATCAACGCGATCGGCCTAGCACCCATCGTGAAGATATCCCGCAGGATGCCGCCCACGCCCGTCGCGGCGCCCGCATGCGGCTCGACGGCCGACGGGTGATTATGCGACTCCACCTTGAACACGACCGCAAGCTCATCCGTCAGCTTTACCGCGCCGGCGTTCTCCTCGCCGGCTTTGCATAGGAGCTGCTTGCCTGACGTGGGAAATTGCTTGAAGTGGACGCGCGAGCTCTTGTATGAGCAATGCTCGCTCCACATGACACTGAAAATTCCTAGCTCTGTTATCGTCGGCTGCCGACCAAGAATTTTACAGATACGATGATACTCCTCGAGGGTCAGATTGTGTTGAGCAATCAGGTCGCGCGTGATGGTCGGAGAGGGGCACTGCGTTACTGTGGTCATCGTGTCGAAACGAGTTGCGCCGTACCCACGTGAACCATGGAAGCGAAGAGCCGCCGGCCGTCGTCAGAGCCGAGGAGCGCTTCGGAGGCGCGTTCAGGATGCGGCATCATGCCGAGGACGTTCCCCTCCCTGCTACAAATCCCTGCGATGTTTCCCAGCGAGCCGTTGGGATTAGCGGCAGCGGTAATTTCTCCTTCGGGCGTACAGTAGCGAAACACGATCTGGTCGTGGCGCTCGAGCTGGTCCAGTGTTGCGGTATCCACGTAGTAGTTCCCTTCGTTATGCGCGATGGGCATGCGCAGCACTTCACCTCGTCGGTACAAGTGGGTAAAGGGGA
>CAZWYX010000001.1:20751-65238 GCA_964638485.1 uncultured Planctomycetales bacterium | reverse complement strand
GAGCACTGGGCGCCGGCGCAGGCGGGATGGGCGAGTGTCGTCATCGTCCAGGGGCGCGGCGAGCATGTGGGGCGGTACGCGCAGACCGCCGAGGCGTTCGCCGCGGAGGGACTGGCGGTGTGGGCGTTTGATCTCCGCGGGCAGGGACGCTCGGGCGGCCGTCGAGGGCACGTGGAGTTCTGGCGAGCCTTCCTCCAGGATGTGGAGGCGTGTGTAACTCACGCTGCGCGTGAGGCGTCAGGCCGTCAGCCGGTGCTGCTGGGCCACAGCTTAGGAGGATTGCTCGCGTTGCACTACGCGGTGGAACATCCGCAGGAACTGTCGGCTCTCATACTCTCATCGCCGCTCTGTGGGTTGGCCAAACCCGTGTCTCGCTGGCAAGACGGAACGGCCCGCTGGCTGAGCCGGTGGTGGCCGACGTTTGCGTTTCAGCGGACGCGCGCCGATGCGAGTGTACTCTCGCATGACCCGCGCGTGCGGGAATGGTTCTTGCGCGATCCGCTCGTCCATTTTCGCGTGACGGCGCGGTTCTACACCGAGCTGAACCACGCCATGGCGCGCGCCGCAGCACTCGCGACGCATCTGACGGTGCCAACGCTCGTGCTCCAAGCCGGCGATGATCGGCTCGTATCAGTGGAGGCGACGCGGCAGATGGCGGCCGCCATCGGGACTGCGGACAAGCAGTTCCTCTTCTACGAGGGTTTCTACCACGAGCTGTTCAACGAGGTGGATGCCGCGCGCGTCATCCGCGACGTGGTGGCGTGGCTGCGGCCCCACGTCGTCGCTAGTCGCTAGTCGCTGGTCACGGTTCCCTCTGCCCTCTCAACGCTGAACTCTGCGCTCTGCACACTCCACACCGTCGTCCCGCGTCCAACGTCCGGCGGCAACGAAGGGCGTTTCGTCCCACGTCTGACGTGAGACGTTGGACGTTACGCAGGCCGTTGCCCCTCGACGCTTGACGCAAAACGCACGCGGTCCTCTGAACTCTGAACTCTCAACGCGCACTCACAGCTTACTCCCCGATGATTTTGATGAGCACACGCTTCTTCCGTCGTCCATCGAACTCCCCGTAGAAAATTTGTTCCCACGGCCCAAAATCCAACGCACCCTTCGTGATCGCCACGACCACCTCGCGGCCCATGAGCTGGCGTTTGATGTGGGCGTCGCCGTTGTCTTCACCGGTTAAGTTGTGGCGGTATTTCTTGACGTCGTAGGGGACCAGCCGCTCGAGAAACTCCTCGTAGTCCTTGAGCAGTCCCGACTCGTCATCGTTGATATAGACGCTGGCGGTGATGTGCATCGCATTGACGAGGCAGAGTCCTTCGCGTACGCCACTGTGCTTGACCGCCGATTCTACCTGCGTGGTGATGTTGGTGAAAGCGGTGCGCGTCTTCGTATTGAACCAGAGTTCTTCGCGGTACGATTTCATGGTGGTGTCTCCTGTGTAATTGGTGATTGCGAGAGGTTGCAAGTCATCCTACAATAGGACTGATCATGACACAAGCATTGGTCTTGGGAGCCACAGGACATATTGGGGCGCATGTCACCCAGGCGTTGGTGAACGCCGGGGTCAAGGTGCGCACACTCTGCCGCGTGCCGCAGCGACTGGGTGTGTTGGCCTTCCTCGACGTCGAAATCATGCTCGGCTCGGTTGAGGATCGTGAGGTCTGTCGTCGAGCCTTGGTCGGCTGTCAGTGGCTCTTCCACTGCGCCGGCTACTATCCGCAGTTCTCCGAGGACAAACAACAGGCCATCACCCGCGGGGTGGCGAGCGTGCAGGCGGTCATGGAGGTGGCACGTGAGGCGTCGTTGGAGCGCATCGTGTTTACCAGTTCGACGAGCGCGCTCGGTCGCGTGCAGGGGCGGCTCGCGACAGAGCAGGATTACGAACCGTGGCCGCTCACGCGATCACGCCCTCTCTATGGGACGGTGAAGCTGGCGATGGAGGAAGCCGCTCGTCGCTATGCGCGTGAAGGACTGCCCATCGTGATCGTCAATCCCAGTTTTTGCGTCGGCGAGTACGATCGGAAGCCCTTTTCGGGAAAACTCCTGCTCATGTACGCCCGTCGAGAACTGCCGCTCTACCTGGATCACCGGTTTAACGTCATCTACACCGGTGACGTCGGTCGCGGACACGTCCTGGCGGCGCAGCGCGGTCGTATCGGTGAGCGCTACATCTTGGGCGGCTACAACACGACGCTCAAGGCCTTTACCACCCTCGTCGCTGCAGAGGCCGGTGTGCCGCCACCGCACATCAAAATTCCCTACTGGATGGCGCTGGGGGTGGGGTATGCGAGCGAGGTCGCCGCCAAACTCCTGCGACAGCCAGAGGCCAAGATCCCGCTCGAAGCCGTGCGTGCCTCAGCCTACGGTCAACACGTGGAGACGTCGAAGGCGATGCGCGAACTGGGCCTGACGCTGACACCGCTTCAGGAAGCGGTGCGCCAGGCGCTGCAGTGGTTTCGCGAGCACGGCTATCTCGCTAGACGATAACCATCGAAGCTCACGGCTCGAGATTGAAGGGTCAGCAGGTAGAGCAGTTCAGCGTTGAGAGTTTCGCGTTCGGCGCCAAAGGCAGGGGGCCGGCGCCCGCTGTGTGCGAATCACGATCCACGAACGACGAACGACGAACGGACCCACCCCGAACCATTACGTCACGGAATACCGCTTGGTGTGGGCGAGGCGCTGCGCGGCTTGCTCGATCGCCTTCGCTTCAGCGTCGGCTTGCGTGGCGCCGTCGCTCTTGGCAATCCAGGCGCCGGGACTGACGTTGTCCACCGTCGCGTAGTAGACCGACCCTAATTTGTACGACGTAATCTTTACAGGCCAACCTGCCACCTCGAGCGTCCGCTCAGAATAATCGGTCGGCTGTTCCGTCATGGTTTCTCGACGGGGGCCGCGACGAGGTTGCCCCACTCAGTCCAACTGCCGTCGTAGTTGCGCACGTTCGCGTAGCCGAGCAGGTACGTCAACACAAACCAGGTGTGGCTGGACCGCTCGCCAATCCGGCAATAGGCGATGATCGGTTTCGTGCCGGTGATGCCGGCGGTACCGTACAACTGTCGGAGTTCCTCGACGGACTTGAACGTCCCGTCCTCGTTGCACGCCTTGCCCCACGGAATATTTTTCGCTCCGGGAATATGCCCACCGCGCTGACAGGTTTCTGGTAGCCCTGGCGGGGCCAAGATTTCTCCGGTGAACTCCTGCGGACTGCGCACATCCACCAGCTCCGCACTCCGCTGCTCTACCGCGCGTTGGGTCTCTGGCAAGAAGGCGCGAATGGACACATCAGGAGGCTTGGCTCGATAGGTCGTGGCCTGCGGCTGCGAGACGTCCTTCGTCAACGCCCGTCCCTCGGCAATCCATTTCTTCCGCCCGCCGTCCATCAAGCGCACGTCTGCATGGCCGTAGATCTTGAGTTGCCAACACGCCCACGCCGCAAACCAGTTGTTGTTGTCGCCATAGAGGATGATCGTCGTGTCGTTGCGGATGCCGGAGCGTCCGAGGAGCTGTTCGAGTTGTCCCTTGGGGATGATGTCGCGGCGCACCGTATCACAGAGCTGGGTACTCCAGTTCCAGCCCACCGCGCCCGCGAGATGCCCTTCCGCATAGGCGGTGGTGTCCACGTCTACCTCGACCACACGGACGGCGGCATCCTTGAGGTGCTCGGCGACCCATGCGGTGGACACGAGGACCTTCGGGCGCGTGGCGGGTGGGGGGGTTGCTGTGTGCGTCGTCATACGGGAACTCCTGGTTGCAGGTGTGGTGCGATGGCTTGCGCTTGCGAGGAAGGTATTATCTCCCAGGCGCCTTGCGGCGTCAAGTGGTATACTGCAGAGTAACGTATCTGGTGTGGCATCACACGATGAGGAGGTCAGGATGGGCGGGATCGCAGGGTTGTTACTCAGTGCAGCGGCGGGCTATTGGGTCTTGGAGCGGGCAGAGCACGAGCGGGGACGGCTCAAGACCATCGGGCGGGTGGTGGCGGGATTGATCCTGGTGCTCAGTTTCGGTGGGGTGGTCTGCCGCTTCTACGCGGTGACCGCAGGCCAACCGGGCGGCAAGTCGTGGTGCCCGTTCAGCCAGGGGTATCTCTCTAAGGAAACACCACCGGCTCAGCCGTCGAAGTGAGTACGTGTTACATAACTCTCAATAAAATAATCAGTTATGTAATTTTTGTCGTGTGTTGAACTGTGTTGTCTAGCCCTTGTATTTGAGCGCGGTATCTTCTATACTTGTACTAGAGAGTACAGTACTGCGTACGAAGCACGTTAAGAGGTACTGCTCAGGGCAAACCCCGAGTAATCGGGGGACGTCCTGCATCGCTCTCCGTCGCTCAAGCGATTAGAGAAGCGATGCAGGACCCGCTGAAGCGCTGCGAGCTTTCGCGAAGCAGCGCGGAGGAGGGCAAAGCCACGGATCCGCCAGAGATCGTCGGCGGATGGCCGGGTTGCCAGTGCCATCGAGTCCGTGTCCCATGCAGCGGCCGATTGCGCGGCCGCTTTTTGTGTGCCCTGAGCTGGCAACAGGTGAGGAGGAGCGATGAAACCTGTGATGTCCGCGCGCGAGGTGGCCCATCTCTTGGATGTGGATGAAATTACGGTGTACCGTCTGGCGCGGCGACAGAAACTGCCGGCCTTTAAAGTCGGCAACCAGTGGCGATTTGACCGAGGCGCGCTCGAACAGTGGATGAACGAACAGATGTGTCGGCGCGTGACAGCGGCTCCGGTGCTGGAGAGCACGCCTGATGACCTCACCGATTGATCGCATCCGCATTCAGCAGTTCGAACTCTGGTTCGAGCTGCTCTACTGGGTCGCGGCGGCCGGCTGTTTTGCTTTAGCGCACCTGCCCGGCGTTGCCACGAACCTCGTCCACATCTATGCCTTGGCCGTCATCTTGGGCTTCTCCGCGGTCGTCTGGCATCACCTCTTGCCCAAATCGTGGATCGGCTTCCGCAAGACGTTCTATGGCGCGGTCGCCGCGATCGCCTTCGTCACGGCCTTCCTCCATTTGACGGGTGGGGTCGAGAGTCCGTTTGGTCCCTTGTACTTACTCCCGATTTTGGCGTCCTTTTTGGTCCTGGATCTGTTGCGCGCGTGGGTGGTGTTTGGCTTAGCCATCGTGGGATGGGGCGTCCTGGCGTTCCTGGATGCACTGCAGGCGCCCACGCAGTTGTCGCCCTTAGCCGTCCAAGTGAGCACCCGCGTGTTGGCGATGACGCTGGCCGCAGCCTTTACCGCCCTCTTTGCCCGGCAGCTCCACCGGGAAATCCTCCGTGAACGCGACACCCGCCAGCAGTTGCAAGAGTCGCAAGCGCACCTCAAGGATGCCGCCGAGCAGTTGGCCGATGCCAACGAAGAGTTGCAGCACATCTCGCGCGTCAAAGACGATTTCGTCGCCATGGTCAACCACGAGCTGCGCACACCCTTGACCGCGATGAAGCAAGCCATTGGACTGTTCCTCAACGGCACCTTGGGACCGCTCACCTTAGAGCAGCGCGAGTTCATGACGGTGATGGCCCGCAACCTCAACCGCTTGACCGAACTCATCACCAACCTTCTCGACTTGTCGAAGATTCAAGCGGGCAAACTCGCTTTGCGCATCGGCCCGTGTCGGGTGGAAGAGATTGTGGACGAAACACTGCGGGTGCATCAACCGCTCATCGGACGACGCACGATCCATGTCGAGATGCCGCCAGATCTCCCGCCGATGTTGGCGGATCGTGACCGGATGATCCAGGTCATCGGCAACTTGGTGAGTAACGCAGTCAAGTTCACCCCCGAAGGGGGAACGATTACCGTGGGTGCGCAGGTGAGCGATGACCGCATGACGATTCGCATCGAGGATACCGGCATCGGGATTGCGCCCGAGAAGAAGGAGCGCTTGTTCCAGCGGTTTGAGCGGCTCGACGCGGATCCGAGCCGGCCAGGGACTGGCTTAGGCCTGGCGATCTGTCGCGAGCTCCTCGAGCTCCAGCAGGGGAGCATCCACGCCGATTCCAAGCCCACGGGCGGGACGGTCTTCGCGTGCGAGGTGCCGCTGGCACCAGCGGTGGAGGGAGCCGTCGTCCATGGCTGACTCGTTGGCAACGGTCACAGCGCCTCCGACGGTCGAAGTCATCTACGACGAGGCACTGGCGTTCATGGAGCGGCTGCACCAGGCGGTCACCGCGGGACAGCCGATTCCAGCGGCCGAGGTGCTGCACATCGCGGATCGCCTGCTCGAGGCGACGCAGACCCACCAACCCAAGTTAGTCGGCTTGACCGTCCGCTCAAGCTTCCCGCAGTTCCTCTTCGGCCATTCGGTCAACACGAGCATCTTGGCGATGGTGATCGCTAAGGCCCTCCAGTATGCGGAGACGGTTGTCCGTGACGTCGGGGCTGCGGCGCTCCTGCATGATCTGGGACTGACCAAGGCGGTGAATGGGGCCGAGCCGCGGACGGTCAAATACCACGACATGCGTGGTCATGCCTACGAGTGCCTGGCCCTCTTGGGCGACATCCCAGAGTTTACACAGCTCATCGTGTACCTCGATTCACTCGAGCCGCGCGCGTCGGAGACGGCGACGACCACGTCACCGCCACGTGAGCTCACCGTGGCCGAGCGCGAACTCAGCAAAGTGGTGCGCCTGGCGGATCTCTACGAGGCGCTCACCCATCCGCGGGCGGATCGTCCGACGGTGCTAGCGTTCCCTGCGGTGCGCACGATCTTAAAAACCCAGCACCTGTTTGAACCGCGCCTCGTCAAAGCCTTGTTCGATCAAGTCGGGATCTACCCCTTGAACACGTGGGTGCGCTTGAACACCGGCGAGATGGGACGCGTGACCGCGATTCACAAGGGGCTGCCGCTGCGTCCGCAGGTCGCGATCCACTACGATCGCGCTGGCGGACGGTTGCCTGAGGAGCGGTCGGTGGACTTGGCGCAGCATCCGCTCTACTTCGTCAAAGAGAGTTTGGCAGAAGAACCCCTGCCACGTCGGATGCGCGCCGCATGACCCCTGCCGGGAAGACGATTCTCGTCGTCGAAGACGATCTGGATTTGGCCAAGATGATGAAGCGCCTCTTGGAAGGCCAGGGGTACCGCGTACTCCTGGCAGCGGATGGGGTCAGTGGGGTGGATGCGGCGGTGGCCGAACGTCCGGATCTCATACTCCTCGACATCAAACTGCCCAAGCTAGATGGGGAACTGGTCGCGGTCGAGCTGCGTGGCCGCACCGAGACGGCGCAGATCCCGATCATCATGGTGACGGCGGTGACCGACCTGGCTGACAAACACCTCGCCGCCCAACTGGGCGCCCTCGAGTACGTCGAAAAGCCCTTCGAATCGGATCAACTCCTGGCGCGCATCCGCCTGATCCTCAGCCAAAAACCTGCCCCGGCCTAAGCGCGTCCCTCCGCTGCTGTTCATTTTCCCTTGACGGGCCTGACGGAACCTGGTATCACTCAAGCAATTCACTCCCGATGACTAACACACGTGCCGTTTCGTGGACTGCTGCCCTGTGGTTCGTGGGTGCGCTGGGGATTAGCCTCGGCTGGATCGGGATCCGACTCATCGAGGTGCCAGTCGCGCTGCCGTGGACAGCGGTGCTGCCCGGCATCGCCATCTGTGGCGCGGCGTTCCTGTTGTGCTGGGCGGCTGAGCTAGCGGAGCTGGAACTCTCGCAGGCCCTGGCGCTCGCCGGCGTCGCGCTGATGACGGTCCTGCCAGAGTACGCGGTGGACCTCTATTTTGCCTGGAAGGCCGGGCAGGATCCGGTCTACACCGCGTACGCCGCGGCCAACATGACGGGCGCCAACCGGCTCCTCATCGGTCTGGGCTGGCCGGTGTTGTTTGCGGCCTTCTGGTGGACGACACGCACCGCCACGCTGGAGGTCGGCCGGGAGCAGACGCCAGAGCTGGCCACGCTGTTGGTGGCGACGTGCTACTCGTTTATCATCCCGTGCAAACGCACCTTTTCTTGGCTCGACACGGGAGTCCTCCTGATGATCTTCGGTGCCTACCTGCTGCAGGCGGCGCGCGCCAAGCACGTCACGCCTGAGCTGACCGGCCCAGCCCGCTCCCTGGCACAGCTCCCGCGCGGCCTGCGACGTGGCGTCACAGTTCTCCTCTTCATCGTCGCGGGCGCGGCGATTCTGCTCGCGGCTGAGCCGTTTGCTGAAGGGTTGCTGGAGACCGGACGGCAGTTTCACATCGAAGAATTCATTCTGGTGCAGTGGCTGGCTCCGTTGGCCTCGGAGTTTCCCGAGTTCCTCGTCGCGCTCCTCTTCGTCTTCCGGCGGCGCGCCGGCGAAGGCTTGGGCACGTTGATTTCAGCGAAGGTCAATCAGTGGACGCTCCTCGTCGGGATGCTGCCCATCGCGTTTAGCCTCGGGAGCCACGGCTTCCGCGCGATGCCGCTGGATGCGCGGCAAGTCGAGGAGATGGTCTTGACCTCGACGCAATCGCTGTTTGCCGTCTGCCTCTTGGCGGACTTTCGCTTCTCCTCGAAAGATGCCTGGTGGTTGGCGCTGCCGTTTCTCTTCCAACTGAGTCTGCCGTGGCCCAGCGTCCGCTGGTTCTGCAGCGGGTTCTACATCGTGGCCTTCCTCGTCCTCTGCGCGCGTGCGCCGCGTCGCCGAGCCCTTGCGGATTTGTTCAAGCACTTCGTGCGGCCCAGCACGCACTAGGGGATTGGTGGGAGAGCAGATTCAGTGATGGCACGGACGGCTGCGACGAGTCCAGCACAGACCTGCGTCATGAAGGCGAGGTCAAGAGTCTCGAGCGTATCCGTGGGCTGATGGTAGTGCGGATTGCGGAGGAACGCGGTGTCGGTGATGAGGAGAGCCGGGTAGCCGGCATCCCAAAACGGCGCATGGTCACTGAGGCGCGTGAGGGGAAGGAGCCACCCGTTCATCGGTACGATGAGTTGCTCCGCCTGCAAGCCAGGCAGCTGACGGAGGCCCTGCATGGTATCGCGTAAGAACCGTTCCGAGCGACGGTTGCCCACGACGGCGAGGAACGTCCCTGTCGTCGGATACCGATCCTGGAGACCGACAGGCAGGTGCTGCGAGCGAGGTGCGGGGTTGGTAAAACCCACCATCTCCAACGAGTACATCCCCACGACTGGCACGCGCGCATGTTTGAGCGTCTGCACGTAGTGACTGCTGCCCACCATATTCATCTCTTCCAGATTGAAGGCGATGCACTCGACGGTACACGGCAACGTAGTCTCGCCGAGCAGGCGTGCCGCTTCCAGTAGCACCGCCACCCCGCTGGCGTTATCGTCGGCGCCAGGCGTGCCCTCGACGGTGTCGAAGTGCGCTGCAAGGATCAGTCGTGGAGAACGCGCACCCGGCCGTCGGGCAATCACGTTGTGGTAGCGCTCGCCCATCCAAGGGAACGGTTGCTGCTCCACCGACCAGCCGTACGCCGTGAGGTGGTCCACGATGTAGGCCTCGGCGCGCGCCAGTGCCTGAGGGGTGGCGGGACTGCGTTCACCGACGAGGGCCTCGAGATGATGTCGCAACTGGTCTTGGTTGACGGTGACCGCGGTAGGCACAAGCGGTATTGTAACACATCCGCGACGCTGCTATAATGACCCTAAACAACTGGAGGCATCAATGCGCATGTTGATTCTAGGATTCGTTGGATTATTTGCACTGGCTGGTTGTTCCGTACCACCTGGACAAATCCGCAAGCACACCACCCCTGGCCACATTCAGCAGCAGACCGGCTACAACCCAGCCTCAGGCAAGATGCATCCCAAGAAAGGGGCCAAGGCGAAAACCAGCGAGCCGGATGTGGATGTAAACGTCAACATCAAAGTTAAATAACTTGTCCGTGGCCACCTACGATCTGATCATTCTAGGAGGTGGCACAGGCGGCTACACCGCCGCGATTCGCGCACGGCAACTCGGCTTGCGTGTGGCCCTCGTCGAGCGGGAGCGCGTCGGCGGAGTCTGCCTCCACATCGGTTGCATCCCCACGAAAGCCCTGCTGCGCAGCGCTGAAATCGCCGAGCTGGTGCGGAACGCCAGCCGTTTTGGTGTCACGCCACGGGAGGTGCAGCTCGATTTTGCGCAGGCGATGCGACGCGCCGGCGACGTCGTCGCGCAGCTCTACGAGGGGCTGCAAGGACTCCTGCGCAAACACGCGGTGGAGGTCTTCAGTGGCATCGGCCGCCTCGCTGATGCGCACACCGTCGTCGTCGGTGGCCAGCAGCTCACGGCTGCGCAGCTCATCCTGGCCACCGGCTCTCGGCCGCGCCCGCTGCCAGGTACCCCTTTTGATGGTCGCGTCATCCTCAGTAGCGATCACCTCCTGCAAAAGACTCGTGTGCCGGCGTCACTCCTCATCATCGGAGCAGGTGCGGTGGGAGTGGAGATGGCGACGGTGTACGCCGCGTTTGGAAGCACGGTCACGCTGCTTGAACGCGAGACGTTCCTCGTGCCCCAGGAAGACCCTGAGGTCAGCCGCGAGCTGCTGCGCCAATTTGACGCACGCGGCATTCGGAATGTGACAGGCGTTCGCCTCCAGAGTCTTGCGGTGTCCCCACGCGGTGCTCACATCGCGCTGACCGTCGGAGAAGAGCGCACGCGCATCGAGGCCGAGTGGGTGTTGGTCGCCATCGGTCGGGTTGCCAATGTGGATGACATCGGCCTTGAGGCAGCAGGCATCGCGCTGGATGAGGGCTGGATCCAGATTGATGCGATGAATCGCACCACGCAATCCCATATTTTCGCCATCGGTGACTGCGTGAAGGGACCGATGATGGCGCATCGAGCGTCCTTTGAGGCGGCGCGCGTCGTCGAGATGCTCGCGGGCCAGCGTACGCCTGAGCCGTACGATCGGCAGTGGATTCCACGCTGCACGTTTAGCCAACCCGAGATCGCCAGCGTCGGCTTGACTGAACCACAGGCGCGGGCGCAAGGACTCAACGTGCGCGCCGGCCGCTTCTTTTTGCAGGGCAGCGGCAAGGCGTGGTGCGATGGGACGCCTGAAGGGTTTGTCAAGCTGCTCACCGAGGAAGCCACCGGCCGTCTCATCGGTGCGCATCTCATCGGGCCGCACATCAACGAGCTCATCTCGCAGGTGGGGCTGATGCACCATTTTCAGGGCGCCATCCGCGACTGGGAAGCAACGATTGCCCCGCATCCAGCGATTGCCGAGGCGCTGCGCGAAGCCGCGCTCGACACCGAGAAACGCGCCATCCACCGATGAAGGAAGACGTCGGGTATCGGGTATCGGGTATCGGGTATCAAGACCCGATACACCTTGGCGATACCCGAACCCCGAACCCCGAACCCCGAACCGCGCATACTCTTGCTCTAGGCTTGCGGTCGTACGAGGAAGTCCTTGCTTTGCAGCAACAAATTGTGCTCGAGCGGCAACGTGGGGAAGGGGTAGACACCCTCATCCTCTGTGAGCATCCGCCGACCTACACGCTCGGCGTCGGTACGTCGCTTGAGGATCTGCGCGGCGTACGCGACGTGCCCATCTACCGTGTCGGGCGTGGCGGAGGGGCGACGTACCATGGCCCAGGCCAACTCGTCGGGTACCCGATTCTGAGACTGCGCGAGTGGGGCTGGCGCGTGTCGGACTATCTCGATTGCCTCGAGTACGTCCTCGTGGCGACGGTACGAACCTTTGGCGTGGACGCGCACTGCGAGGGCCCCACGCGCGGCGTCTACGTCGAGGAGCGCAAAGTCGCCTCCATCGGCATCCAGGTCTCGCGCGGCGTCGTGTGGCACGGCTTCGCGCTGAACGTCTCCTGCGACCTTGCGCCCTTCGATCGCATCACCATCTGCCGCCACCCAGCAACCCGCATGACCTCTCTTGCGCAGGTGGGAGTTCTGGCTACGCTCTCCCACGTAGCACGACTCATTGCGCAGTACTGGAGCCTCTTACAGGGCAAAACCACCCTTGCAATTTGACGCACTTGTGCTACACTTATGATAGGAAGTGCAACTCAGCTCATGGAGGAACTCCAATGCCAGCTACCCAACCTCGCCTGACTGCCGTCGTGGAGCCGCCACTCTATGCCGCGGTGGAGACCTTAGCGCAGCGCGATCACGTCAGCTTGTCGCAGAAAGTGCGCGACCTCTTGCTCGGCGCGCTCGATCTGATGGAGGATGCCGCGCTGGAAGCGCTGGTGGAAGAGCGGCGCAAGCGCTCCAAGAAAGCCTATTCGCTGGCTGAGACGAAGCGGCATTTTCAACGCGCCTAACGGGCCGTGGCCTACAACGTCGAGTTTCGAGAGGTCGTGTGGGAAGATCTCGAAGCGCTGCCGCGGAACATTCGCGAGCGCATCCTGCGAGCGATCGCACAACGCCTGACCACCGCGCCCACCCACTACGGCGTCAAATTACGGCAGGCCCTTTCCGAGCTCTGGAAGCTGCGGGTCGGCGATTATCGCGTCGTCTATGACATCACGGGCAATCACGTGACGGTGTGGGCCGTGCGCCATCGCAAGGATGTCTACGCGGCCGTTGAACGCCGCTGGCTCCGTTCGTCATGAGCATCGCCCCCAGGCAGAGACCATGACGCGTCATCGCCTCCCGTGGATCGTCGCGATCGGTGGCGCGAGTGTTGTGCTCGGTATGCTCTTAGTGATGTCGCTCACGACAGAGCCCATGTTGAGTGACGAGGCCTACCGCAAAATCGCCCAAGAGACGACAGAAGCACGACTGTTTCTGAAGAAGTATCCCCAGGCCACTGTGACGGTAGATCGCTCTGGAGCATTAGCGGTTGATTTTCGCGTGAATGCGTTCGCGCCTACGGCCAGTTCTCGTGTGCCACCGTATCTACGGTTGCGCGTGTTCATTGGCCCACAGAATCGTCCCACCCTGAGATTTCTCGATTGTCAAGGTCGTCTCATTGTGAAAGATCTGCTGGACTATTTGCGCACGGAAACCTGCTTGTCTCCATGACACGACATCCAGACTGGATTCGCGTGCAGGTGGCGGAAACGGGCGAGTTCTTTCAAACGCGCCGGGTCGTACAGGAGTTCAACCTCCACACCGTCTGCGAAGAGGCGCGATGCCCGAATGTGCGCGAGTGCTGGGCGCATGGGACGGCCACCTTTATGCTCGGCGGCGACACCTGCACGCGCGGTTGCCGGTTTTGTGCCGTGGCCCACGGCCGACCGCAACCGCTTGATTCGGATGAGCCACGACGCCTCGCTGAGGCGGTACAGGCGCTCCAACTGCAGCACGTGGTGGTCACTGCGGTCGCGCGCGATGATCTCCCCGACGGTGGAGCAGCGCATTTCGCCGCGACGGCAGAAGCGATTAAGCGCCTGACGCCGGCCTGCCGTGTGGAGGTGTTGATCCCCGATTTCCGCGGGGACAAAGATGCCCTGCGTCTCGTCGTGGATGCGCCGATTGACGTGCTCGACCATAACCTGGAGACGGTGCCGCGGCTCTACACGCGCGTGCGTCCTGGCGCAGTGTACGAGCGGTCGCTGCGCGTGTTGGAGCTCGGCAAGTGTTGGCGGTCAGACCTTGTCACCAAGACCGGCCTTATGGTAGGATTGGGAGAAACGACCGCGGAGCTAACCGCGGTGTTTACGGATTTACAGGCCGTGGACTGCGAAGTGCTCACCATGGGGCAGTACCTGCGGCCCTCGCTTCAGCAACTGCCGGTGGAACGGTATGTGCCGCCTGATGAGTTTGCCACGTTGCGAGCGGTCGCCCTGCGCTATGGCTTTCGCCACGTCGAGGCCGGGCCGTTGGTGCGCAGTTCCTACCATGCCTGGGAGCATGTGCCACGCCAGTAACCGAAGGAGTCGCTGATGAAGAAACTGGGAACGATCGTCCTCATCCTCTGCGCGGTGGGCGTCGTGGGCCTGGGCAGCATCGTGATACTGCGCAACACCATCATCAAGGTTGTGCTGGAGCGGGGGATCAAGGCCACGACGGGAGTGGGACTTTCCATCCAGCGGATGCACATCGGGCTGACGACGGCGGCGGTGAGCATTCAGGGGCTCAAGCTCCGCAACCCCTGGGGCTTTCATGAAGAGATCATGCTGGATGCACCGCAGATCGCGATTGATGTGAAGGCGCGTGACCTGCTCAGAGGGAAAGTCCACTTGGAAGTGGTGAAAATGCACGTCAATGAGGTGATCGTGATCAAGAATGCCAAGGGCGAGGTGAACATCAATGCGTTGAAGCCCGTCAAGGAAAGCGGTCAACACAAAACAGCGCCGAAGCCAGCCACAGGCAAAGCCCCGCCGTTTCAGGTTGATCTCCTCGAATACGCGATCGGCAAGGTGGTCTACAAGGACTACACGCAGGGCAACCCGCCGAAGGTGCAGGAATTTCCGATTAACCGCACACGCCAATTCCGCAATGTCACCCGCCCAGAGTTTGTCGTGACGATGTTGATCTTCGATACCGTCGGGAGAACCGCCGTGGGACGGTTGGCGGATGTGCATTTGCAAGGCCTCCAACAAGATCTCGGCCTGATGTTACAGGAAGGGACTGAGTCGGTCGGTGGCGTCTTCCAAGAAGTGATTGATGCCTTCAAGGGCTTATTTAATTAACAGAACTACAATGAATACAGTATGTTATATTATTTTTAATTAAAACTTGACAAAAAAGTCATATTTTGCTAAGCTTGTAATAGGGGTAAGTAACCGAGGGAGTAAGCCATGTTAAGTGCCCTGCAAGAATATGGGGTGCGGTGCCTGTTGCAACTGGCGCGCCAGCCAGGCGGCGAGCCGCTGACCGCCCGCGAAATCGCTGAAGCCGAAGGGCTCTCCACGCCGTATGTGGAGAAAATCCTGTCGCAGGTGCGGGAGCGTGGGTTGATCCACAGCATGCGGGGTGTGCACGGCGGATTTCTCTTGGCGAAGCCAGCGGAGCACATCAGCCTGCGCGAGGTCTTCGCCGTCTTTGGCGGGCCGCTCTACTCGGAGCAGTTTTGTGGTCGCTTTACCGGTCTGCGCGAGGCCTGCGTCCACACGGGCAACTGCGGCATTCGTCCGGTGTGGTCGTTTTTGACGCGGGAGCTCGATCGCATCATGGCGCGCACGAGCCTGAAAGACCTCTTGCATGACGAGGGAGTCGTCGCGCAACAAATGGTTGCGCGGTGGGAAGTCGTGACGGCCACGAGGAGTGCCTGACATGGCGGTGCTGCGGATTGACGATCTCCATGTGCGTGTCGAAGGCAAGACGATCCTCGATGGGATTACGCTCACCGTGCGCGCCGGCGAGGTGCATGCCCTCATGGGGCCGAACGGCTCAGGGAAAAGCACGTTGGCGTATGCACTGATGGGCCATCCGAACTACACCGTGACGCACGGCCAGGCGTGGCTCGATGACCAGAATGTGCTGGCACTCTCCCCGGACAAACGGGCGCAGTTAGGATTGTTCCTCGGTTTTCAGTATCCGACGGCCATTCCTGGAGTGAATCTGGCGAACTTTCTCCGCGCGTCGCTGAAAGCGTTGCGCGGCGGCGATGTGCCGGTGCGGGAATTTCGCCAGGAGCTCAAAGCGCAGATGCAGCGACTCAAAATCGAAGAGTCGTTTATCAAGCGCTACATCAACGATGGCTTTTCTGGTGGGGAGAAGAAGCGGATCGAAATTTTACAGCTCGGGATGCTCAAACCCAAGATCGCGATTTTAGACGAGACGGATTCTGGGCTCGACATTGATGCCTTGAAAGTCGTCGCCGACGGGATTAATCGGCTCCGCGGCCCCGACCTCGGGATCCTGCTCATCACCCACTACCAGCGCATGCTCAACTACATCATCCCCGACCAGGTGCATGTGTTGATCGGAGGACGCATCGTGCGTAGCGGTGGCCGGGAGTTGGCTCAACAGCTCGAGGCCGGAGGGTACGAGAAGTTCACACCAGAACTTAAGCAGGCAGCGGAGGTCATCTGATGCGACAACCCACGATCAGCAAAGGGGACTACCAGTACGGCTTTCACGACGATGAGGCAGCGCTCTTCAAGCTGCCCAAGGGGCTCAGTCACCGGGTCATTGAGCAGATCTCAGAGCTGAAGCAGGAGCCGCAGTGGATGCGCGACTTTCGGCTGAAGGCGCTGGCGATCTTCGAGAACAAGCCGATGCCCAAGTGGGGTGGGGGTGGTTTGCTGGACACCCTCGACTTTCAAAACATTCACTACTTCGTTCGGGCGTCTGAGCGACCTGAGCGCAATTGGGAAGATGTCCCCGACTACATCAAGCGCACATTTGACAAATTGGGCATCCCTGCAGCCGAGCAGAAGTACCTGGCTGGCACTGGCGCCCAGTACGATTCAGAAGTCGCGTACCACAACGTGCGCGAAGATCTCGCGAAGCAAGGCGTGATCTTTATGGATGCCGACTCCGGGTTGCGCGAGCATGAGGCGCTCTTCAGAGAGTACTTTGGAAAAATCATCCCGCCGATGGACAACAAGTTTGCTGCCCTCAACTCAGCGGTGTGGAGTGGTGGGAGTTTCATCTACGTGCCGCCGAACGTCCACGTCGAGTTGCCCTTGCAGGCGTACTTTCGCATCAACTCCGAGAGCATGGGCCAGTTCGAGCGCACCCTCATCATCGCAGACAAAGGGAGCTCTGTGCACTACGTCGAGGGCTGCACCGCGCCCATCTACAGCACCGACTCACTCCACAGTGCGGTCGTCGAGATCATCGTCAAGGAAGGGGCGAAGGTGCAGTACACCACGATCCAGAACTGGTCCACGAACGTATTCAACTTGGTCACGAAGCGGGCGGTCGCGTATCGCGACGCGACGATGTTCTGGCTTGATGCCAACTTGGGCTCGAAGCTGACGATGAAATATCCCTCGGTCTACATGGTCGAGCCGGGCGCGAAGGGGGAGATCACCTCGGTGGCGTTTGCCGGTCGTGGACAGCACCAAGATGCGGGTGGCAAAGTGGTGCACGGCGCACCGCACACGACCTCGACGATTCTCTCGAAGTCCGTCAGCCAACATGGGGGGCGCACCAGTTACCGAGGACTCGTCAAAGTCTATCCGGACTGCGAGGGGGTCAAATCCACCGTGCGCTGCGATGCCCTATTGCTCGATCCCGAGTCGCGCTCGGATACGTATCCCGTCATGCAGATTGATGAGGAGCGCGTCGAGATCGGCCACGAAGCCACGGTGAGCAAAGTCAGCGACGAGCAGATCTTCTATCTCATGAGCCGAGGCATCAGTGAGCCGGAGGCGATGAAGATGATCGTCAACGGCTTCATCGAGCCACTGGCCCGCCAACTGCCCATGGAGTATGCGGTCGAGATGAATCGCTTGATTGAACTCCAGCTCGACGGCTCGCTCGGCTAATTCCGCATCGCCCGTCCACCACGAGGCGCCGCGTGACGACCACAGCTCTCGAGGACACGATGTCCATTCTCCAGCTGCCACCGACGAGCCACAACGAGCCAGCGTGGTGGAAGGCGTTTCGCACACAGGCGTGGGAGACCTTTCGTCAGTTGGACTGGCCGCCGGCACATGACGAGACGTGGCGGATGGCTAGGCCAGAGACATTCCAGCTGGGACGGTTTAGTGCAGCGTCGCGCCTCCGTCCAGCGATCGTAGTGCCGCAGACGTCCCCGCAGGTACTCGCCCTCTCGCTCGAGGAGGCGTTGACCCAGCAGCCAGCGCTGGTGCAAAGCTCCCTGATGCAGCGCGTGATCCGTCCGGCAGACGGCAAGCTCCAGGCCTTGCACGCCGCGCACATGAACGGCGGTGTCATCGTGCGCGTGCCGCGTGGTGTCATCGTGGAACAACCCATCGCGATTCACTGGCACTACGCCGACGCAGAGCGCGCCTACTGTCCGCACGTGCTGGTGATCGCAGAGGAGGGGAGCCACGTCGCCATCCTGGATGAGTACACCTCAGTCAGCGAGGGAGCCGCCGTCAGCGTGGCTGCGGTTGAAGTGATCGCTGAGAGTGGCGCACACGTGACCTATGCGACGCATCACCAGTTGGGCTCGCAGGTCAACCACGTGAGTGTCCAACGGTTGCTGGCGGCCCGTGACGCCCACGTCCAATTGGTCTTGCTCTCGACAGGAGGTCAGTGCTCGCGGTTCCAACTCGAATCCATCGCTGAAGGATCTGGGGCGCACATCGAGCTCTTGGGTGTGCGTGTCGGGCGGGGCATACAACAGTGTCATGTAGTCAGCCTTCAGGACCATCCTGCGGCGCACACGACGAGCGATTTGCTGTTGAAATCCGCCTTGCACGACAGCGCCTATGGTACCTACTACGGTCTGATTCGCATTCATCCCAAGGCGCAGAAGTGTGCCGCGTATCAGGCAGACCGCAATCTCTTATTGGGTGAGCACGCGAAAGCGGAGACCACGCCCGTATTAGAGATTGAGGCGGATGATGTGCGCTGTACACATGGGGCTAGCGTCGGGCCGGTGGATCAGCAGCAGCTCTTCTACATGCGCTCGCGCGGGATTCCACCGGAGATCGCGCAGACGATGTTGGTGTACGGTTTTCTCGACGGTGTCCTCGATCGCGTGAGACATCCAGTGGTCCGCGAGCAGTTCAGTCGGCGCTTGATTGCAAGCGTCGGCACGCTGGATCTGCTTGAGCGTGTGGAGGTGTGATGCCACAGGCGCAGGTACCCCTTGCAGCACTGCCAGCCGGCCACACGAAGACGGTAACGGTCAATGATCAACGGATCCTCGTGTGTCATGTGGCAGGACAGTTCTACGCGATCGGCGATGTGTGCACGCACGACAACGGGCCGTTGGGCGAGGGACGACTCGAGGGTTATGAAGTGGAATGCCCACGACATGGAGCGCGCTTTGATGTACGGACAGGCCACGTCGTCTGCTTCCCGGCCATCAGGCCTGTGCCGACGTACACCGTTACGGTGCACGGGCAGTCTCTGCTCATCGAGGTCTAGATGATGCTTGACGTCGCAGCGATTCGCCGCGAGTTTCCCATTTTGAGCCGCCAGGTGCATGGGCGGCCGCTCGTCTATCTCGACAATGCGGCCACGACCCAAAAGCCGCGGGTGGTGATTGCAGCGTTGCGCGAGTTCTACGAGACCACCAATGCCAACATCCATCGCGGACTCCACCTGCTCGCGGAAGAGTCCACAGCCAAGTATGAATGCACCCGTGAGCACGTCGCGCGTTTTCTCAACGTACCCCAGCATGATCCTGCGCAGATCATTTTTACGCGCAATGCAACGGAGGCCATCAATCTAGTCGCGCATGCGTGGGCGAGGAAATTCCTGACGAGAGGCGATGAAATCCTCTTGACCGTGATGGAGCACCATTCTAACTTAGTTCCCTGGTTTCTCCTCGCGAAAGCCACCGGCGTCGTCCTCAAATTTGTAGATATTGACACACAGGGCCAGTTACGGATGGATCAGTTGCGACGACTGGTGACGAAGAAAACCAAACTCGTCTCGGTGACGCAGGCCTCCAATGTGCTCGGGACGATCAATCCGATGCCAGAGATCGTCCGCGAGGCGCATGCACAAGGGGCCCTCGTCCTTGTGGATGGGGCGCAGAGTGTGCCGCATTTTCCGGTAGACGTTCAGGTGCTTGATTGCGATTTTCTCGCCTTTTCCGCGCACAAGATGCTCGGGCCGACGGGTGTGGGCGTCCTCTATGCGCGCAAAGCGATTCTCGAGACGATGGATCCGTTCCTCGGCGGCGGCGAGATGATCAGCAAAGTCACCCTCGAAGGCGCCACGTGGAATGAGCTGCCGTGGAAATATGAAGCGGGCACACCGAACATTGGTGATGTGGTGGCCTTTGATGCCGCGCTCACGTATCTCGAGGACATCGGCTTAGACGCTGTGCGCGCGCACGAAGAGCGACTGGTGACGTATGGCCTTGAGACGCTCTCGCGCCTTTCTGGCATCACACTCTATGGCCCGCCTACAGCAACGCAGCGGACCGGTGTCATTTCCTTTAATGTGGGCGACCTTCATCCGCATGACTTGGGTACCGCGCTCGATCGTTCTGGCGTGGCCGTTCGTGCCGGACATCATTGCGCCCAGCCCCTGATGCGACGGCTCGGTGTGCCAGCGACGGCGCGCGCGTCCTTTTATCTCTACAATACCGAGGCGGAGATTGACGCCTTAGCCGAGGCGATTGAGGAGGCGGTACAGTTTTTCAGCCAGACGGCCCGTAGGGGCGGTCGCGCCAAGGCGTCGGTTCGATGAGTACGCAACCCAGGGAATATGAACTTGACGAACTGTATCGCGATCTGATCCTGGATCACTACCGCCAGCCGCGCAACCACGCACCGCTTGCGCATCCGACGTGCGCGAGTGAAGGAGAAAACCCGCTCTGTGGCGATCAGGTCGCAGTACAAATTGAGCTCGCCGACGGCACACTGGCGGATATCGGTTTCAGCGGACGCGGATGTTCCATTAGTCAGGCCTCGACGTCCATGATGACCGAGTGCGTGAAAGGGAAGCCTCTCGCCGAAGTGCGCGAGCTCATTGACCAGTTTAAAGCCATGATGCTCCAGGACGCCGAGCCAACGCCACAGCTGGGCGATCTCGAGTCCTTGCAGGGGGTGCGCAAATTTCCGGTGCGCGTCAAATGCGCTACCCTCGCGTGGAATGTTCTTGAAAGATTACTACAGGCCAATGCGCAAGGAGGTACAGCATGAGTGATGAAACACCCCCAGCAGAGTCTCCACGATCGGCCTCAACAGCGACGATTACGGAAGAGCAGGTGCGCCAGCAGCTCACGCGCGTCGAGGATCCAGAAATTCATCTCGACATCGTGAGTCTGGGACTGGTCTACGGTGTTGAGATCCAAGACGGCAAAGTGCATGTCAAAATGACCTTGACCTCCCCTGGCTGTCCTTACGGGCCGATGTTGGTGCAGATGGCGCGCTCAGCGGTGTACGCGGTGCCGGGAGTGAAGGAAGCCGTCATCGAAATTGCCTGGACACCGCCATGGGATCCGCGGACGATGGCATCCGATGATGTGAAGGCCACGTTAGGGATTTGGGATTGATTAAAGGTCCGTACATCGTGCATCGTACATAGTGGGCCGGCACCACACACGATGTACTCAGTACCAAGTGCTATGTGCTAAAACAAATCATGCAGACAGGCACTGAAGCCGCAGTCAAACAACACCTCGCGCTGGGAGAGGAATTACTCTCCAAAGTGGGGAAGACGTCTTTGCTGCGACTGCGCAAGATCGCACAGGCGGAGGCGCCGCACGTGACGTTGCTGGCAAAGGCGGAGTGGGAAAATCCCGGTGGCTCAGTCAAAGATCGTCCGGCGCTGCGCATGCTGCAAGCGGGGGAGCGCTCAGGCCAGCTCACGAAAGACAAAATTATTTTGGACGCAACGTCGGGCAACACCGGTATTGCCTATGCCATGATTGCCGCGGTCAAAGGGTATCGCGTACAACTGGCGATCCCTGCGAACGTGAGCGAAGAACGGAAGCGGATCTTGAAGGCCTACGGTGCGGAGCTCATTTTTACGACGCCGCTGGAAAGTACCGACGGTGCGATTCGCGAAGTCAAACGGCTCTACGCCGAGCATCCGGAGCGCTACTTCTTTCCGGATCAGTACAACAACGACGAGAATTGGAAGGCGCACTTTGAAACGACCGGCCCAGAAATTTGGGAACAAACGCATGGTGAAGTCACCCACTTCGTGGCAGGTCTTGGAACGGCTGGCACACTCGTCGGTACAGGACGGCGATTGAAAAGGTACAATCCGCAGATTCAGCTGATCGCTGTGGAGCCGGACGCCGCGTTTCATGGCCTGGAGGGCCTCAAGCACATGAAGGCCGCCATCGTCCCTGGCATTTACGATCGGGCTCTGCCGGACCAAACGCTCTACATTTCAACAGAAGAGGCGTACCGTCGCGTCAAACAACTCGCGCGACAGGAAGGCCTCCTCGTGGGCCCCTCGTCGGGAGCGGCGCTGGCCGCAGCACTCCACATCGCCACACAGATTGAACAGGGCGTCCTTGTCATGATTTTTCCCGATGGTGGGAGCCGGTATTTGAGTGACCGATTTTGGGAGGAAGCGTCATGACGGCGACGATTCTATTGCCCACGGCGTTACAGGCCTACGCCAACAAGCGCGAGACCTTTACCGTCAACAGCGCGACGACAGTTGGCGATGCCTTGACGCGCTTGGTTGCGCAGCACGCCGCCCTGAAACAACACCTCTTTGATGACACGGGCAAACTACGCAGCTTCGTGAACATCTTTGTCAACGAGGAGGACATTCGCGCGCAGCGCGGCTTAGCCACGCCGATTAACGACGGTGATGAACTCGCGATTGTGCCCTCGGTGGCCGGTGGGGCCGATCTTTCGAATGAGGAAATCAAACGCTACAGCCGCCACCTCATCATGCCGGAAGTGGGCATGGCAGGTCAGCGCAAGCTCAAAGAGGCGAAGGTTCTCTTGGTCGGCATGGGCGGTCTGGGCTCACCGCTGGGCCTCTACTTGGCTGCGGCTGGCGTGGGCAAACTGGGTCTCGTGGACATGGACAAGGTAGACTTCACCAATCTCCAGCGCCAAATTCTCTACACGACTCCAGACGTCGGCAAACCTAAACTGCAAGCAGCCAAAGAGCACTTGCAAGCCATCAATCCGCACATCGAGATTGAGCTGCATGAAACACGCCTCTCGTCGGACAATGCGCTCGAAATCTTCAAACCGTACGACATCATCATTGATGGGACGGACAACTTTCCCACGCGCTACCTCGTCAACGATGCGTGTGTGCTGCTCGGCAAGCCCAACGTCTACGGCAGCATCTTCCGCTTTGAGGGACAAGCCTCGGTCTTCGATGCGAGGAAAGGTCCATGCTACCGCTGCTTGTATCCCGAACCCCCGCCGCCGGGACTCGTGCCCAGTTGCGCGGAAGGTGGCGTCCTTGGAATCTTGCCCGGCCTCATCGGCGTCATTCAGGCCACCGAGGCGATCAAAATTATCCTCGGCAAGCCCGACACGTTAGTGGGAAGATTGCTCCTCATCAATGCGCTCAAGATGCGGTTCCGTGAACTGCAATTGAAGAAAGATGGAGCGTGCCCGATCTGTGGCCCGAAGCGCACGATCATGAAGCTCATTGACTACGAGCAGTTCTGTGGGCTTCCCGGCGCTCACGCGCAGCAGCCGGAGCCCACCGATGAGCGGCAAGGGTGGGAGATCGCACCCCAAGAGCTCGAGACGCTCCTCAAAAACGGGCAAGATGTGAGGGTCATTGATGTGCGCGAACCGCATGAATGGGACATCTGCCACATCGAGGGCGCGCAGCTTATTCCGTTAAGCGAATTTACCGAGCGCATGCATGAACTCAACTCCGCTGAGCCGATCGTCCTGCACTGCAAATCCGGCGGCCGCAGTTGGAAAGCGCTCCAGATCCTCCGCGAGGCCGGGTTTACGAAGCTGAAGAATTTAAAGGGCGGCATCACCGCCTGGGCGGAGGACGTGGATCCACAGATGCCTACCTACTAACATGGAGGCCCGTGTGCACGGGAAGCAGGGGAACAGTGTCCTCATCAGCGTGCTCAGTGGGAGTGTCTTGTGATGACCATGTCTACCAAACCGTGGATGACGTGGAACGGAAAGGCGGGGAGGTGGTTGATCCTCACTGCCGTCTCGGTGCTGACGATACCAATCCTCGCTGCGACCGACCCGGCGGGGAGTAAATCGAGATCCGAGGAGTGGGAGGCCTTTCGGAAAGCGAACGGCCTCAAGTGGTCAGTGGGCTGGGATCACCTGCTGGGGACGCCCCGCGTCTTGGACGGCGGTCGCACCGAACCGATTCCAGGCACGCCGGAAGAAGCAGCGCGGCGGTTCCTCGCCCGCTACTCCTCCCTGTTCGGGATGACACATGATCTGCGGGACTTGAAGACGTTGCGGATCCAAGAGAGCCCTGGCGGCACCCACGTGTACTTCGACCAATCGTTCCGGGGCCTGCCGGTGTTCAAGGGTGGCGTGGACGTTCATCTCACGGAAAGAAACGAGGTTCACCTCGTCTACAACCGCTACGTTCCCGAAGAAATCCTCGCTGATCTGGTCCTGGAGCCGAGGCTTACCCCGGAAGAGGCGAGCGCACTTGCAAAGAGAGAGTACTCTCACCACGTCTACAGGGGGTTAGACGGGAAGCCGATCAAGGCGGGAATTCCGTTCGAGGTTCTTCAAGGTCGTGAGCTCGGTATCGCCCGGTGGAACGACGAGTACCGTCTGGCCCACAGGATTGTGGTCGGTGATGTCCGCTACACCCTCGACGCGACATCGGGGGAGATTCTGGACACCACAGAACTGGTCCTGTTTTGACGGCGTCGGGGAAGTATTCGATCCGAACCCGGTCAATCCCAGCTCGGGTGGACTTACCGGCAGACGACCTCACCGAGCGCGACAGGCGCCTCCGCGCCCGCCTGGGCGCGCTGTAGTCTCGGACCGCTATTCGAGTTCCTGCCAGTGGTATGCTATACTACGCCTATGCAGATCGTGCCATCCGTGGCCGGCGTCCCGATTCGGTTGACCGATGAACGTCTCGCGCACATTGCTCGTCGTCATCCCGATATGGACGGACAAGAGAACCGGATCCTTGAAACGGTGGCAGAACCAGACTACGTGCAGGTAGGTGATGCCGGAACATGGATAGCGGTGCGGCACTATGCCAGCACACCCTTGACAGAAAAATACTGTGCGGTGGTGTATCGCGAGGTGAGCCCGGAAGATAGGTTTGTGGTCACCGCCTATCTCACGCGGCAACCTGCTGACTGGAGGCAGATCAGATGGACACGGTAAAACTCTTCGAGCAACAGGAGGCGCCCCTGACCTGGGAGTATGACGGTGAGGCCGATACTTTGTACCTCAGCTTTGGCAGCCCCAGACCTGCGACTGGCGTAGACGTGGGTCAAGGCGTCATCGTGCGCTACGACGAGCAGGCACGAGAGGTCACCGGCTTGACGATCATCGGAGTGGGACGGCGGCTCGAAGAATATGTCAAGCGGAGCCAGTAGCCCCCCTGGCTAAGGAAGCACACACCCTCCGCGCCCGCCTGGGCGCGCTGTAATGGGCTCCCTGGTCTACGTCAGTCAGTTACCGAGTCAGTGAATTTGCTGGTGTTACCAAACTCAAGAATTTAAAGGGCGGCATCACCGCCTGGGCGGAGGACGTGGATCCACAGATGCCTACCTACTAACATGGAGGCCCGTGTGCACTGGAGACAGGGGAACGACGTACTCGTCAGCGCGCTCATCGGCGGTGTATTGATGGCGGGCGGTTGCATTGCCAAGCAAGACGGGGGACAAGCGCCATTAACGATTCAAGAGCAGATGACCGTGAAAATTGACTACACGTTGACGGTGGACGGAGCAGTCGTGGATACGAGCGAGGGGCGTGGGCCGCTGAGCTATGTGCATGGCCAGGGCCAGATCATCCCCGGCCTCGAGCGCGAGCTGATCGGTTTGCAGGTCGGCGACGTCAAAGATGTGACGGTGGCGCCCGCTGATGGGTACGGGGAAGTGAACCCCCAGGCCGTCATAGAGGTGTCGCGGGAGCAGCTCCCCAAGGGGAGCGTGCCGGAAGTAGGCCAGCTCCTGCGCGGCCAGGATCAGCAGGGGCGGCCGTTTCAGTCGCGGATTGTGGGCGTGGCCGATGACGTCGTTACCCTCGACCTCAATCACCCCCTCGCTGGCAAAACCCTCAGCTTCCACGTCACGGTCGTGGACATTTCGCCGCAGTCGTAAGAGTCCTCCGCACACCCAGGAACTCCATCGAACGAGCAGCGCCCACGCTGCTCGTTGACGTTTCAGCCAACGACTCCTGCCGGCCACGCTCCTCGTTTCCCCTTGGGCGTGGGAGGTGGTACAATAGGGGCCAGAGTTTAGGGGTATGGACGAGCAGGTGAGACTGGCAACGATTTTCTCGGTCACGTGGGATCGGTGGCGGTGAAACTCCTCATGGCGATCATCATGCTACTGATGGTGGGCATGTACCTCATCGCGCATAGCCACGGCGATCCTTCCTTCGAGGAGAAAGGAGTGTTACAATATCCCAGCATGACGACTGAGCAAGCGACGTTTGGGGGTGGGTGCTTCTGGTGCATGGAGGCGGCCTTCGAGGTGACAGAGGGTGTCACATCGGTGACCTCGGGCTACACCGGCGGCACTACCACAAATCCAACGTACGAAGCCGTCTCCTCGGGCACGACCGGCCACTATGAAGCGGTGAAGGTCCTCTACGATCCCGCGAAAGTCACCTATCAGCGGCTGCTCGACGTGTTCTGGCGCAACATCAATCCCACCCAACGCGACGGACAGTTCGCTGATCGCGGCAGTCAATACCGCACCGCCATTTTCTATCACACCGACGAGCAGCGGCGCGCCGCCGAAACCTCCAAGCACACCCTGGCTCAATCTGGCAAGTTTGGCAAACCGATCGTAACCGACATTCTCCCCACCGCGGACTTCTATCCCGCCGAGGAGTACCATCAGGACTACTACAAAAAACATCTCATCCAGTATCAGCGTTACAAACACGGCTCGGGTCGGGAAGCGTTTCTCCACGACACGTGGGGCGACGAATCTCGATGAGGCGTTTCCTCATGCTGGTGATGCTCCTCGTCATCGTGGGCTGCTCTCGCCAACAACAAGAAGAGGCGGGCGAGGTGTTGGACTACAGCACGGGCAAGACGCAGGTCGAGACCTACCAACGCGTCAAAACGCAGCTCAAGACCATCCAGCAAGACCAAGCCCAACCACTCGAATGAACGTCACGCCGGTGCACTGTGCCGCAGTTTCCTGTTAGTCCTGAGACAGCAGATGCGTTACGCGCACGTTTACTGAACGTCGGGGTTCGCGAGGAGGATCTCGAGGAGCGGTTTGTGCGCTCAGGCGGGCCCGGCGGTCAAAACGTGAACAAAGTGGCGACGTGTGTAGTGCTGACACACCGTCCATCCGGTCTGTCGGTACGTTGTCAAGAAGAGCGTTCGCAAGGTTTGAATCGTTTCCTGGCGCGCCGGCGTCTCGCCGAGAAAATGGAGGAGCGAATTCTTGGTCGCGAGAGCGATCGGCAGCGCGAGATCGCCAAAATCCGACGGCAAAAACGCAAGCGCAGTCGGCGTGCGAAAGCCAAGCTCCTCGCTGACAAACGCCACCGTGCGACGATCAAAACTCTGCGCAAACCTGTCGCTGAAGTTGAGTAAGGGAGGCGTAGTGGAGAAATTGCGGAAGAGCGAGGCGGAGTGGCGCAAGCAACTCACAGCCGAACAGTACGCGGTCACGCGACAGCAGGGGACCGAGCGCGCGTTTACTGGCCAGTACCACGATCACCATGCGCCCGGTGTCTACCAGTGCGTGTGTTGCGGGGTCATCCTCTACAGCTCCGAGGCGAAGTTCGATTCGGGTACCGGCTGGCCGAGTTTCTGGGCGCCGATCGCTGAGGCGCACGTACGGTACGCGCGCGATCACCGTGGGTTCATGGAACGCACCGAAATTCTCTGCGCGCGCTGCGATGCCCACCTCGGCCACGTCTTCGATGACGGGCCACCACCGACGGGCAAACGGCACTGCATCAACTCGGCCGCGTTACAATTTAGGAAGGAGTAGCGAACAACTGGGGATCGTGGCGGGCTTCAAACGCGCTGATCGCTTGTTCGTGCTTGAGGGTAATGCCAATGTCATCCAGGCCGCGGGTCAATCGCTCCTTGACGGCAGGATCCATCTCAAAGTGAAAAGCCAGCTCTTCATCGAGATGCAGCACCACGCGCTGCTTATCCAAATCCACCGTCGCCGCTAACCGTGGTGTCCGTCCGACCATCTGAAAGATTTCCTCGACTTCCGCTGCAGCTAATTCCACCGTCAACAGCGCGTTTTTGCTCGCGTTGGTTTTGAAAATGTCCGCAAACGCCGGCACGCGCGTCGCACCACGCATGACCCACGGAGCTATGACGACGTGAAATCCGTACTGCTGCAACGCCCACACCGCGTGCTCGCGGCTCGATCCGCAACCAAAATTATTCCGCGTGACCACAATGGACGCTCCCTTGAACCGCTCAGCGTTCAGAGCGAAGTCTGGATTCGGCTTGCCATCGGGAAGATATCGCCAGTCCTGAAACAGATGTTCGCCAAACCCGGTGCGCCCGATGAGTTTGAGGAACTGTTTCGGAATGATCTGGTCGGTATCCACGTTGGCGCGGTCGAGCGTGGCGATGAGGCCGCGGTGCGTTGTAAACGGCGTCATGGTTTCCAACTCCGAATATCCACGAAGTGTCCCGCGATCGCTGTGGCCGCGGCCATCTCGGGACTCACTAAATGCGTGCGCCCGCCCTTTCCTTGACGCCCTTCGAAGTTGCGATTCGACGTTGAGGCACACCGCTCGCCGGACTGCAATTGATCCGGATTCATGCCTAAGCACATGCTGCAGCCGGCGTGGCGCCACTCGCAGCCGGCCTCGCGAAAAGTGCGATCCAATCCTTCCGCCTCCGCTTGCTGACGCACGGATTGTGAGCCAGGCACGATGAGCACGCGCACCTTGGGATGCACCTTGCGGCCTTTGAGCGTGTTGGCGACGATCCGCAAGTCTTCAATGCGCGCGTTGGTGCAACTACCGATGAACACCACATCAATCGTGATGTCCGTCATCCGCGTGCCGGGTTGTAAGCCCATGTACTGGAGCGCGTGCTCCACATCCTGCCGGCTGTAACCCGCCACCTCATCTGGCGCAGGGACGCGACCGGTGACATCCACGACCATGCCGGGATTCGTGCCCCAGGTGACTTGCGGCGCGACATCGGTTGCGTTGATCCTGATCGTGCGGTCAAACGTCGCGTCCGCATCAGAGGGCAGCGTCTTCCAGAACGCCACCGCCTTCTCGAAGGCCCGTCCCTGTGGCGCAAACGGCCGCTTGCCGTCGGCGAGATATTGAAACGTCGTCTCATCCGGCGCGATCAAGCCGGCGCGCGCACCCGCCTCGATGCTCATGTTGCAGATCGTCATGCGCGCTTCCATCGAGAGCGCGCGGATCGCCTCGCCGCAGTATTCAAAGACGTAACCCGTCCCACCCGCCGTGCCGATGGTGCCGATGAGTTTCAAGATCAAGTCTTTCGCGCTGACCGGCGGTACAGGGCGACCGGTGAATTCGACTTTGCATGTCTGCGGTCGTTTCTGCAGCAGGCACTGCGTCGCTAACACGTGTTCCACTTCCGATGTCCCAATCCCAAACGCGAGGACCCCAAACGCGCCATGCGTAGATGTATGCGAGTCACCGCAGACGACGGTCGTCCCTGGCAGCGTCAGACCCAACTCCGGGCCGATGATGTGGACGATCCCTTGGCGGTCGCTGTCCAGTCCATACAAGGTGATACCAAACTCCGCGCAGTTCTTCTGGAGCGCCTCCATCTGTGCCTTGGAGATTGGATCGCGAATGATGGTGCGATCATCCGTCGGTACGTTGTGATCCATCGTCGCGAACGTGAGCGCTGGCCGCCGCACTGTTCGGCCGGACAGCCGCAGCCCCTCAAACGCCTGGGGACTCGTCACCTCGTGCACCAGATGCCGGTCAATGTAGAGGAGCGCCATCCCATCAGGGAGGGTCGCCACCACATGCCGATCCCAGATTTTCTCGAACAGGGTCTTGGCCATAACCCCTCAGTATACCAAGAATGACCGCAGCTCAGCAAGGAGCGAACCCCACCACCCTCAGGGTGTTTGGTATACTAGAGCAGAGATGCCGACACCACACCAACGAGACGCCTCACTGCGCCTCAAAGGAGGACGTATGACGCAACGCACCTTTCGGACGACCGCCGGGGTCCTCTTCGCGCTGATCACGCTGCTGCACGGGCTACGGCTCGTCAGCGGATGGGAGGTCCTGGTGAACGGCCGACTCGTGTCCCCGCTGCTGAGTTGGGTGGCGGTGCTGCTCTTCGGTTTCCTGACCTACGCCGCGTTTCGGTCCACGGTGAGTAACGATACGAGATGACCGTCCTCGTCATCGGCGGCGGGATCATTGGCTGTGCGGTGGCGGAGTCGCTCGCGCGCGCCAACTGTCGGGTCACCCTCCTGGAACGGGGGACGGTCGGCACAGAGGCCTCCAGCGTCGCCGCTGGTTTGCTCGCCCCACAACTCGAAGCCCACGGCCCTGGACCGTTTCTGGATCTGTGCCTCGCGAGCCGCGCGCTCTTTCCCGACGTGGTGGCGCGCCTGACACGCGACACCGCGCTGCCGATTGACTTTCAACCCACGGGCTTGTATTTCCTCGTTTTTACCGAGGAGGATGCGCGCGAAGCCGACACGCGCCTGACGTGGCAAGTGCAGCGAGGCCTCCAGATTCAGCGGCTGACGCGCGAGGAGCTGCTCCGCCGGGAACCAGCGCTCAATCCGTTGGTGCGGTGGGGCCTGTTTTTCCCCGAGGATCATCAGGTGGACAGCGCGCAACTCACCCGCGCCTATGCCGAGGCGGCCCGTCGTCGAGGGGTGACCATCATCGAAGGGGTGGAGGTCAAGCAGTTGCGCCATCAGCGGGGACGTGTCCACGGCGTCATCAGCGACGATGGCCGGACATGGGAGGCCTCCATCGTTGTAGATGCCGCAGGGAGTTGGGCTGCGTTTGATCCGGAGCTTCCGTTTGCGATTCCGGTCGAGCCGGCGAAAGGGCAACTCCTCGTCTACCAGCTGACGCATCCGCTCCTCAAGCGGGCGGTGAAATCGAGCCAGGCCTACTGTATCCCGCGCGGCGACGGGCGGCTCATCGTGGGGACGACGGTTGAATTCGTCGGCTTCGATCGGCAGATCACAGCGGAAGCCAGCACGCGGTTGCATCACGCGGCCGCTGCTGTGTGTCCGCAGCTTCAACAGCACTCCTACCGCGACGCGCTGGTCAACTTCCGTCCCGCGACGCCTGATCGTCTACCGCTCCTTGGCGCGACACCGATCAAAAATTTTTACCTGGCCACGGGCCATTTTCGGAATGGGATTCTCTTAGCGCCGATGACGGCGCAATTGATGACCGACTTGATGACGACGGGAAGGGCCTCGATCTCCCTCGAGCCATTTAGCTTGACACGATTTCTTGAGTCAGCGGCGTAACCCACGCCGGCCTCTTGGGCGTCTAAGAGGTGGAACGTGAACAGGAGGCGACAACCATGCATACACACAACACATGGAGAATACTGATGTTAGGTACAGCGATGGTGCTGCCAATCGCTCAGCCGGGGTGGGCGGGGGAGGACCGTCCGGCCGTCACCGATGAAGACGCCATCCCCATTGAGTACGAACGTCGCTACGAGCGGCGTGAGGTTCAGAAATGGCGCGAGTTACAAGAGGAAGATCCGGTCCAGTTTCAGGAGCTCATGCGGCAGCGACGGACCCATCTGCGCGAGCGGCTGGAGTATCTGAAGGAACACAACCCTGAGCGGTACGAAGCCGTCAAGAACCGCATTCGTGATCGCAGGCAGGCGCATCTGCGCGAGCTGCGCGAGCGCGATCCCGAGCGGTTTCAGGAACTGATGGAACGCAAGCGCGCGCACCTGCACGACCGGCTTGAGTACCTCAAGGAACACAATCCGGAGAAATTCCGCGCGCTCCAACAGCGTGTACAGGAGCATCCCAAGGCGTTTCCAAAACCACAGGGCCTTGAGTGGCGGCCTCAGCGCGATGGAGTGCGGGACTGGGGACGTGGTCGAGGACGCGACGAGCATGGCCAGGGCTGGAATCATCGCAGCGACCGCTCCCAGGGTGATGTGCGCGGCGGGCCGAAACGCTGAGGCTGTGTTATACTCAGTAGCATGGACGAAGCCCAACTGGTCACCCAAGCGCAGGCCGGCTCGCAGGAGGCGTTCTGTGAGCTGGTCGAGCGCTACCAGGCGAAAGCGATGAGCATCGCCGTCGGACTCCTCGGCAATGTCGAGGAAGCGAAGGATGCCTCGCAAGAAGCCTTCGTCAAGGCGTACCGCGCGCTGCCGCAGTTTCGCGCGCAGGCTCAGTTTACGACGTGGCTCTACCGCATCGTCGTCAACGAATGTCAGACCGTACTGCGCGCCCGTTCGCGCGTACGACGCTGGCTGTTCTTTCCGACGCGAGACACAGAGGATGCGGCAGGGGAGACAGTCCCTGTGCTGGAATTCGTCCCGAGCGCAGAGCCTTCGTCGCGGGATGTGGCCTCCGGAGCGGAGGTGGCGAGGCAACTTGAGGGCGCGATTGCGCGATTATCACATCGGCAGCGGACCGTCGTGACGTTACATTATTTGCAGGAGATGCGCGTGGAGGAGGTCGCCGCTGTCATCGGCTGCGCGCCAGGGACGGTGAAGGCGCAACTCGCGAGGGCGCTGCGCCATTTGCGCGCGCACCTCAACGGCGTGTTGGAAGGAGGGAGCCCATGACATCGCCATCGCTTGAAGCGTTGTTGAGACGGGTGCGGATTCGACCAGTCAGCGACGACGAGCTGGTTGGCTACACCGCTGAGGTGCGTCGTCGGTTGACCGCCGCTCCGACGCCAGCACGACCGCGCCTGCAGTGGTGGCCGGTGGTGGTGCCGCTCGGCGCAGCAGCGCTCCTTCTCACCGCGATCGTGACGCGCCCCACATTCCCACCCACCTCCCTCAGCGAGGTGGCGTTAGCGCACGAAGCCGCCCTCTTGAGCGTCCTTGCGCCGGAGGAGCCGCTCCTGCCCGACGACGACGCCCTCCTCGACGACCTCGCGTGGCTCGAGGAACTCTCGAGTTGAGTGGAGGTGGAAGAGGCGGCCACGGCGCCGGCTCGCGCGCGCCTGCGCCTCCGCGTCGGCCTGCCTCGCTGAAACATCGTCGCTCACACGCTCGGCTGCTGACGTCCTGGCGCTGCCCGTGGACGTCTCTCCAGGCGCCTGTCGGTAGCATTCTTCCCCTCGGCGTGCTACACTCGTGCCATGTCGTGGCTCCTCTATGTGAAGCTGGCGGAGGGAGTGATCGCGCTCGCCTCCGCAGCGATTGGGTTGCTCTCCCTCTGGGCGCCGGCACGTTCCATCCGTCTCTACCAAGCGATCATGCGGCTGTGCAATTGGGACGTCCGCCCGATCAACGCCGCCCAGGAACTCCGCAACACCCGCCTGCTCGGGGGCGTGCTCCTTCTGCTGGCGACGTTGCTCGTGGGAGCTCTGGGGAGAATCTAAGAACGTATGGCGAAGACCATCGAGCGAACCGTCAAACAGCAGCTCCACCAAGAAGGACTGTCCCCCGAACAATGGTCCAATGGGCCGTGGGCCACCTACGCGGTCCATGAACATCCGTATGCGAAGGTGTTGTACGTCATCGCTGGGAGTATCGAGTTTGAGCTTCCACGCGACGGGCGGACCGTGCCCATGAAGCCAGGGGACCGCCTTGATTTGCCTCCGCACAGCCCCCACGCAGCCCTCGTTGGGCCTCGTGGGGTCGTCTGCCTCGAAGCCCATCGCTAGCGCCTCGACATCAACCTTCCATTTACATCGCGCGACCGTTCACGTATCATATTCACAGCGCAGTTGTTAGAGTGGTGGGAGCGTGATATACTCAAGTGTGGTGGGGGGACACTGATGGACCGCAGCCGTAACACGATTCGTGCGCGACTGGTCGCTGGCATCCTCAGCGCGCTGCTGCTGGGCGGCTGTGCCACGATCAACCCTCAAGAAGTGGGCTACATCATTGGCACCATCGCGGGCGCTGCGTTAGGCTCAGCCCCAGGCGCTGCGATCGGGGCGCTCGCTGGCACGGCCGCGGGCGCGTTGCTGGCCCAACCGATTGAAGCCGCGCGCGAAAAGAAAGAACGCCAGAGTCTCCAGCAGCGCTTAGAGACCGGGCCCACCGCTCCGACGGCTCCTGCAGCAGCGACGATGGCGAGCGCCCAGCACACCGAGCGCATCTGGATTGACGAGCAACTCATTGACGGTCGCCTCATCCCCGGCCATTTTGCAGAGCGGCTCACGCCGACACCATAACATTGCGAACCGTAGACCTCACCATGAACCATGCGCGTCAAGCGTTCCACGTCCAGCGGCAACGAATAGGCGTTTCGTCAAGCGTCAGACGTCGGACGTCAGACGATACGCAGCGGCGTGGCCGTCAGACGCTGGACGCTGAACGAACATGAATCCACTCGCTGAACGCATCGAAGCGCTGCGGCGCGACTACAACCGCGAACTCACACGCGCCCTCACGCGCGAAGGGCTGATCGGCTTCACTGCCGTCGTCGTGCTGAGCTCGATCCTCGCCCATCGGTGGGCGAGCTCGTGGTGGCTCGCGGTCGGCGGGGTCCTCTTGGCGACGGCGGTGGGATGGACGCTGTGGCATCGTCGCGTGCAGCAGTGGGTCTCATCGCCAGCAGCCATCGAGACGATGGAGCGGCAACTCCACTTGCAAGAACGGTTGCTCACCGCGCGCGAGTGGTTCCAGGCGACCGGGCCTGTGCCGCGGATGTACGAAGCGTTGGTGAGCGACCTCCAAGAACGCTTAACGCCAGCAGCGATGGCGCAGTGGTTTCCGCGGACCCGACGATGGTCGCCGCTCACGAAAGGCGTGACCCTCGCCGCGCTGTGCTCGCTGCTGTTGTTGTTCCCACCGCTGCCATCCCCCACGCACGTCGCCCGCGCGCCAGAGCCTGAGCCGGCCGCTGCCCCGCCGCCACAGCCACAGACACCGCCACCACCGTCACAACCGCCCTCACCATCGTCGCAACGCGCCCAGCCACCCTCAGGCGGGATCGGGATGTCTCCGCAGTCCTCCGCTGGTGCTGGTGGGTCAGGTCAGCCACAGCAGGGGCAAAGCACGGCACAGGCCAGTTCGCAGCGTGGTCAGCAAGGCGCATCGCAGCACGCACAAAACGCACAAGGCAGTAGCAGCGGTTCACCTGGCGGCTCACCGAGTCAGGCGCGTCCACAGGATCGAGGCGCTGATCAGCCAACAACGGGTGCGGGTGGCACGAGTGGCGCGATGGGGACTGCTCAGCGCGGTGCTACCCCACAGCAACGTGGCGCAGCGCAGGGCAGTGGTTCAGGGCAGGCAGGCGAGCCGGCCGCGAGTGCTGCGACACCGAGTGAGCCACAGGGCACAGGGCAGACGACCGACTCGTCCTCGGCATCGTCACAGCCACCGTCTTCGAGTTTCGGACAACGACTAGCGCAGCTCATGGGATTGCAGCCACCGTCGCGTGAGGGTGGTGGCACTCCGCAAGCCACCGCAGCCCAACAGGAAGTCTCACAACTGCTGGCGCAGGTCTCCCAGCAACTGACTTCACTCCAACAGGGGCTTACCGGCTCGCAGGCGACAGCATCACAGCAGAGCGACGCAGCCACACGCGATCAGGCATCGGCTGGTGCCACACGCCCCCACGGGGAGGGCGGAGAGCGACGAGACACCCAGCCGATGACACCACAAGCAACTTCCGCTGACACGGAACACACCACGCGGCCAGGAGGCGCAGCTGAGGCGCCGTCTGCGGCATCGGTTCCGACACCGAGCCAATCGCAGGCAGGCACGATGACAGGAACACCCACGCCAGGAACGACCGACACCCCCTCCTCAACTCGTCAGGCCACACCAACGCCACGCGACGGCGATGACAGGGAACACGCGGCCACCTCCTCTGCCACACCGCAGCAGCCTACGCCGGCTGAGCAAGGCGGCGCGGCGCAACGTGCGGGATCACGCGCGGGAAGCGCATCACCAGACGGCGCTGCGACTGACGCGACGAGGCAGGCTCCCCAGAACGCTGGAGCGTCTTCGCCGCAGCAAGGACAGGGTCTCTCGGGTCTCTTGCAACGGCTCTTCAAGGGCGACAGCTCCGGTGGACAAGGCGGCCAGCAGATGGCCGCTCCGTCTGCTGCCACGACGAGCCAAGCCAGTCCCAGTGAGCAGGGTCTTCAGCAAGCCAGCGGGGGGAGCGGCGATGTCGGGGTCACGGACGCTCAGCTGGCTGAGATGGAACGCGCGCTGCAAGAACTCCAGCAAGCGCAGGCAGGGCAGTTGCCGTCTGAGTCGCGTGAAACCGATCAGGCAGGGACTGGGAGCGATCCCAATCTCTACGGCGCCGCGACCGCGGTTGCGCCTACCCCCGCTCCATTGCCGTTTCGGTTTCTGCTCAAAGGGGATCGAGCAGCCGCCAGTGGCGAGCGGTTGGCCGAGGTGCGACCACTCGCCGATGACACCGCCGCACCGACGACCATCGTCAATCAACCCACGGTGCCCTTAGAGCGCGTGACGCTCAATCCGCAACAACAGACGGCTGCACCGATGACCGAGTGGGCGCTACCACCGGAGTATCAAGACGCCATTCGACGGTTTTACGAGCGCGCGGAGGAGTAACCAGAGACCAGAGTACAGACACCAGTCATCAGCGATCAGAAGGCAGAAGGTAGAGGACAGCATGACGACAACCGTGGCGCAGCAAGTCAAATCGGAAGTCGCGACGTTTCAAAAAATCTGGCGGCAGCTGACGACAGAGCTGTCGAGCGTCATCGTGGGACATCAGCACGTCATTGAAGGTGTCCTCGTCGCCTTGTTTGCCGACGGACATGTCCTGCTCGAAGGCGTGCCGGGCTTGGGCAAGACGCTCCTGGTCAAATCGCTCGCCCAGGCGCTCAATTTTGAGTTCAAGCGGATCCAGTGTACGCCGGATCTGATGCCGGCCGACATTTTGGGCACGCAGCTCGTCGTGGAAAGCGATGGGAGCAAACGCTTCGAGTTCATGCGTGGGCCGGTGTTCACCCAACTGTTGCTGGCCGACGAGATCAACCGCGCCACACCCAAAACGCAGGCTGCCCTCCTCGAGGCGATGGAGGAGCGACAGGTCACCATCGCTGGCACGACGTATCCCTTAAGCTACCCCTTCGTCGTCTTGGCCACGCAGAATCCCATCGAGATGGAAGGGACGTACCCACTGCCGGAGGCGCAACTGGATCGGTTTTGTGTAAAACTCCTTGTCGAGCGACCAGCGCTTGAGGATCTAGTGCACATCGTCCAGCGCACCACGACGGCGGAGGTGGCCCAGATCCATCCCATCTGGTCATCCAGCGAGGCCAAGACACTGCTCCCGCGACTGCGACGACTGGTCCGTGAGGTGATGGTCGCCAGCCCCATCGAGCAGTATGTCGCGCACCTGGTGTTGGCCACGCATCCGAATGGGCCTGATGGTCACACCGCGGCGGATCGCTACGTGCGCTACGGGGCCAGTCCCCGCGGTGCGCAAGCCATCCTCTTGGGCGCGAAGGTGTTGGCCCTCGTGGATGGGCGCGTCAACATCGCCTTCGAGGATGTGGATCGCATGGTGGTCCCTGCGCTGAACCATCGGTTGGTGTTGAACTTTGAGGCGGAAGCAGAGCGGATGACCTCCTCGCAGGTGTTAGCCACCTTGAGGCAACTCGTCAAGCGACCCGAGCATGCCACGGTTAGGTGAACTCTTTGATCAACAGTTTCTCGAGCGCTTGGAGTCACTGCGTCTCCAGTGCCGTAAGCCCCGCTGGGGACTGCGCGCGGGGGGACCGTACACCATCAACCGACGTGGCAGCTCCGTTGAGTTTGCCGACTACGCCGAGTATCGCTGGGGCGACGATGTCCGCACGATTGACTGGAACCTCTACAGCCGGTTCGAGCGCCTGTTCGTCAAGACGTTTAAGGAAGACATCGAGCTCACCGTGCACCTGCTCGTGGATGCCACCGGCTCGATGGGGTTGCCCGCGGGCGGCCGCAAGTTCGCGTATGCCAAAGATGTGGCGACGGCCCTCGCATACGTGGGCCTGGCGAACCACAACGTGGTGCGGGTGAGTGCCTACGGCGGCACGCCCCAACGGCTCGAAGTGACGCCGGGTTTCCAGCGACGCCACGGGATTTTTCAGATTCGCGCCTTTCTGGATCGCTGGACGCCGGAAGGCGACGTGCCGTTTGCCGCGTGGCTCGAGCGTTACCTCTACGCCACGCATGCGCGCGGGGGCGCGATCATCCTGCTGTCAGATTGGATGATGGAGCCGAGCGAGTGGGTCCGCGGGCTGCAACTCTGCCAGTACCACAATCTCGATGTGAAAGTCATCCAAGTGCTCACGCCGTCGGAATTGAAGCCAGGCGCCGACTGGTCGCGGGGCTACGTGGTAGATGTCGAGACCGGCTCGCGTCGGTCGCTGTGGGACATGCGACTGCTCCTGCGCGCGTTGGAGTCGCACAACGCCAACCTGGCTGCCTTCTGTCAACGCACCGGCTGCTTTTTCGCCCAGGTGTCCACGGCCATGCCCGTGGAGGCGTTCATCCTCCGCGAGTTACCCCGCGTAGGGCTGATTGTGTAACCGCGCGTGTCACTCTTGGCTCCAAGCGCCTTATGGTTTCTCCTCCTGCTGGGGCCACTGCTGTGGCTGTGGCGGTTCCAGCAGACACGCCGCCCGATCCTCATTCCGAGTTTAGCCCCGTTTCGACATCTCCGCGAACAACTCCCCAAAGCCCAGCTCGTGCGGATCAACTGGTTGCTGCTGGTGCAGGTGCTCTTGCTCCTGGCCCTCATCGGGGTGTTGGCGCGCCCACGACTGCATGGGCTGTTTGCGGTGCGACCACGGCACACCATCGCGATCATCCTGGACAACTCCGCCAGCCTCCAGCGTCAGACCGGTGGGGCTTCCGCCTTCCTCCAGGCGCGTGGCCGCGCCCTCCAGGCACTGAATCACTGGCAACCGCACGATCGCATCCTCGTCGTGTCCACGACGCCCGCGACGTTAGTGACGTCGCACTGGGTGACGACCGCCGCTGACGCCCGAGCCGCCATCTACCGTGTGCAGCCGACGGACGCGGCCGGCGATCTCGCAGGCGCCGTTCAGCTTGCGCAATCGCTGGCAGGGGAGAGCGGCCTGGATCGGTTGGTCGTTGCGACAGATCTCCCACCGCCAGACCACGCACTGCCCTCCTGGCTGGAGTGGCATCAGGTGGGGCGTCCTGAGCCGAACGTCACCCTCCACGACGTCGCCGTGTCGTCACGCGGTAGCGCCGGCACACCGCTGATCACAGCAACCGTCAACAACTTTGCCGAGGTGCCGCAAACGGTAGAGTTGTTGCTGGCTGGCGGCGCGTCCAAGACGATCCAGCAATCTCTGGCGCTTCAACCGCAGGAGCGGAAAACGGTCGTCATCGAGCCGGCCTCTGTAGATCCTACGCATCCGCTGACCGTCACCATTCGCGCGCCGCGGGATGCGCTGGAGGCAGACAACACCGTCATCCTCGCCTCCCAGGAGGCGCAGACCGTGGCCGTGCGACTGGTAGATCTGGCGCCGGCGGTGCAGCGCTTCTTGACGCGCCTGGTGCAGAGCACACCGACGCTGACAGAGGCGACCGCAACCCTCGCCGAGGATGCGCCTCGCCTCGATGTGGTGGCGCAACTGTCGAGCGAACCACCCACCGCTCCCACGCTCTATCTCATCGCGAAGAGTACGAGGACGCGGACGCAGCCCCTGCGGATCGTGGATTGGGATACGACGCACCCGACGACGCGGTTCCTCACCAGCGTTGATCAACTGCCGGTGAGCGCTATCGTCCCTGTCACGTGGCCTGACTGGGCGCGGCCGGTCGTGTGGGGGTCGGATGGCAAGCAGAGTCGCCCGCTCGTCGGTGTAGGCGAACAGCATGGTTTTCGAGCGGTCGTCACCGCCCTGGCTTGGGATGAGATCAATGTGGAGGAGCCGCGGACGGTCGAGCTGCTCGTGTTGCTCCTGAATGTTTGCCACTGGTTAGCCCCGACCAATCGGTATTGGTACGTCTCCACCGGTACGCCGTTTTCGCTCCCGGTGGTACCAGCAGGTGAGGTGACGGTCCGACTGCCGACGGGAGCGACACAGACGCTCCATCACGCAGGTGGTCCCTGGGAGTTCACCGAGACGTGGTGGGCAGGGACGTACACGGTCAGCGCTGGAGCGCTGCGCCTCTCCTTTCATGCGCATCTGACCGATGAGACCGAGGCCAACCTCCTGCAGATGGCTGCGTCTCTCCCTGAGAGCCTCGTAGACCGCCCGCCGCCCGTGGCCGCCACCACACCCACACAGCCGCGTCCGCTGGATCGCTGGCTGCTCTGGATGGGGGCGTGCCTGTTCGTCCTCGAGTGGTTCGTGTATCAGCGACGGATCAGTGTCCGGAGCGCCGTCTAGATGTGGCACGTGACCTTTCCTCACCTCCTGTGGTTGCTCGTGGGGCTCCCGATCATCTGGTGGAGTCTTCGCGGGTTGTCTCCCATGTTACCGCGCTGGCGCTACCTCGGGGTCATCTGCACGCGCCACCTGTTGTGTGTCGTGTTACTCCTCAGTGTGGCGGGGATCGGCTGGGCGCGGTTCGTGCCCCGAGATCCTGTGGTGGTCTACCTCGTGGATCGCTCCACCAGCATGGATCCTGTCGAGCAGCGCTGGCAACGTGAGCGTCTCCTCGCGTTGGATCGCGCGCTGGCTGAGCGCACCGAGCGGGTCCTGATGACGTTTGCCGGTACAACTCAGACGGTGCAGCACTGGCCGCTCCGTCGTGGAATGGCGGAGGGTGTTGTGCTTCAGGCGGTGCCTGCCGCGTTGCAACCCGACACGACCAATCTGCAGGCGGCGTTGTTGACGAGTTTTGCGTTGACGACGGATGAACGGCCCAAACGCGTCGTCCTCCTCAGCGATGGCCTGGAGACCGACGGCCAGGCGCTCCAAGCGGCCAAGGTGGCTCGGCTCGAACACATTCCGCTCTTTCCGTATCTGCCACCGATGACGACTCATGCTGATGTCGCCATCACGAAACTCCTGGTGCCTGACGCGGTGCGGTGGCACGAACCGACCTCCGTCCGGGTGGGCGTTGAAAATGCAGCGAGCCAAGCGGTCACGGCCCGGCTGGTCGTGCGCGGAAACGATGCGGTCATCTTCGATCAGCGCGTGACCCTCCCTGCCGGAAAACACTTGGTGGATGTGCCGGTGTCTTCCGAGACGTTAGGCGGCTATCGCCTCACCGCCACCCTCGAAGCGTCTGGCGATCAGATCCCTACGAACAACACGCGCCGTGCAGCGTTTGAGGTGATTGGACCGCCGCGGGTGCTGCTCCTGAGCGATAACAAACTCCAGGTGCCGTACGTCGCCCAGGTCTTAACCGCCCGCCAGATGGCGGTGGAGGTTCAAGACCTCTCAGGCATTCCGGCGACGATGGCGCAACTCACGGCCTACGATGCGGTCATCTTGGTCAATTTCCCGCGTCTCGCGTTGTCACCGTCGCAGATGGAGCTCCTCAACCAGTACGTTGAAGCGTTTGGTGGGGGGCTCCTGGTGATTGGCAGTGGCGGCGATGTCGCGCAGGAAGCGCAGGCGAAGACGCCGCTCGATCGGATCCTGCCGGCGTGGTGGACGTTGGACGCGCCGCAAGAACGCAAAACCCAACGACGCCTGAGCCTCCTCTTGTTGATTGATCGCTCCTCCAGCATGACGGGCCAACGGATTGCCTTGACGAAACATGGTGCGGTTGAGCTCGTCAAGCAGCTCGATCCCAACGATCTCATCGGGGTGATGGCGTTTGACGTGCGCCCGTTTGTCATCGTGCCCCTGCAACCCGTGGGCACCGCCAGGGCCACCATCATTGATCGCCTCATCAAACTCAAGTCCGGCGGCGGGACGCATTTTCTGCCGGCGTTGGTCGAGGCCAAAGAGCAGTTGGTGGCCACGGATGCCGTCGTCAAACACTTGATCCTGCTCTCTGATGGCAACACCATGGATCCGAATTCGCCGTTCTACGAGCGGTTGGTTGAGGAGTGTCGCGACCAGGACGTCACCGTGAGCACGCTCTTGGTGGGTGACCTCTTTGTGCGCGCAGGGCTGATGCAGCACCTGGCCCAAGCCACCGGCGGCACGTTTTACCACGTCAAGGACGAGCAGCAGATTCCGCAGCTCATCGTCGCTGATACGCAGCGGATGTTGACGCGTGCGCCCTTTGTCGAGGGCTGGTACCGACCCCACATCACGCAGCCGCATGAGATCCTCCAGGGGTTGCGCGAAGAGTTCCTCCCGCCGCTCAAAGGCTACTTCGTGATGGAGGCCAAGCCGCAGGCCGGCGTGTCGTTGGTCGTGACCAGCGAGGAGGAACGCGCTGATCCGCTCCTCATCCACTGGCCGGTGGGGTTAGGGCGCGTGACGATGTTCGCCTCGGATGCGGAAGCGCGCTGGTCAGCGCCGTGGGTGCATTGGGATCAGTACCAGCGCTTCTGGTCGCAGATCATCTCGTGGACCATGCGGCGCTCGACGCTGACAGAACTGACCACGCGCGTGGAGCCACACGGGACCTCCGCCTTCCTCCAGGTGCATCTGCCGCCGACGCCTGAGACCATCGAGCAGTTCGTCGTGCGGTTCGTGCCGCAGGACGATCCCACCACGGTGGTGGAGCGTCCCCTCCACCGCGTGGCTGCGACACAATGGCGCGCCTCGCTGGAAGGACTCGCCCCCGGCGTGTACCAAGCGATCTTCCTGCAGACGGCGCAGGGCGCGTTAGTGGGGGAGGCGCGACGGTGGCTCACGGTGGAGCGTCCCTCCGCGAGTGGCGCACCGGAGACGGCGCTGGCCCCACCGGATGTTGCGCTGTTGACGGCGCTCGCTGAGGCGTCCGGAGGCGCGGTGGGCGCAGAGGCCGACACCATCGTCGGTGAACACCCGACGCAGCAGGTCGTGACGCGGTGGGACGTGTGGCTGCTGCCGGTGTTTTTCTGCCTGTTCCTCGTGGATGTGGCGCTGCGCGGGGAGACGATGGTGTGAGTGCAGGGTGCGTGGGGTCACGCATGGGACAGGGCGAGTAGGACCTACGTGGGTACCTACGTAGGTTGAAGCAACCAGTCACCAGAGCGCAGACATTCGTGAACCGTCACTCGCGAACCGTGAGCCGAACCACGATGGACGATGTCCGAAGTACGAACGACGAACCACGCACGACGAGATGGGCGCCCCTCGGGGCAACCATGTGTGGTGGCCTGCTGGCCCTCATCGCGGCCTGCGTTGTGTGCGGTGCCGTCGCAGTGGCCGATGAGCTGCCATCGCTGTTTCGGGGCGTGACGGTGGGGGAAGGGGAGCCGGGGGTGCGCGTCATTTTTGTCAAGGAAGAGGCCTTTGCGCTGGCGGCTGGCATTCGCGCCGGCGACCACATCATCGCGATTGACGAGCGGGCGATAGACACCCTCGATCAATTCGCGGACACCTCGAGAGCCTTTGCGGGTCACCGCACCGACACCACCGTCACCGTCCTGCGTGGCGGCACGCGCTTCCTCACGACGATTTCGCTCATCAGTCCGACGGTCCGCGCCGCGTGGGACATCGCCTTCATTCCCGACTACTCCTTGCGCTTCGTGGACGTGAGCGCGGCCCGACGGTACTGGACCCGCCGAGCCGCGGAGCAGCTCAACCAAGGCCATGACGTCGAGGCGATGCGCTCGCTGTTGAACGTCCTCCACTACGCGCCCGACGCCTACGACGAGGCCCTCGCGTTGGGTGAGGCGATTGTGCGTCAGGGCGAGCGCTTGTGGCGTCAGCGGAAACGGCCAGAGGCCCTGGGCGTCTTGCAGCAGGCGGTGACGCTCTACCGCCACGCCGCGACGAAACCCTTGACGGAGGAGCAGTGGCAGCGACTGAAGCGCTCCCTCCAACACGTCACCGAATTCTTACAACACAGCAAGGCGGCGGACCATGCAGTACCGACGATTCGGCCAGACCAACTGGCGCGTCTCTGAAGTCGGCCTCGGCACGTGGGGGTGGGGCGGGATGTGGGGGCCCCGCGATGATCGTGCCACGCAAGCGGTGTTTCGTCGAGCGATGGAGCTCGGCATCAACTTCGTGGACACCGCCTACGTCTACGGCGATGGCCTCAGCGAGCGCCTGATTGGGCAGGCGTTGCGCGCGACACCGCGTCATCACGACGTCTACATCGCCACCAAAATTCCACCGAAGAACATGGATTGGCCTGCGGTGCCCACCACGCCGCTGAGGGAGGCCTTTCCCGCGGACTGGATTCGCGCCTGCACCGAGCGGAGCTTGCGCAACCTCGGCGTCGAGTGCATTGATCTCCAGCAGTTCCACGTGTGGACCGATGCGTGGGCACATGAGGCGGAGTGGATCGCGGCGGTGCAGCGTCTCAAGCGTGAGGGAAAAATCCGCGCCTTTGGCGTCTCGATCAATGACCACGAGCCCGAGAGCGCGGTCGCACTCGTCCGCTCAGGTCAGATCGAGGCCGTCCAAGTCATCTACAACGTGTTCGATCAGCAGCCAGCCGAGGCGCTGCTGCCCTTGTGTCAAGCCCACGACGTCGGCGTGATTGCGCGCGTGCCGTTTGACGAGGGAGGCTTGACCGGCACGTTGACGCCCGAGACCACCTTCCCTCGAGACGACTGGCGCCGCGACTATTTTACCCGAGAGCGCTTGCGCTTCACCGTCGAGCGGGTGGAACGCCTCCGCCCGCTCCTGCTCCGCGGCGAGGTCACAACCGTCGCCCACGGGGCCCTCACATTTTGCCTCAGCCATCCCACTATCTCGACGGTGATTCCAGGGATGCGCACCGTCGCCCACGTCGAGGACAACGCTGGCGTCTCGACGGGACGGTACTACACGGCTGAGGAGCTGGTCCGCCTCA
>CAZWYX010000001.1:0-20651 GCA_964638485.1 uncultured Planctomycetales bacterium | reverse complement strand
GAAGAGTACTGGATGGGGCCGGTGCACCGCACCCGCATTCCGTGGACCAAGTGCCTCATCGAGTTCACGGGGCTGACGCGCTGCCAGACGAGAGAACTCGAGCATCCCTCGCCCGAAGGTGAGCCGTTACTCAGTTGGCAGAAGCATGGTGGCCAGTACCTCGTGCGCCTGCACACGCCTTTTCACGTGGAGCTGGTCCTGACGTTACCGCGCATCGCCGGACGCTACGAGGACATGGGGCAGCTCATCTGGCAACGGTAGGCGACCACAGCGGATTTAGCGACGACCGGCACGCTCCAGAAACTGCGCAATGGCCTCACGGGTAGGAGCGATGAGCCCCGCTTCCGTCACGAAACGGGTAATGAGCGCAGCCGGTGTCACATCAAAGGCAGGATTTTTCGCGTGGATGCCCTCGGCGGTGAGGCGCACGCGCACGACAGCTCCCGCCGTCGTGACGCCGCTGACCTCGAGTACCTCGTGTTCGCTCCGCTCCTCGATGGGAATCTGCGCACCAGAGGGACACGCGGCATCGAACGTCGAGGAGGGGGCGGCGACATAAAACGGAATCCCGTGCGCTGTCGCTAACGTGGCGAGGGTGTAGGTGCCGATTTTGTTGGCGGTGTCCCCGTTGGCCGCGATCCGATCCGCACCGACGATCACCATCCCGATGTCACCCTTCGCCATGTAGTAGCCGGCGGCGGTATCAGCGATGAGCACGTGCGGGATATTCGCCTGCTGCAGTTCCCACGTGGTGAGTTTCGCGCCCTGGCCTCGCGGGCGCGTCTCCGTGACGTAGACGGCCACCGACTGTCCTTGCTGATGGGCGAGGTAGATCGGAGCGAGGGCGGTGCCCCAGTCAGCGAATGCCAACCAGCCCGTGTTGCAGTGGGTGAGTACCGCCTTGTCGCTGGGCAGCAGCGACAGCCCGGCCTGACCGATGGCCTTGGCCATGCGCGCATCGTCGTCGTAGATCGCGTGGGCTTCGGCGACGGCATGGTGACGCGCCGCTGCGACGTCTGATGTCGTGCGCATGGCCGTCAGGACCCGCTCGACCGCATACGAGAGGTTTTTTGCCGTCGGCCGCGCGGCGGTAATCACCGCAGCGGCGCGATCGAGCGCTGGCCAGAACGTCGCCGGGGGCGCTGCCCGCGCGGCTTGGGCCATGGCAAAGCCCCCCGCGATGCCGATGGCGCCTGCCCCGCGCACGGCCATGTCGCGAATCGCCTGTGTCGTCTCCTCGTAGGTCCGCAGGCGCAGCACCGTCTGCTCATGCGGCAGCGCGCGCTGATCGAGCAGGCAGACGGTCTCGCCCTCCATCCAGAGGGCGCGCGCGATCGTCCGTGCCGGTGACATGCGGCTATTGTACCGGAAACACACCAAGGGACGCTACACAATTTATGCTGCCTGTAGCGTCCCTGGTGACGAGCGGTGCGGGTTACTGTGTGATCACCACTCCCGGCGAGTAGAGGGCATCCTGCGCCCCCTCGAGGGAGGTGTGGAGGACCAGCTCGCCGTCGCCGTTGCGCACGAGCGACTGATCGCGCTGGCCGGCACTGTCGTAGGAGATCGAGTCCATGATCTCCATGGCACTGTCGCGCAGCGTCACCACATCGCCATTGTTGTTGAGGCTGAGGGTTCCCGCCACGGCGGTGAACACGTGCCCCTTGATCCCTTGCGGCTGGCCCCCGCCAAAGACGACGAGCGTCTCACGCGGTGCCAGGGTGGTTCCTGCCGGGAAGGTGTGGCGTACCTTCGCGGCATCACTGAGCGTCCAGTTCGAGAGATCCATCGGCGCGTTGCCGGTGTTCAGGAGCTCGACGAACTCATCCTCGATCGCACTGCGATTGCCATCGTGGTTCGCATCGCCGGCGATGTCATTCGGTGGGTCTGGCAGCAGCTCCACAATCCGCACATCCGCCGACGCGGGTGCGGCGATCCACCACGTGAGGATCACGGCCAGCCACATCCGTCCGAGTTGGTGCATGGGACACCTCATTGGTTGTTCCTCTCGCATGGCCAACCACGAGTGTAGCAGGTATTGGTCTTTTGTCAATAGTATTTTTCATTAAACGTAATAATAAACGTAATAGTCAACCTCTGCACGCTGGCAGCGTCTCGTAACCTCTTGATAGAAATGCAGTTATCGCTTTCTCATTGCATCATGAGATTTCGTGTGTTACACTACTGCTCCTCATGGCGGAATCCACACGACGGGGATTGACCATCGTCTACACCGGCAACGGCAAAGGCAAAACCACCGCCGCGTTGGGAGCGGCGTTGCGCGCCTTAGGCCACGGGTGGAAGGTGTTAGTCATCCAGTTCTTCAAGGGAGATTGGCCGGTCGTGTTTGGGGAAGTGGAGTTGGCCAAGCGCCTCGCCCCGCAACTGGAGCTGTTGCAACTGGGGAAGGGGTTTGTGCAGTACATGGGGGATCAGAAACCGTTTGCGGAACATCTGGCCGCGGCCCAGATGGCGCTGCGCACCGCCTTTGAGCGCGTCCGTTCCGGCGCGTATGATTTAATTGTGTTGGATGAGATCCTCTATGCGATTGATTACGCGGAGGTGCGCCTCGTGACCCTCGATGAGGTCATGCAGCTCATCGAGCAGAAACCGCCAGCGCTGCATCTCATTTTGACCGGTCGCAACGCGCCGCAGGCCCTGGTGGACCGCGCTGATCTCGTGACGGAGATGCGCGAAGTCAAGCACCCGTGGCAGCAGAAGATTCCGGCGCAACTGGGGATTGATTACTAGCGATGCCGAGCCCGACACCTCCCACGATCGCGATGCGACGACGCAGCGCCCTGCTCCTCGACGGTGTGAGCCGCGCGCCGGCGCGGGCGATGTTCAAGGCGATGGGTTTGACCGACGAGGATTTGCGCAAGCCCCTCATCGGGATCGCCAACACCTGGATTGAGGTGATGCCGTGCAACGTCCATCTGCGCCGCTTGGCCGAGCACGTCAAAGCCGGCGTGCGCGCGGCAGGGGGCACGCCGATGGAGTTCAACACCATCGCCATCTCCGACGGTATCACGATGGGGACCGAGGGGATGAAGGCGTCGCTCGTCAGCCGCGAGGTGATCGCCGATTCCATCGAGCTCGTCGTCTGCGGCCATAGTTTCGACGGGGTGGTGGCGCTTTCCGGTTGTGATAAGACGATTCCCGGGACGGTGATGGCGCTCGCCCGTGTGAATGTGCCCGCGCTGATGCTCTACGGTGGTTCGATTGCGCCAGGCCGGTTTGAAGGGCGCGATGTCACGATTCAGGATGTGTTCGAAGCGGTGGGCCGTTGCGCGGCAGGCCGGATGACCGCAGCCCAACTGCACGAGCTGGAAGATCATGCGTGTCCAGGACCCGGGGCGTGCGGCGGGCAGTTTACCGCGAACACGATGGCGATGGCGATGGAACTCCTCGGGATCTCACCGATGGGCAGTGCCAGCGTTCCCGCAACCGATCCACAGAAGGACGCCGTCGCCCGTCGCTGCGGTGAGCTGGTGATGGCGCTCCTCACGCAGGATCTTGTGCCGAAGCGCATCATCACCCGCGCCGCCTTGGAGAACGCCATCGCTGGCGTGGCCATGAGCGGCGGCTCCACCAACGCCGTCTTGCATCTCTTGGCGATCGCGCGCGAAGCTGGCGTGCCACTCGCGATTGACGCGTTCGATCGCATCAGTCGTCGGACGCCGCTCTTGGCTGATCTCAAGCCTGGCGGCCGCTTCGTCGCGACGGATTTATATCGTGCAGGGGGAACGCGCCTCATTGCGCAACGCTTGCTCGACGCCAAGCGCCTCCATCCAGACGCGCTGACGGTCACGGGCCGCACCATCGCTGACGAGGCGCGTGAAGCGACCGAGACATCAGGTCAGCACGTGGTGCGTCCGCTGGCCACACCGCTCAAGCCCACTGGCGGCCTCGTGATTTTGAAAGGGAATCTCGCCCCCGACGGCTGCGTCCTGAAGGTCGCTGGCCATGCGCGACTGCATCATCGCGGCCCTGCGCGCGTCTTTGATACTGAGGAGACCGCGTTTCAGGCGGTGCAACGGCGACGGATCAGGGCTGGCGACGTCGTCGTCATTCGCTACGAAGGGCCGAGGGGCGGTCCGGGGATGCGCGAGATGTTGGGGGTGACCAGCGCTCTCGTCGGTGCAGGCCTCGGCGAGTCGGTGGCGCTCGTCACCGACGGGCGTTTCTCAGGCGCGACGCACGGCCTGATGGCCGGCCATGTGGCGCCCGAGGCCGCATGCGGCGGACCGATCGCGGCGGTGCAGAATGGCGATACCATCACATTGGATATCCCGAAGCGGCGGCTCGATGTGGAGCTCTCAGCGACGGAGTTGAAGCGACGACTGCATCGGTGGAAACCGCCGAAGCCGCGCTACACCACTGGCGTGATGGCCAAGTATGCGCGGCTTGTCTCCTCAGCATCGGAAGGAGCGGTCACTCGGTGACAGCCTCCGCCGATCGGCCGCTCTACCTCAAACAGCTCGAAGTGGGGCTGATGCAGAACTTCGTCTACCTCATCGGCGATCCCGCGACCCACGAGGCCCTGATCGTCGATCCTGGCTGGGAGGTGGATCGGATTCTACGCGCGTTGGAGCAGGATGGCTATCGCCCGACCCAACTCCTCCTCAGCCACTCCCACCTCGATCACATCAATGGGGTTGAGGACGTGCTGGAGCGCTTCGACGTTCCCGTCTACGCACAGAAGGAGGAGCTCGAGCATTTGCCGTCGAGTTGGCGCAAGAAAGTGACCGGGCTGGCTGCTGGCGATCGCTTGACCGTTGGGCAGCTCCCCGTGACCGTCCTCCACACCCCCGGCCATACGCCAGGTTCTCAATGTGTGCTCATTGATGATAAACTCGTCACGGGAGATACACTCTTCGTCGGGAGTTGCGGCCGCACCGATTTGCCTGGCGGAAGCCCCAGACAACTGCACGAGAGTTTGACGAAGACCTTCGGTCAGCTCGATGATCAGACGCTCGTGTATCCGGGACACAACTATGGCGCCCATCCCACCTCCACCTTAGGCGCTGAGCGGAGGGACAATCCCTTCCTGCAATGTGCCCGCGTGGAAGATTTCCTCCGGATGGTGACCCCGACAGGATGGCGTTGATGAGCGCGACCCTGCCACCGACCGCGACCGCGTGTAAAGAGTGGGCCGTCGTGGTCGAGGCCTTGCGCACTGGCGCGCAGCATGTGCTCTTCCGCAAAGGTGGCATTCGCGAGGTCGCAGGGCGCTTTGAGCTCGAGGCGCAGCAGTTTTGGCTCTATCCGACCTATGAGCATCAGCAGCCATCGCATGTGAAGCCTGCATGGCAGTCGCGCCTAGCCGCCACCCAGCACACCATTGATCCTCGCCATGTGGTGATTGATCTCTATGCCACCGTCGAGGCGGCGATACCGGCGACGACGCTAGCAGACGCGTTAGCGCTGGATGCGCATCACCTCTGGACGCCGGCCTTCGTCACACAACGATTCCAGTGGAAACCGGAGGAACCCTGCTGGGTCCTCCTCCTGCGGACGTTTCGTCGGACCACCCCAGCGAGGATTGCCGTGACACCAGCGTATGGCGGATGTCGTTCGTGGGTGCAACTAGCTCAGCCGATGACGACAGACCAACTGCAACCGGTCGTCGAGGACGCGGCGTTTCAGCGCGTGGTGCGCGACGTCCAGGCCGCGCTGCGCGTTGACAGTGGTTGCATGAGATGAGTACAATGACGCAGGGGACGTGGTGGAACTGGCAGACACGCATGCTTGAGGGGCATGTGCCGCAAGGCGTGGAGGTTCAAATCCTCTCGTCCCCATCTGTTACCGTCGCTTGGACGCTCTGGTAGGATAACCTCGTGGCGATTCCCCACACACGCTACTGCTCCTCCATGCTGTACTGGTGCGCGCTCCTGCTCGTGATGCCGGCGGTGTGGGCGCAGACCTCACCGCAGCCATTGCAAGCGGTGTTCGACTACCTCCCGCCGCAGGAGCCGACGACGTCGCGGCTCCTGGAGGAAAACGCCCGCTATCGCAAATATCTGGTCCAGTTTCCCTCGGCGCTCGTGACACCCTATTCGAACGATCGCGTCGTCTCGGCGATGTTTTACACACCGCAAGATCGCACCACGTATCCCGTGGTCCTGATCCTGCCCCACCTCTCCGGCAGCATGACCGCGGAGCGATTTCTTGCGCGCGGCTTGGTGCGGGCCGGATTTGCGGTGCTCCACATCACCGAGCCGTACTACTTCACGTTTGAGAAACGCCACGAAAGCTGGCTGCAATCGGCTAAGGATTTGGATGACTTAGTGCAAGTGGTCCACCTGTTGCGCCAAGCCGTGATCAACACGCGGCAGGGGATTGATTGGGTTCTGCAGCAGCCAGGCGTTGAGCAGGGCCACATTGGACTGATGGGCGTCAGCATGGGGGGCTGGGTGGGCGTGCTGGTGTCTGGGATTGATGAGCGCATCACGAGCAGCGTCTATGTGTTGGCTGGCGGTGACATCAGCGCATTGATCCTGCAGAGTCCGCTGACCGTCACCCTGCGAGACAATCTCCGGCAGCATGGGGTCTTGCCGGAAGACATCCAAGTGGTCAGCAACACCATTGATCCACTCAACCTCGCGCCGGCGGCGCGTCGGAATCACACGCTGATGATTAATGCGGTCTTTGATCGCACGGTCCCGCGCTCCTGCACCGACCGCTTGTGGGAGGCGTTGGGACGGCCGCCGCTGTTTTGGATTCCCGTCGGGCATCAGGGCGCCAACTTCTTCCGGTGGTACATTCGCCAGAAGGCCATCCAGCACTTCGGGCGCACGCTCCAGTGACCGCTGACGCACTCATCGTCGTCTCGCACCTCACCAAAATTTTCCATCCGCTGCAACTGCGGTGGCGCTCGCTCCGGCCCATCCGTCGTCAGCCACCCGTCACCGCGCTGCAGGAGGTCAGCCTCACGGTGCGCCAGGGAGAAATTCTCGGGCTCCTCGGGACGAACGGCGCTGGCAAGACCACGCTGCTGAAAATCCTTGCCACACTCATTTTGCCGACGAGCGGCGAGGTCCGGGTCGCTGGCTACGACGTGCAGCGTGAGGCAGATCACATCAAAGCGCTCATCGGCTTTGTGTTGGGGGAGGAGCGGAGTTTCTACTGGCGGCTCACGGGTCGTCAGAATCTCGCATTTTTCGCCACCTTCTGCGGACTGACCTCTCCAGCGACGCGGCGACGCCTGGAGCAGTTACGCGAACAGCTCAACCTGGACGGACTGGAGCGACGGTTTGGTGAGTACTCCACTGGCATGCGGCATCGGCTCGCGATCGCGCGCGCGCTGCTCCATGAACCGAGAGTGCTGCTGTTGGATGAGCCCACGCGCAGCCTGGATCCGCTGGCCGCGCTCCAGTTACGCCATCTCATCAAACACACCCTGGTCAGGCAGGGTGGACGCACCGCCATCATCGCGACGCACAACGTCCACGAAGCGGAGGAGCTGTGCGATCGGATTGCGATTCTCCATCAGGGGCGACTCGTGGCGTGGGGGACCCTGGATGAGTTACGACGTCTGAGCGGTAACCACGCCGCGACGCTCGTAGCGGTGTTCGAGCGGCTCGCCACCACCCAGCTAGTCTCATGAGTACCCCGACGATCATGACGGTGCGATCTCCATCCCTCCTCACTGAAGGGCGAAAGGCCTGGGCCTACCTCACGAAAGAATTCCTCATGGAAGCGAGTTACCGCTTTGCGTTCCTGTTTTCCCTCTTTGGCATCTGTACCGGCATTGCCACGTTTTTCTTTATTGATCGCTTGTTTGGCCATCGCATCGCGCCAGCGTTAGTCCCGTTTGGCACCTCGTATTTCGCCTACGTCCTCGTCGGCAACGCCTTCTTCGCGTATGTCGGCACCGCGCTCGGCGGCGTGTCAGGACGCCTCGCCCATGAGCAGTCGTTGGGCACGTTGGAGGCGATTCTCTTGACCCCGACGCGGCTGTGGGTGTTCGTTATGGCGATGGCCGTGTGGAACACATTCTACGCCACGTTCCAAGTCCTCCTCTATTTTGTCGTCGGCGGCGTGGGTTTCGGCGTCAACTTTAGCCAGATCAATTGGGTCAGCCTCCTCAGTATCCTCGCCTTGGTCATCATCAGTTTCAACAGCCTGGGCTTGTTGGAGGCGGGCTGCATTTTAGTGTTTAAGCGAGGGACGTTTGTGGCGTGGGCCTTCAATGGGTTGTGGTCATTGCTCGGTGGGGTGTTTTTCCCGACGACGGTCCTGCCGGAGTGGCTCCAGCGCGTCTCCGCCTGCATTCCCATCACGTATGCGATTCGGGGACTGCAGCAGGCGATTTATCAAGGCGCACCGGTCACACAGTTGACGCGCGAGTTGGGGATTTTGGGCGCGTTCTGTGTGGTGCTCGTGCCGTCAGGGCTCTGGAGTTGGCGCTGGGCGCTGCGTCGCGCCAAGCTCGACGGCAGTCTCTCACAACACTAACCCGATGCTCGCCGAACGCCGAACCCCGAACGCCGAACCAACGCTCGCCGAAACGATTCCCATGACCCAAGTGCCCGAGCTGGCCGATGTGCTCCTCGAACGGACGCGGATCACCGTGGCTGGTTGGAGCATGTATCCGGCGCTCAAGCGCGGCGATCGGATCTCCGTGGAATCCCTGAAGGACGCCCCACCCACGCCAGGCGAGATCGTCGTGTTTCAGCGCGACGGCCAGTGGGTGTGTCATCGCGTCCTGCGCGTGGAACTGAGCCTGCATCCGCCGCAGCTCACGACGCAAGGAGATGCGGTCACTGCCCCGGATGCTCCGGTGCCACTGGCCCACGTGATCGGTCGCGTCGTCGCTGTCGAGCCGCGTCGTGTGCAACCCTGGTGGTTAGAACCCTGGGTGGTGGGGTGGTGGCGGTGGCGCGATCGGCGGAGGCATCAATTGCTCCAGGGATGGGATCAGGCGCGCGGCACGGCCGTCGTCCGCTGGCTGGGGCGGCGCGTGCAACTGGCGACGGCGCGCATCGTGGGATTTCCGTTCCAGGAGCACTCGCGGTTTACCGAGTGGTTGTCATGGGAGGCCGCGCTCGACCGACTCCGCACCGAGCCAGTACCTGATCGCCTCCACCTCGCTCTACGCCACAGTGACATGTCCGTTGCCCAGCTCACGTTGCATCGGCAACAGGGTCAGGAGTGGCGGGTTGCTCACGTCGAGGTGCGCTTTCGCTACCGTGGGCGTGGTGTGGGCTTGCGTCTCGTGCGCACCAGTCTCGACCTGGCGCGCAGCGTCGGTGCACGCCTCATCACCTGTGAGGTGCCGGAGACATCACCGGTTGCGCTGCGCTGCTTGCAGCGAGCAGGCTTTCAGCCCTACGCCTCGCGACGAGGCACAACGCTTCTCGCGCACCCCCTCGTGCGGGCGCGACATCCTCATCGAGATCTGGCTGACCGTGCCGCATTGCCGTTGTACCACCCGCGAGGCGCGCGGCCGCTCACACGCGAGGAACGCGTCTTGCAGTACAGCGTGTGGTGCGATGCAACCGCCGCCCTGGCCGCATTGGAGACGTTACTCCGTGAGCCGCTCGACTGGTGGTTCGTGTTGCATCAGGCGCGCCACCATAACGTCGGGAGTCTCCTGTACGACCGCCTCAAGCGTCTTCCGGCTGATGTCGTCCCGATGTCCATCCTGGAGCTGTTGCAGCAACGCTACTATCAGGACGCTGGACAGAACACTCGGCAGTTTTCTACGATGGCGCGTTTCCTCGAGGCGATGCGGCGCGCCGGGCAGCGGGTGGTCGTGCTGACCGGGTTTGCGGTGGCTGAGCGCTACTACGGTAACGTCGCCCTGCGGCCGATGGGCGATGTGGATTTTCTCGTGGAGTCCTCGGCGCTCTCGCTGGCTGACGACCTCCTGGCGCGTGCCGGCATCCAAAAGCAAGTCTCAGGACAGCATGTGTACATCGGCGAGGGCTTGGTGCTGGAGCTTCATCCACCGGAAGAATATCCCTACTACGACATGCGCGCGCTATTGGAGCGGGCGCAGCCAGTGGACAGTCAACCGTACTTCATGCCCACGCCAGAAGACCTCCTCATGTTCCTGGCGCTCCACATGACGGTGCATCACGTGTGGCTGCGGCTGATTTGGCTGTCGGACCTCGCACGCATCATCAGCGATCCATCTCCGCCGATGGACTGGGCGGTGATCGGAGCGCAACTGAAACACCACCCGCACCGTGCGGCGGTGTTTCATGCGTTGTGTGCGGCGGAGCAGTTGTGCGGTGTCTCGCTTCCACAGCACGTCCACAGCGCGCTGGCACCGGAGCCGGCGCAGCCACTGCGCCAGCGGATGATCGAATGGCTCTTGAGTCATCCACCGATTCCTCGAGCGGGCTTGCTGGTCATGGATCTCTGGAGCAGCTCGCCGCGCGCGATGTTCCGCCGCCTGCGTCAGCGGTGCGTTCCCGCGCCAGCGTTCATGCGCCAGCGGTACGGGACAGCCAGCGGCACGGCCTTGCCAGGCGCCTACCTGAAACGCCTCAGCGACCTCAGCACCAGCACCCTGCGCATCGTGCGGCAGGCACTGCGCTACCTCTGGCAGGATTGGCGGCACGGCCAGTAATTCCTAAGCCGTTGCACCGGTCCGTCCCACCCCGCGTTGACTTTTGCTGTACAAGAAGGTATAGTTGCGGTGGAGACCCACACGCATGCAGGCATGGATCGTGGCGGCCCCCATCGCTCAAGTGCTGCACCGGCAGTGGTGGGAATGGCGTCATGGGTGGTAACCAACTTGCCGATCCTCTCGATGTCCAGCTCGCGATTCCTGAGGCGGTCCTCGCCCAGCCATTAGGCGAGGAGATGGTGTTGCTGCAGTTGGACACCGGCACCTACTTTGGGCTGGATGCGATGGGGGCGCTGGTGTGGCACCACGTGCAACGCGGTCAGTCGTTGCGCGCCATTCACCAGCTCCTGTGCGAGGCCTACGAGGCCCCAGCAGAGCGCATTGCGCGCGATCTCGCTCAACTCGTCGCGCATCTGCGCCAGCATCGGCTGGTGAACGATGCCTAGCCCCTGGCGACAACTCTGGCAACTCTCGCCGCGTGACTGGGTGGGGCTTGGCGAGATTGCGAGCATCACCGTCGGCATTGAACTCGGACTGACGCTCTGTTCGTTCACCAGCGTGTTGCGCTTCCTGATGAGGCCGCGCGCTCGTTGCATCCCTGCGGATGGCGCCGCAGCCCACCAGAGACTCTCGCGGTTCACGGCAGCCATCTTTCGTCGCTGGCCCTGGCGCCTGAAGTGCTTGCCACGATCCCTGATTCTCCTCACGCTGCTGCGCAGGCGAGGCCTGGCGGCGGAGTTGAAAGTCGGCGTCAACAAGTCCCCCGAGGCGTTTCAGGCCCATGCCTGGCTCGAGCACGAGGGACAGATCGTGCTCGATACGCCTGAGGTCAGGACCTCCTTTCAGGCGGTGCTGTCCTTAGCCCGGTGCCCCTAAAGATGAGTGGCCTCGTCGGTCTGTGGTATCGCGATGGGCGGCCCATTGAGCAGACCCTGTTGGCTCGCCTGAGTGCGACACTTGCCCATCGCGGGCCTGACGGCGAGGGCCAGTGGATCCGTGGTGCGATGGGCTTGGCCTGCCAGAATTTGTGGGTGACGCCTGAGTCGTACCATGAAACGCAGCCGCTGGTGGATGCGAGAGGCCTGGCCCTCGCGTTTGACGGGCGGCTGGACAATCGCGGCGACCTCCTGCCGCGACTCCGCGAGCACCTGCCGATCGCTCCCGACGCCAGTGATGCCACCGTGGTGCTCGCCGCGTATCAGGTCGCTGGGGAGGCCTTTCCCACCTGGCTCGTGGGCGATTTTGCCTTGGCGCTGTTTGACGCGAGCCGTCAGCGGTTGGTCCTGGTGCGGGATGCGATTGGGGTGCGCCCGCTCTACTACTGTCAGTTACCGCACGCGTTCCTCTGTGCCTCGGAAGTCAAGGCGCTACTCGCGCATCCCGACGTCCACACGCAACCGAATCACGATGTGATTGGTGATTTTCTCCTCGATCGGTGGGCGGATTCCCAGCACACGTGTTTCCAGAGCGTCTGCAGTGTTCCGCCAGCCCATCAGGTGGTGGTGACGCCACAGACCGTCACCGTCCAACGCTACTGGGATTTTCCTGCGAACCACCGCCTGCGGTTCAAGTCGTTTCCAGAATATGCGGAGGCGTTCCGACAGCTCTTTGAGCAGGCGGTGCAGCGTCGGTTGCGCAGTGCGAGCCCGGTCGCCGTCTCCGTGAGCGGTGGTCTGGACTCATCCGCCATCCTGTGCCTGGCTCAATCCTGGGTCGCTGGCGGTCGCCTCCCTGCCTCCTCGCTGATCGGGTTATCGTATCTCACGCGCCGCGGTTCTCCGTCGGATGAAGACCGCTTTGTGGCAGAGATCGAGCGGGCCTCTGGCGTGACCATCCACCGCGTGAAAGCTGAGCGGCAGCTCTTCCTGGACCACGCGCGCTCGGTCTTGTGGCATGTGGAGATTCCCTTTCTCGACGAACAGTGGAGCTCCACGCACGCCCTCATGGTGACCGCGCGCGAGCAAGGCGCCCGGGTACTGCTGACCGGCCACTGGGGAGATCAGGTGCTGTTTCCGCAAGCGTATTTGGTGGATCTGGTGCGACGATGCGCGTGGCGGACCGTCGCCAGGCACCTGGCTGAGTTTCCCCGCTGGATGACCGATACGAGTCCGCGGTGGTTTCGCAAGCGTTTCTTCACCGATCTCATTCGGTATCAGGTCCCTGCCGTGCTGTATCCCTTCGCGCGATTTGTGCGTCAGGGGCTGCGGCCGTCTCAGCACCCGTGGTATGCCTCGTCGTTGCGCCGCCGCGTGCTGCGCCGCCAATGGCAGCGTCGGCCGCTGGGCCTGCACCAGCGGACGTGCCATGCGCGGGCTGTCTATGAGGAAGCGCGATCGCCGATGCACGTCCTCTGCATGGAGTGGGATGCGAAAGCGGCCGCGATGCACGGCCTCGACGTCGCGTTTCCCTACCTGGATCGCGACCTGATCGCTTTTTTGATGGCGATCCCAGGCGAGCAGCAGACGCACCAGGGCATTCCCAAGGTGCTCCTGCGCGAGGGGTTGAGGGGAGTCTTGCCCGAGCGCATTGCCCAGCGACGCTGGAAGGGCGATTTCACCGACGTCGCCAACGCCACCATCAGGGCGGAGTATCCACGGCTCCTGCAGACGCTGGCCGCGCATCAGCGCGTCGTAGCAGGGGGGTATGTGGACGGGACAGTGCTCAAGGAGCAGCTCGAGAGGTTGAGGGCAGGGCTCACTGCGGACAATTGCACCGCGGCGTGGGCACTCTCTGATCTCCTGGGCCTTGAGTTGTGGTTGGACGTGTTCTATGGAGGAGGAGCGCATGAAGCCCAACGCAACGAATCGGCGCAAGCAGCCGTACCGCTCGCCACGACTGGTGCGGTATGGTGATCTGAAGCACCTGACCGGCGGCAAGGGGAGCAACAAGGACGATGGGGGTGGTGTGCCCAAGACGAAGGCAGGTGGCACGGCTTGACCGTCGCCACATCTGCCGCGTCACGGGCCTTCCCGTGGCAGTATCAGGTCGCGGGCATCGGATTGCTCGCGCAGTCGCCGTTGGATCACCTCCCCCAGTGCGGGGAGGTGACTGACGGATGGCGTCTGCTACCACGTCGAGGAGGCGCATGGCCGCTGCCGCGTCGGCGCGTCTGTCTTCGACAGGGACGGGGCCACGCGCTCTTCGTGGGGTGGCCCCGACTTGGCGCGTTCTGGATTCAGCCGCGTGGGCGGCAACTGCACTACTGGCTGGCGCCACAGGCCTCACCGGAGGCCTTTCTGGATGTCCTGTTGGGACCGATGGTCTCCTATCTCTTGCTCATGGAAGGCTATGATCCTCTCCATGGCAGCGCGGTGCGCGTGGGGCGCAGGGCCATCGGCTTCCTGGGGCCGCCTGGCGCGGGCAAGTCTACGTTGGCGGCAGCGCTGCTCCTGGCGGGCTATGGCTTGGTGGCGGATGATCTGTTGACGCTGGTATGGCAGCGTCAACAGCCCCTGGTGATGCCCGGGTACCCAGAGATCCGCCTGTGGCCCGGCAGTGGCCAGCGGCTCCTGCCAGAGGCATTTACACAGCTTCCGCGGGTGGTGCCCACCGCCTCCAAACGTCGCCTGGATCCCCGGGACGTGGCGGCAGGATTTGTCACCACCGCCCTCCCGCTGCGCGTGCTCTATGATCTCCATCGTTCCACGAGGCTCAGACGACCAGCCATCCGCGCGCTGAGTCCTTCCGCCGCGTTCCTCGCTCTGGTGCGCAATCTCTACAACACCGCGCTCGTGACCCCGGACATCCTCACGCGACAGTTCCGGCACTTAGCCCAACTCAGCACGCGCGTACCGGTGCGGCAGCTCCTCCTGCCACAGCGATGGGTCGAGCCGACGCGTCTGGCTGAGATCATCGTGGCCGATGCGCAGCACGTGCACTGATGCGCATGACTATGACACCTCCTCGACCCCTGGCCTCAACGGCTGAGGCGGCCAAGAACCTCCTGCTCGTGGACGAGTTGCAAGCGATCTTACGGAGCAGTCACCAATCTGGCCTGGGCTGCGTGCCGCTGCGTGGTGTGGCGTTGGGGGAATGGCTCTATGGGAACCCGGTCGCTCGACCCACCGGGGACATTGACTTATTGGTGCGGCGGGAAGAACTGGACGGCATGCGCACGGTCCTGTCGGCGTTGGGGTTTCGTGAGGTCGAGCCGCGCCCTGGGGCTGCGGTTCGGTATGACTACACGTTGGCATTTTTCAAGTGGCATCATCTGCTCGTCATCGCCGAACCGCATTGGAGTCTGGCCTATCAGCCGTTTCTGGATCGTCTCGACATGGCCGCTGTCTGGCGACGGTGTCAGCCGGCGCACGTCCTGGGAATTCCCAGTTACCAGCTCGCCACGGAAGACCTCCTCCTGCACCTCAGTCTCCATTACCTGCACCATCGGCCGGGTGCGCCCTCCTTCTGGCTGGACGAGATGGATGGGCTCATCCGTCGAGACACGCTGCAGTGGTCGCTCCTCCTGGCGACCGCGCGGGAGGCCCGCCTCGGCCTCCTGGTGGCCACGGCCTTGCAGGCAGTCCGCACGCACTGTCACACGCCGATTCCTGAGGAGGTGATGCACGCGCTGTCCAACGGCGCGCTGCCCTCATCAGAGGCGCGGCTCACGAGATTTTTGGCGACCTCCGTGATGCGCGGGCGCGAACGCATCGCCACGCTCCTCATCCTGCCAGGGTGGGGGGCGAAACTCCAGTATCTGCTGTCGTACCTGTTTCCGTCCAGCGCATTTATCCGGCTGCAGTATGGCGTGGCTGGGTGGCGCACGGGGTGGATCTACCTCTGGCGTCTCGCCAGTCTCAGCGTCGCGGGCCTCCGAGGACTCTGGCAAGTGGCGCGTCACCGTTGTCGTCGCTGATGAGGCTGTCCTCCGATGTGTCCAGCACCGCCTGCTCTCGCTGAGTTGCAGCGCGTCCGCGCGATTGTGAGCTGGCGCAGTCGGCTCCGGCGAGCACTCACCCCGCGGTTTTGGGTGCGCACGCCTACGCTCGCAGCACAGACCGTCCTCCAGAAGTACAGCGATGCGCGTGACGTCGCGGGCTTCGCGCGCGACAACCGCAGCGGGTTGCCTGCAGAGGTACTGCAGCTCGTGCGGCGGTACCTGCCGAGACCATCGCCAGTGCTGGTCGTCGGATGTGGGACCGGCTGTGAGGCATTGGCCCTGGCGCAGGCAGGGTATACGATCACCGCCCTGGATCTCTCAGCCGCGATGCTCGCCCAGGCCCAGGAGACGGCCAGCGCCTTGGGTGTCGCGATGACGTGCCACATCGGTGATGTCGCGACGGTGACGTGGCCGGATGGAATCTCATCATGGGAGATGATCTACTTCTCCGGCGCTGTCTACTCCCACATCCCCACCACGCAGCGGCGCCGGGCTACCCTGCAGCGCCTGCGCCAGTGGCTTGTGTCGCCAGGGTTCCTGGCGCTGGATCGCTCGTTTTACTGTGCGCCCTCCCGACGCGCGTGGTCGTCTCGCACGCTGTGGCTGGATCGGTGGCGGACGCTGCGTCAGCACGTGTTTCCGTGGCGCACCTTCCCTGAGCCGGGTGATCGGATGGTGCCGACGGTCTCGCCAGGCAGCGATCCGCACCAGCCGTGTTTTGTGCATGTGTTTCAGAGCGCAGAAGAAGTCCGCAACGATTTACGGCACGCCGGCTTTCAACCGGTCGTGGAACAAACCGACCTCTGGCTGTGGCAAGTTAGCCGCAGCTAACTTTTGAGTTGACAAAGGGTTCCTGGGTTTGTTACAGTACCTACGTGGGTTGACGCATGACAATCCTAGGGTGGAACGTCAGCCAAGGGGGACGCGTTGTGAAACAGTGGGTGGTCCAACTGCTGTCGCAGGGGGCTAGCCGTGTGAAAACGCTGGCCGCGCGTCTGCGCTCACAGGGGATCCACCAACTGCAGCAGGTGGTGGCGCGCCTCCGCTCGCAGGACACGAGTCAACTACGACAGGTCGTCGCTCGTCTGCAATCGCAGGGAGCGACCCAACTCCAACACGTGGCCGCTCGTCTGCGCTCGCCGGGTGCTGTGCGGCTGGCGGTGTACATCGCCCCTGTCATGATCGGGGTGATGGTCCTGGGAGGTGTCCGGGCGTTCAGCCGTCCGCAACCAGCGCCGTTCACGCCTGTACAGTCCTCGGGTCCATCCGTTCCCACGACGCCACTCGCTCCACCCACCACGCCCACACGATCATCCATCACGAAGCTCAACAAGACGGCGCTCCGCACCATGGTGCACGAGCAAGAGCAGACCATTGCGCGGCTCCACGCCGACGTGACGCGCCTGACGGATGACCTCGCGCAGCGCCAGGATGCCCAGACAACACTGGAAGCGGAGTTGCTGCGTCTGCGAGCGGAGCTCTCGACGGTAGACACCGCGCGGGACCGGTTGGAACAGACCTTCTACAGCGAGGTGGAACAGCGGGAAGCCGTCGTCACCCACCTGCGTGAGCAGTACGAGGCGGTGATGCGCGCCGTGGAACAAGGCCCGCCCAAACGACGCCTCTCGAAGGAACTCATCGCCTTGCGCCAGCAGTTGGAGCAGCAACAGCAGCAACTGGCCCAGCTCACGCAAGCCCGGGATGCACTCCAGGCCCACGCCACCTCGCTGGCTGCGGCGAAGCGAGCCCTGGAGATGGAAGTGGCGTTTCTGTTGGCGCAGCGCAAACAGGACGTGGCGCGCTGGCAAGCCGAGGTGGCGCGCCAACGGGAAGCAGTGGCGACGCTGACGGCGCAAACCAGCATCGTCACCACCGAGATTGAACGGCTGCGTCTGCGGCTCGAACAATCGGAAGCGCTGCGTCAGCGACTCGAAACTGACGTGGTGGAGCTGCGCTCCAAGGCAGCGCTGCGCCCATGAGAATCGCTGGGCGCCTCGGATGCTTCGCGCTGATCGCTGGCTGGTGCCTCCTCACCAGTAGCGCGGCCTGTGCCGTCGAGGACCTGGAGGCGACCACCGCGGACCAACATTTTGAGCGAGGCCGGCAAGCCTACGAAGCGGGTGATTACGAGCGGGCCCGCCAGGAGTTTGAGCGGGCGGTGCAATCCGTCGCCCCGGGAACGGTGCTGGAGGCCGAGCCGATGACTGCCAGTCCACCGGCGATGTCCAGCGCGCCGGCGGCGCCGGTCGAACTCAAGGTCCCTGCGCTTCGATGGGAGGAGGAGACGGAGCGCGTCACCTATCTCATTGGCGTCAACGATGTGGTGGCGGTCTCCGTCTGGCAAGTGCCCGATCTGACGCGGGACGTCACCGTCCGGCCCGACGGAAAAATTTCGTACCCCCTCATCGGCGACATTCCGGCGGAAGGATTGACCCTGACCGAGCTGGACCACCTGTTGACCGAGCGCCTGCGGGCCTACGTCCGCGAGCCGCAAGTGACCGTCGAACTGCGACGGATGCGAGAACAACGCGTCGCCGTGCTAGGCGAAGTCGCGCAACAGGGCGTCTACCGCATTGCCGGCAAGACCACCGTGCCGGAAGTGATTGCGATGGCGCAAGGGTTTCGACCGACCGGAGCGAGGATTCGCGATGTCGTCATCGTCAAAGGGTATCCCGACCAGCCGCGCGTCGTGCACCTCAACGTCAACTCGCTCCTGCGGCGAGGGAAGGCGGCGCCGGTGACGGTGGACGGTGGTGACATCATCTACGTCTCGCGCACGTGGGTGGCCGATGCCAATGCAGCGCTCGCTGCCCTGGCGCCGGCGCTGAACACCACCCTCCAAGTCCTCTCAGGATTCACCACCCACGAAGTCTATCTCGATATCAGAAAATGAGCTCTCGACCGGCGCCACCCTTGTCGAGATGCACCGCAGCAGGTACACTTGACGGTAGCGGATAGCGTGGCCTGCTAATGCCTCCAATTCCTGAGACGGAACTGAACCTACGCGATTACTGGTTGATCCTCCGCAAGCGGCGGTGGATCGCGATTGCCGCATTCCTCGGCGTCGTCATCTTCACGATCATCTACACCAATGCCCAAGTCGCCATCTATCGAGCCACCGCCAGCGTGCGCGTGACCGAGCGTAAGGCGGCGTCAGACCTGATGACGGCCTTCTTGACCGGTACGGCGATTGGCGATCCCATGCTCTCGCAGACCAAAGTGGTGCAGAGCCGCTCGGTTCTCGAACTCGCTGCGCGGCGGTTGGGGTGGTTGCACCCTACGGCGACTGTGGATGAAGTCATTGCGCAGGCAGGATTACTCAGGGACCTACTCGAGGTGAAAGTCGTCACTGACACGGATGTTATGGAACTCCATGTCCAACATGAAGAGCCGATGACCGCGATGGAAGTCGCCAATGCTATCGCAGAAGCTTATCGTGAGCATAACCTCCTGGAGAAAAATAGCCAAGCGCGCGCCTTGCGTGAGTTCACGGAGCAGCAACTCCAGCATGTCGAGCGACGCCTCGGGGAGATCGAAGAGCAGCTCAAGACCTTTCAGATCGCCGGAGAGGCCAAGGGAGAGGCGTTAGCGGTTGCGAATCAACTGATGGAACTCCAGGCGGAACGACTCCAGCTCCTGCAGCAGTTCACTGAGCTGCATCCCAATGTCCGACGGCTGGATGAGCGGATTACGACGCTCAACCGACAAGGCCAGCAGCTGCCCGACGTCGCCATCCAATTCGCCCAGCTCACGCGAGAGCGCGAACTCGCAGAACAATCCTACCGTACCCTGAAAGCCAAGTACGACGAGGCGCGGATCGCCGAAGCGGAGAAGGTCTCCGATGTGAGCGTGGTCAATCCCGCGACGTTGCCCACGGCGCCGATTAAGCCGAACAAGAAGCTCAACTACCTGCTGGGGTTGCTCGTGGGCGGCGTCCTCAGCGCGATGTCCGCCTTCGTGGTCGAACACTTGGATACCTCCATTGGCACCATTGAAGATGTGGAAGAGTACCTGCAACTGCCGGTCCTCGGCGTCATTCCGTACCTCAGCTCGCCCCAAGCCACAGGGAAAGAGCATCCCTGGTTGACTGAGCTCAAGCAGAACTGGATGCCCAGGAAACCGCACCGGCGGGCGATTAGTCGCTTAAAGGAGCAGATCCTCATCAACTATCCGACGAAATCCCCGCAGGCAGATGCCTTCCGGTTGTTGCGCACCAACGTGCGGATGGAAGCGTTCAACAACGACATGAATCATAAAACCATGCTGATAACCAGCGCCGGGCCGGATGAGGGCAAGACCGTCATCGCCTGCAACCTCGCCCTGGCCTTCGCCCAAGAAGGGCGCAGCGTCTTGTTGGCGGATGCGGACTTGCGCCGTCCCAGCGTGCACCTCTGCTTTGGCTTTCGCAAGAAAGAGCCGGGCCTCACCAACGTGTTGATGGAATCCGTGGCCCCTGAGCAGGCGGTGCAGAGCTTTGTGGAGCTGATGATGGGCGACGTGGGCTTCGATGCCGCGATCCAAACTCCAGGACTCGATAATCTCTCGATCATTACCGCCGGTTCCAACGTGGATAGCCCGCCGGACTTGCTGGAATCAAAAGCGCTGGGACGATTTCTCGACTGGGCGCGCGCACGGTATGATCTGACGATCGTGGACGCTGCCCCGGTCTTGGCGGTGGCCGACCCCATCCTCATTGCGCCGCGACTGGATGTGACCGTGCTGATCTACAAAGTGGGCAAGACCGCGCGCCGGGCGATCCAGCGCGCCAAAACCCAGCTCGAGGGTCTCAAAATCAAACTGGGTGGCGTGGTGCTGAACAACATCTCCCCCGAGGTCGAAATGAGCTCCACCTACTACTATCGGCAGTATCGCTATCCCTACGAGAAGGCGCACGCAGAGGAGGTGGCGCAGGCTGCAGGGACAACCTGACGGTCGGCCCCAGCTGACGCACCACGTGTTCGAGGAGGCAGACGGCCTCCTCGATGTGTGTCAGAGCGCCTCGTAAGGCCCAGCGCTGACGTCCATGAACCTCATCCCCCCTTCATCAGATACTGACACTATGGCCCATCGCAGCGACCGCGGTCAAGGAGGCGTTGGCCTCCTCATCATGTTCGTCATCGTGGCGGTCGTGAGTCTGGTCCTCGGGAAGCAGATTGGCACCACGACCGGCGGCCTCCCAGCCCTGGCGGT